>CAZXGO010000005.1:0-8986 GCA_964640035.1 uncultured Chitinophagales bacterium
ATGTCGGGCTGGTACGAAATGACGACCACCGAGGGCGACACGCTCAACGTACCCATTCCGAAATTCTACCTCAACTCCTATCTCCTCAACTGATTCAAACTCCATGAAATGGTTCATCACCACACTTGCCCTCGCAAGTGTCAGCCTACTATCGGCTTGCAATCCTACTCCAGTTCAAGAAGAAGCCACCTACGACCCCAGCACCGACTCCCTCCGTTTCGACGGGGAAGACCATCTTCGCAATATCCGCCAACTCACCTTCGGTGGCAATAACGCCGAGGCCTACTGGAGTTTCGACGACCAGGAACTCGTTTTCCAAAGCGATTGGTCCAATATCAACACCGCCGGTTGTGATCAGATCTTCCGCATGCGCGCCGATGGACAGCCCATCGATGGACAACAATACATCCCCGTCTCGAATGGTCAAGGCCGAACCACCTGCTCCTACTTCATGCCCGATGGACGTATCATCTACGGTTCTACGCACGGCAAAATGGAGAAATGTCCACCACCCGTTATGATGACTAGTAACCGCTACGTTTGGCCTATCTACGCCGAATACGATATCTATATCGCCAATCCCGATGGATCTAATTCCGAAGTCCTTATCGGCGGCGACTCCTACGATGCCGAAGCCACCGTCTCCCCTGATGGTAAGTACATCATATTCACCTCTACCCGATCCGGTGACCTCGACCTATGGCGTTATGAAATCGCTACCGGTGAGCTACTTCAACTAACCAACACCATCGGCTACGATGGCGGAGCCTTCTTCTCCCGCGATTCCAAAAAAATCGTTTGGAGAGCCAGCAGACCCGAAGGCGAGTCCCAAAAAAGTTATCTGGACCTACTCGGAAAAGGTATGGTTGAACCAGGAGCCCTCGATATCTACGTGGCCGATATCGACGGATCCAATGTCGTTAAGGTTACAAACCTTCCCGGCGCCAACTGGGCCCCCTTCTTCCATCCTGATGGAAAACGCCTCCTATTCTCCTCCAATCACCACACGCTTGAGCAGGGTGGACGTATGTTTGATATCTTTATGGTTAATATCGACGGCACCGAACTCAAACAAATTACGCATTCCGGTACTTTCGACGCTTTCCCCATGTTCTCCTATGATGGCAAAAAACTCGTATTTGCCTCAAACCGCAACAAAGAACGCATCCCAAGTCGCGATACAAACATCTTTGTAGCCGAATGGGTCGATTAAAGGCTTCGTTTTCCCATAAAAAAAGCCCGGTAGAAGATCTATCGGGCTTTTTTTGTGAAGACAATCGTCCTACAACAACTTCTTGATGGCCGAAACCAACTCCGTACTCATCGGCTCCGTCTTGCTACGGAAACGGTGTACAAGATTGCCGTTTTTATCGATGAGGAACTTCTCAAAATTCCAGTTGATATCACCTGTAAAGTTAGGATTCGGCGCCGTGGTCAAGGTCTTAAACAAAGGGTGGATATCATTGCCCTTTACAGATACCTTCGAAAACATCGGGAAACTGACATTATAGGTCTCAGAACAGAATAATTTGATTTCTTCGTTGCTGCCCGGTTCTTGTCCGCCGAAATTGTTCGCCGGGAATCCCAAAACCACCAGGCCTTGCTTCTGATACTGTTCATAGAGTTTCTGCAGATCTGCATACTGCTTCGTATAACCGCAGCGAGAGGCAACATTTACGATGAGAACTACTTTTCCTTTGTAGGATTCAAGTTTCATATCTTTACCATCGATATCTTTAACCGAGAAACGATGGATGCTCGAACCGTCGTTGTTCAGGGTAAACATACCGATCAACATTAAGAGTAAAGTGATAGACTTCATGCGTGTTCAAAGTTTCATTGGGTGTTCAACTACATCAACTAAAGGAAAAGGTAGCCAGAAGCGTTCCCAATTCCACATTTTAATGGTGATGGGTGTCGCCCTAGCCTGCATTTTAGCCCCAAAGGCTAGCTTCGCCCAAATGTTCAGCGTTGGCGACCAAACCGACCGTGTGGTGCGTCCATCCAGCAATACCCTGATGATCGGACTCGCACCCATGGATTTCAGTTGGAAGGGTGATGGCATCAACGCCAATGTTCCTTTAGATTACAAGGACCTTATGTTCCGGGCTGTTATGGAATCACCCACGCTAAATGTGCATCTGGCCTACGGAAAAAACATGGGCACTAGTAAGATATCTGCATTCAATATTGGTGCAACGGTATCGAATAAATTAGCCCTTAATCGTGGTGCAAAAACAACGGCCTACATACCACTTAGACTCATTACAGACTGGCGTACCGTCAGAAATACGACCCAAGGCGATAGCAATGACGAATTTCAGCAAAGCTCTTTCCTGGTAGGTTCTGGAATTGGAACCATCGTGCGTGTGCAACGAAAGCAATCCATAGATCTATCAACGAATGCTAATTATGGCTACTCTGCGCGATCTTTCGGTGCTGAAGGAGGCCAGACGGTACTCCTTGATATCAAAGCGCGCTATTTGATCGATAATCTTTCCAAGTCGCTTGGACTCAGTTTTGGCTACGATTATACCTTTCAAGACTATTATATTGATAACACACAATTTGAATATCGTCTGACGGGACATAGTATTTTTGTAGGAATACGATTTTAATGAAAGCCGATAAATTACTAACGGAACTCGAGGAGATTCTTACAGCCAAAGGGTATCGATTCCGGCGTGAGAGAGGGAATTTCCGAAATGGAAACTGTTTGCTGGAAGGCGAAAAGCTCATCATGCTCAATAAAATGCTCCCCCCTGAATCGCAAGTAGCCAGTATCTGTCTGCGGTTCAAAGAATCTGATTTTGAGGATCAATTTGTAAAGCCAGCGGTTCGCAAGGAACTGGAAAAATACTGGGATCGACAAGCCAGAATACGCAATCCCGAGCTGTGGGATACCCCCCTGGATGAGGCTGCCTCATGAAGGTGACATTCCTGGGCACCGGCACCTCTATGGGTGTTCCAGTTGCTGGTGGGTTTGGTCATACCAGCCAGGATCCGCGTGACTTCAGATATCGATGCTCGGTTTGGGTTGAAACCGACGAAACCTCAGTCATCATCGATATTGGTCCTGAGT
Source organism: uncultured Chitinophagales bacterium (assembly GCA_964640035.1). Lineage (GTDB taxonomy): Bacteria > Bacteroidota > Rhodothermia > Balneolales > CAYWCV01 > CAYWCV01. The sequence goes on from CAZXGO010000005.1 coordinate 3,083, forward strand.
TTAGACTTCAGACCCTCCGATCCAACATCAAACGGATCGACCTGTTGTTGATCACGCACGAACACAACGATCACGTAGCTGGCCTCGATGATTTGCGTCCCTTTAATTATCAGCAAAATGCGGTAATCCCCGCATACACAACAGCATCGTGCAAGCGTAGTATCATCCATCGTTTTCACTATATGTTTGGACCCGAGAAAGTGCCTGGATCAGCCGACATCGACCTCCGCCTGATGCCCGAACCGATCGATTTTCAGGATATCCGCATCACCCCCTTACCTATAAAACACGGACAACTGGATATACTGGGCTTTCGATTGAATGATTTTAGCTATGTTACGGATGCCAGCGCCATTCCGGATGAAACACTACCCTTAATTCATGGATCCAAAGTTGCGGTGTTGAGCGGTTTACGCTGGGGACCCAAACACCCTACACACATGACCATCCCGGAAGCCGTTGAAGCAGCCCAGAAGCTGTGTGTTCCACAAACCTATATCGTCCACATGTCCTCTCATGTGGTCCACGAGGATGTTGAGCGGCGGTTGCCACAAGGCATCAATCTTGCCTACGACGGACTCACCCTCACGGTTTGATCAGAGATACCGATCACCGTGCCGGGGCAGATTTTTTTCAAGCAGGGTCTTCACATCCTGGCTTTTCGATTTTGGCATGATCAGGATGGCATCACCCGTATCTACCACCACTACATCCTCCATACCGACCAGGGCAATCAATCGATCCCCCGCGTTGTGAACATAGCTGTTATGGGTGTCGACAACTTCGACCGAATCCCCGTGAATGCTGTTTCCCGAAGGGTCTTTGTCGCCCAATTCCCAGGCGGCCAGCCAGCTCCCTACATCAGACCAACCAAAATCGGCCTGAATCACATACACCTGTTGTGCTTTCTCCATGATGCCGTAATCTATGGAAATCGACTCCACACGATGATAGAAATCGTCGATAAAATGTTGCGCATCGTTACCCAACAAGCCGGGCTTCATCGCCTCACAGAGCTCTGAAATATCTGGTAAATGGGCATCGAACTCACGCATGATGGAGGAGGCTTTCCAAATGAACATCCCACTATTCCATAGAAAATCGCCGGATGCAAGGAAGGCCTGGGCGGTAGGAAGGTCGGGTTTTTCTGCGAAGGTTTTTACCGGGTATACCGGACCCTTAGCGCTTCCGTCAATTTGGATGTATCCATATCCTGTTTCTGGGCGACTCGGTTTAATTCCAATGGTAAAAAGTCCACCACGCTCACGAGCCTCATCCAGGCTTAGCTGTAGAATTTCCCTGAAATGGTCGGCATGGACGATAGCATGGTCGGCCGGTAAAATACTGAGTACAGCATCGGGATCTTTGGCGAGCAGCAAACTCGAGATCATGGCTACGCAGGGAGCGGTATTCTTGGCAACAGGTTCACCGATAATATTCTGTAGGGGTAACTCGGGTATATGAGCATGTACCAGATCCACATAACCACTATTCGTGACCACATAAATATGCTCGTCGGGGAAGAGGGCTTTAATGCGCTCGTAGGTTTGACGAATTAGGCTGGTGCCACCAAATAAGCGTAGAAACTGCTTTGGAAGAGCTTTGCGGCTAAGCGGCCAGAAACGGGTACCCGATCCCCCAGCCATGATCACAGCATAGTTCATATAGAGATGACGTCTTCAATCGTAGGTTACTCACAAGGTAAGCAACCTGGGAATCATCCCGAAATCAGCGCTGCATTTTGTAAGGTAAACGAAAAGGTCGTGCCTTTGTTCGGCTCGCTTTCGATGCTGAGCTGCTCGTTATGCGCCTCGATGATATGCTTGACGATGGCTAGACCCAAGCCCGTGCCACCCTTGTCGCGTGCTCGCGATTTATCCGTCCGATAAAAGCGCTCCGTGATACGTGGAATATGTTTAGCCTCGATACCGATGCCCGTGTCGCGCACATAGACCGTAATCTTCTTATTTCCCTGGTTTGGGGTCATAAAGGTACCGACATGAACCGTTCCATGGGGCTTGTTGTACTTAATAGCATTCTCTATAAGATTGATAAGCACCTGACGAATCTGATTTCGGTCAGCCATCACCAAAAGATCAGTATCCATATCGTCTACGATGATGTTAACCTGCTCATGCTCGGCTTTGAATTGGAGATTTTCGACGACCTCTAAAATCACAGATTTGAGGGGTATCTCGGAGAGAAGCGTCTTCAGTTCACCTGTCTCCAGTTTGGCAATTTCCATCAGGTTGTTTGTCAACGAGATCAATCGGCTCACATTCCGCATAGCCTTTTTGAGAAACTCCCGATTTACTTCCGGATCTTCGAGCGCACCGTTGATAAGGGTTTCAACAAAGCCCTGTATGGCAAAAATCGGGGTCTTCAGTTCGTGGGAAAGGTCGCCAATAAAGTCTTTGCGGTAATTTTCCATCCGCTTCAGACGATAGAACTCTTTTTCAATGGTAAAGGAGGTCTCATCCAAACGACGCAGGATATCATCGATTTCATCATCATCAGGATATTCTCTCGGCTCATGATCAAAAAAACGTTTCTGATTCAAATCATCAAGCTCTTCAAGAATTCGAGTGAGGCGTTTCTTCAACAACAGGACTACCGTCGTATACACCACTAGAAACACGATTGCAGCGGATGCCAGGGCAATCAGTAAAACCGACGCATAATTAAGAAACAGGAAGCCAAGAATGGAGAACAGAACCAATACGATGGCGCTCGACAACAACGCTACCCGAAGAGCTACCCGGAGCATATGATTCCCCTTGTGTTAATCCTTGAATCGATAACCAACCCCTTTGACGGTTTCAATGTAATCATCGCCTAGTTTTTCACGAATTTTACGGATATGCACGTCAATGGTACGGTCAATTACATAGACATTATTCCCCCAAATGGCATTCAGAAGACTTTGGCGATCGTGGACCTTACCGGGTCGTGTTGCCAGATAATAGAGGAGTTCAAATTCTTTTCGTGGCAGGTGGTATTCCTTACCTGCGCGGCTAACCAGATACCGCTCACGATTGATAATAAGGTCGCCAAGCACGAGAACCTTTTCGGCAACGGCCTCCTCCGAGCTTCGCCGTAATACCGCTTTAATGCGCGAAACGAGCTTTGCCGTCGATATTGGCTTGGTTAAGAAATCGTCGGCACCCATATCAAGTCCACGAACCTCTGTTTTTTCGTCGCTCCTAGCGGTCAGAAAGATGACGGGTATATCTTTCAGGCCTGACTCGCTGCGCATATGCTCAACTACGGTGATACCATCCATCTTAGGCATCATGATATCCAATAATACCAGATCAGGTTTTGTGCGGCGCATTTGTTCGAGCCCACGCTCCCCATCTTCAGCGGTCATTACCTTAAACCCCTCCTTGTTTAGATTATATTCAATCAGATCAAGGATATCTGTTTCGTCGTCCACGATGAGAATCGTGCTTTTTTGCATATCGACCGGGTCTGGTTTTGCTTGTCGGGCACTCGTTGAATCAAGCATAGGTTACCAAAAAATAATATGGACAGGTCAATACAAGGTTATCAATGTGTTAACAAATTGTTATCACTGCATTTCTTTAAGTGCCCTCTTTATCAGATCTGACACATTGTCGGGAGCATCATCGGCGCGTAAGAGGGCAGAAATCGTTGAATCTACCGTGTTTCTCTTATATCCTAAGGCCTCCAGAGCTGCGATGGCCTCTCGTGCTAGCGAGCTGCCTGGGAGTCCCACGGGAAGTTGAATACTATCCCTCTTTTTGTTGACACGATCACGCAACTCGAGCACGATGCGCTCAGCGGTCTTTTTACCGATGCCAGGCACACCCGACAATCGGAGCACATCCTGACGAACGATGGCATCCATTAAATCTGCGGCATTCATTCTTGATAGTATACCCAGAGCAAGTCGGGGTCCAATGCCTTTAACGGTGATCAACTCTTCAAAAAGTGCCTGTTCTTCGCGACGAACGAAGCCATACAGGGATTGACCTGCCTCGGTGATATGGTGGTGAATCAATAGCGTGATTTCTTTGCCCGTTTCGGGGATATCCTGCAGGCTTTGATGCGAAACACCCACTTTATATCCGACGCCTTGAACATCGAGGATCAGGAAGTCGGTCTGTTTATCGAAGATATTACCACGTAGAAAGGCGATCATAGGGCTTAGGCTTTGTGGATACGCTCCGGATGTTGGGATAGAAAATCAGACCAGGCATGTTTTTTGTCCTGAGCACGTCGTTTCACAACCGGTATTGGAGCGGCCGAGCTCCGTTTTTGGGTCACATGACACCAGGCAACCGCCAGGGCATCGGTGGCGTCGCGGGGCAAACTAACATCGGTAAGTTTCACCGTTCGCTCAAGCATATAGGCGACCTGATCTTTGCTGGAGTTCCCATTCCCGGTTACGGACTTTTTGACCATCTTGGGATAGTATTCGTCGATGGGCACCGATTTGAGTCGGGCAGCCAGGATACAAGCAGCCTGCGCACGACCCAGCTTAAGCATAGCCAGAGGGTCTTTGCCGTAGACGGGGGTTTCGACGGCAACGGCTGATGGGGAATACTCAAGGATGAGAGAGCTCACCAGGTCGAAAATACGTTCCAGGCGATCGGGGTGATCCTGGGTTTCGTGAAGGCGCAGCACTCCAATGTCGACCGCCGTCATCAGTTTACCCTCGCAACGTAACACAGCGTAACCCATCACCCTTGATCCGGGATCCAGACCAAGAACATGATAGGTTTGCTGAGGTTCGTTCATAGGGGTCTTATTCTGAATCCCTGGCGTACACAGCAGCTAGATCCATGAGCATCTCTTCGCTGACGCCGTTGGATGAGAATCCACCGTCGTGGAAAAGATTTTGCATCGTCACCTTCTTAGTGAGGTCTGAGAATAGGGTCACACAATAGTCAGCACACTCATCGGCCGATGGGTTACCCAGGGGGGAAAGTTTTTCGGCGAAGGTAAACATACCATCGAAGCCCTTGATACCTGATCCTGCTGAGGTGATCGTTGGTGCCTGCGAGACCGTATTCACACGGATACCGCGTTTACCCAGGCGACTGCCGTAATTGCGGGCGATACTTTCGAGTAATGCTTTCGCGTCGTTCATGTCGCTGTACTTCGAGAAGATGCGCTGGGCTCCAATGTACGACAAAGCGACCACTGAGCCGCCATCGCGCAACACATTGACCCCTTCAGTTGCATAGTGAAGGATACGGTGCAGGGATATGGCTGAGATATCCATGGTTTGATGCATCCAATCGTAGTTGAGGTCGGTGTATTCTTTGGTCTTACGAATGTTGGGCGACATGCCAATAGCGTGCAGGATGAAGTCAACCCCACCCATTTCCTCTTTTGCACGTTGCATGAGGGCTTCAACCTCCTCGTTTTTACTCACATCACAGGCTACGATGGGAGCATTGGTGGCTTCCGATAAGGCATTAAGCTGACCCAGACGAAGGGCAATAGGCGCATTCGAAAGCATCAGCGAAGCACCTTCACGGTGACATGCCAGTGCAACACGCCAGGCGATGCTGCGATCGTCGAGGGCACCAAAAATCAGACCCTTTTTCCCTTTTAATAAACCGTATGATTGTGGAGTTGACATAAGTTGAGCTATGGTTTCTTGATTACCCTGAGAATATAAGTCGATCAACCGAGATATCAAGGTGGGGGCAGAGGAGATAGGGTAAGTCTTTGAAGAATCAAAAAAAGGTTGTATATTACTAGACTCTGCACCAAAGCATTCGTGCTTTACCGCATCACCAAAGGCATAGTGCCATGTTTGACGATCTCTCTTCCAAGTTTACTGAAGCGTTTAAATCCCTGTCGGGAAAAAGTCGAATCAGCGAAGTTAACATCGCTGAAACCGTTCGAGAGATCCGTAGAGCCCTCCTT
>CAZXGO010000005.1:8996-63280 GCA_964640035.1 uncultured Chitinophagales bacterium
CTTGATGCTGACGTCAACTATGATGTAGCCCGCGAGTTTACCCGTCGTGTAAAAGAAGCTGCTGAGGGTGAGAGTGTTATCACTGCCGTTTCGCCCGGACAGATGTTCACCAAAATCGTTTACGACGAGCTGGTACGCATTTTGGGCAAGGAAAAAGAAGATATTCGCATGGCGGCGAATCCGCCGACCGTAATTTTAATCGCGGGTTTGCAGGGATCGGGTAAAACGACATTCACAGCTAAATTAGCCAACCTGCTCAAAAGTCAGGGTCGCAAACCGATGCTGGCCGCTGCCGATGTCTATCGTCCGGCAGCCGTAGAGCAGCTCAAGACGCTTGCCGGACAAATTGGCGTTCCGGTCTACTCCATTGAAGAAAAAAATGCCGTTCGGGTGGCTACGGAGGCCCTGGAGGCCTGTAAAAGAAATATGTGCGATGTCCTCATCGTCGATACGGCAGGTCGTCTGCATGTCGACGAAGAGATGATGTCGGAGGTTGCAAAGATCAAGCAGCTTCTCAAGCCCCATGAGACGCTCTTTGTGGTGGATGCCATGACGGGTCAGGATGCGGTCAACACCGCTCGCGAGTTCAACCAGCGTATAGATTTTGACGGGGTTGTGCTCTCCAAATTGGATGGCGACACACGTGGGGGTGCTGCGCTTTCGGTGACCTATGTGGTCGAGAAGCCTATCAAGTTTATGAGCACCGGCGAGAAGATGGATGCCATCTCGGTCTTCTATCCGGATCGTATGGCGCAGCGTATCCTCGGCATGGGTGATGTGATCTCGCTGGTAGAACGCGCCCAGCAGCAGATCGACGAGGAGCAGGCAGCCAAGCTCAACGCCAAAATGCGCTCTAATACCTTCAACCTAGAGGATTTCCTCGATCAAATGCAGCAAATCAAGCGCATGGGATCTATGAAAGACCTCCTGGCGATGATCCCAGGTATGAGCGGTGCTATGAAAGATTTACCTATCGACGACGATGCCCTCAAGCCCATTGAAGCCATCATCCGTTCCATGACTCCCGACGAGCGACGTAATCCCGATAAAATTAATGGTAGTCGCCGTAAGCGCATTGCGGCCGGATCGGGAACAGAAGTTCGTGATGTCAACGATCTTCTCAAACAATTTGAGCAGATGCGTAAGATGATGAAATCGATGACCAACATGGGCAAAATGAATCGATTGATGCAGGGGATGAAAGGAATCAATCCTGCGCTCAGAAGATAATCCACTAATCAAAACAAACATCAAACCATAAATCTGAGGAGATCACATTGGTTAAAATCCGACTCCAACGGCATGGACGCAAGAAAAAGCCGTATTATCACATTGTTGCAGCCGACGTACGAGCAAAACGTGATGGTAAAATCATCGAAGACTTAGGTCGCTACGATCCGGTTGGTTCTGTAACGAAGGTAACCCTCAAAACAGACCGCGTTATCCACTGGCTCAAAACCGGAGCTCAACCTACCGACACAGTACGTGCCATCCTGAAAAAAGAGGGTGTTATGTACCGTATTCACCTCATGGGTTGGGGTAAATCGGAAGAAGAAATTAATGCAACCCTCGAAGCCTGGAAAAATGCCAAAGGTACCAAAGTGGCTAAAACAGGTGCTGAATTGATGCGCGAGCGCCTCAAAGCAGAAGAGGAATCCTACAAGGTAACTCAGGCTGAAAAAGCTAAAAAAGCTGAAGAAGCTGCCAAAAGAGCCGCTGAGGCACCAGCTGAAGCACCAGCTGAAGAAGCCGTTGAAGCCGCTGCAGAAGAAACAGCTGCAGAAGAATCCGCTGAAGCTGCTGAAGCTGTTGAAGCAAGTGAAGCTCCTGCCGAAGTTGCTGCCAGCGAAGAAGCTGCTGAAGAAGGTGTAGTCGAAGAAGCGCCAGCTGAAGAAGCTGCTGCTGAAGAAGCACCAGTAGAAGAAGCTCCTGCTGAGGAATCGCCAGCCGAAGAAGCCAGCGACGAAGAGAATAAGGAAGCCTAAACCCTTCCAAAAGGGGGAGGCCGTCATGACCACCAACAAACAGATCCATCAAAGCTTCGATACCATCGGTACGGTGGGAAAGCCTCATGGATTGAAAGGTGAGTTTGGCGTTCGAACCCAAGTGCCCTATCCGGAGCAGCTGCTCGAGCTTGACAGAGTGTATCTGTTGGGCGATTTCGGGATGCTGCAGCCCTACACGATACGATCATCACGATTAGATCTGCAGGGTAATCGGCAAACGTTCTTTGTTAATTTGGAAATGGTCGCTGATCGAAATGCAGCAGCGGCTCTGTCAGGGAAAGAAATCTTCATTGAAACAGGTCGTATCGACCTGGACGACGACGACCCTGACGACCTAAGCGGCTATCGCGTACTCAACGAGAAGGGAACGACGATCGGGGAAGTCCTCGAAACCTTGGAAAATCCAGCACACCCCATCCTTCGAACACGTATCGACGGAAAAGGTGAGGTGCTTATCCCGTTTGTTGAAGCATTTGTGTATCAAATCGATGATGATGAAGCCACGGTAACGCTGGTTGATATCGAAGGATTACTCGAATTATGATACGTTTCGATCTTCTTAGTGCGGTTCCAGAGCTATTGGTATCACCATTGAACCATAGTATTGTAAAAAATGCTCGTGACAAGGCGCTACTTGATGTACACCTTCACGATTTGCATGATTACTCAGAGGATAAACATCGAAAAATCGATGATACTCCCTATGGCGGTGGTGCCGGAATGGTGATGAGTCCGCAACCCATTTACTCCTGCATCCAGCAGCTTTTGTCGGAGCGTCCTTACGACGAAATTGTGTTTATGGCTCCCGATGGGATCCCGTTTACACAGACCGAAGCGAATATGCTATCCACAAAAAAGAACATCATCATCTTGTGTGGACATTACAAAGGAGTAGATCATAGAATACGCGACCATGTGATTACACGCGAGTATAGCATCGGTGATTATGTACTATCGGGAGGCGAGCTTCCTGCTTTAGTTATCGTTGATGCCGTTGCCCGTCTGATACCTGGGGTTATTGGGGATGCTGAAAGCGCCTTAAAAGACTCCTTTCAGGACGGACTACTCGATTGTGAGGCTTACACCCGACCGGCTACCTTCAATGGATGGAAGGTGCCCGAAGTGCTCACTGGTGGAGATCACGCCAAAATTGAGAAATGGAGGCATGAAAATGCTTTGGAACGGACGAAGCGTCTTCGTCCCGACATGTATGAAACCTATTTGAATGAACAATAAACAGCCCAGCCAGCAAGGAAAATAAGATGGAAACGATAAAACTAGTCGATAACACGCAGGCAAACGAGTTACCGGAATTCTTTCCGGGCGACACCGTGAATATCCACTACCGTGTACGTGAAGGCGAAAAAGAGCGTATTCAGCAGTACGAAGGGGTGGTCATTTCTATTCGCGGAGCAGGCGCAAGCCGCACGTTCACCGTACGTAAAATCTCAAACAACGTCGGCGTAGAGCGTATTTTCCCGGTAGTGTCTCCTTACATTGCTCAAATGGACATCAAAAAACGCGGCCGTGTACGTCGCGCCAAGTTGTTCTATCTGCGCGAGCTTACCGGTAAAGCTGCACGTATCCGCGAAAAAACACAGAACCGCTAAGTCGATCCTGTGCATTTGGAATAAAAAAGGGGTCGGTGCTCAGCGCCGACCCCTTCTCTGTATGTAGGAGTTCCATCGTTTAACGAAAGAGGATATCGATTTTTTTGGTTGCCGGTAAAGAGGCATTGCGCACCGAAATCGATTGAGCAGTCTTTTCCGAGATAGCCGTCAGAGCGCGTGCACTCTCCGAGTCGGGATTGCGTAACACAACTGGAACACCCTCGTCACCGCCTTCACGTACCACTTGCTCCAGGGGAACCTCACCCAGAAATGGAACCTCGAGGGATTCAGCCAGTTTACGCGCACCATCTTTTCCAAAGATATGGTGTTTATTTCCAGCTGGATCCATAAACCATGCCATATTTTCGATTATTCCGAGAATAGGCACATTTACTTTTTTGAACATCGCCACACCTTTGCGGGCATCTTCAAGAGCCACGTCTTGGGGAGTTGAAACAATAACAGCCCCGGTGAGAGGAACATTCTGAACGATGGTCAGTTGAATATCACCCGTACCAGGTGGCATATCCAAAATGAGGTAGTCGAGCTCGCCCCATTCGGCATCGCTCAAAAACTGACGAACGGCACTCGATACCATGGGACCACGCCATATTACAGCCTGGTCCGGATCTACCATAAACCCCATCGATAACAATTTAACGCCATATTTTTCCAAAGGAATCAACTTACGGCGCACACTGATATCTGGTCGCTCGTTGATGTCGAACATCACTGGAATGCTAGGGCCATAAATATCCGTATCCACAATTCCCACCTTTGCACCGGCCTTAGCAAGTGCGATCGCCAGATTAACGGATACGGTTGATTTGCCAACGCCACCTTTCCCAGATGCTACTGCGATGATATTTGCAACCTCACTAGCCAGCGTTTGATCACCTTGACCATCGGTTCGGTTCTTTTGAACATTTGCCGTCATCGTTACGGTCACTTCAGCGTCACTATCAACAAGATGTTTAACGGCATTAATACACGCTCGCTCAATCTCCGCCTTTAGCGGACAGGCAGGTGTAGTTAAATTAACGGTGAAGGAAACCTTTTTTCCGTCAACGGCGATATCATGAACCATGTTTAGGGTAATGAGATCTTCTCCCAGATCCGGTTCAATTACATTGCTCAGCGCATCGCGAACGCTCTCGATAGATAGTGCCATAGTATTGTCTAAATTTTCAACAAGATACGGAGCCTAAGACCTCGTTTGAATAACAAAGTCAGAATTTATATCACCCAACAACAAATTATGGTGTAAAGTTTACCGATGGGGTCGTACCTTTACGATGATTAATGCTATCTAATTTTCATAATGAAATACCATATTCAACAAGCCCCTGTTCGCATTCCTGTGCCAGGAAATAAACGTATCGATGAATATATCGGTAAAGCCAGCACAAAAAATGAAGAGGTTTCTGTTGCCCATATGATCGCTCCACCCGGTTGGACCGAACCTGTTCAAATCCCCGAATTTGACGAAATAACCATAATTCTAAGGGGAAAAATGCGTATCCTTATCGACCAAAATGAGCATATTGATTTACAGGCAGGGAATAGCATTACATTATCCCGAAACGTACCCGTTCAGTATAGCAATCCCTTTCAAGAAGAATGTGAATATTGGGCCATATGTCTACCTGCTTTCAGCGTAGACACCGCTGGCAGGCAATAAGATTTTAGTTGAGTTCTGCACTCTTTAATTATGCTAAAAAGAACACCTTTTTACGAGTCACATAAAAATGCCGGGGCCAAACTCATCGATTTTGGTGGTTTTGAAATGCCCGTTCACTATGAAGGTATTAAAATTGAACACCATGCTGTTCGACAGGCGGCCGGCCTTTTCGATGTGAGTCATATGGGAGAAGTCATCGTTGAAGGTCCTTCGGCACTGGAATTCTTACAACAGATTACCATCAATGATGTAAGTAAATTGCACATCGGCAAAGCACAGTATTCTGCGATGTGCTACCCGCACGGAGGTATCGTCGATGATTTGATCATCTATATGCTGGATGACCAGCGATACCTATTGGTCATTAATGCATCCAATCGAGAAAAGGACGTTCAGTGGATGAGAGATCATCTTATCGAAGGGGTCCGGCTCAGCGATGAATCGGATGACTATTGCCTATTGGCATTACAAGGGCCTTCATCGCAAGCGATTTTGTCTACATTAACGACTGCCGATATTGGCTCTATACCCTATTATCATTTTACAGAATCGAGTGTAGCGAACTTTTCGAATGTTATCATTTCTGCAACAGGCTATACTGGTGAACCAGGCTTTGAAATCTACTTTAAGCCAGGTAATCAAGATCCGAACATCATGTGGGATGCGATGATGACTGCAGGCGAACCTTTCGGCATCAAGGCCTGTGGATTGGGAGCTCGCGATACCCTCCGTCTGGAGATGGGATATGCATTATACGGAAATGACATTTCTGACAAACGAACCCCTATCGAAGCCGGATTGGGATGGATAACAAAGTTGAACAAAGGCTCCTTTATTGCCAGTGATGTTCTTGCCACCCTGAAAGAGCTGGGTACCCAGCAAAAGCTCATTGGTTTTGTGATGGATGACGAAAAAGCCATCCCCAGATCTCATTTTGAAGTTAAAAATGATCAAGGCGAAATAATAGGCGAAGTAACCAGCGGCACTCAGTCGGTCACATTGGGTATTGGCATTGGCATGGCTTACCTTGATTCAGAATATGCTTCACCGAATCAGAAAATCTATATAGACATTCGTGGTAAACGTGCTCCGGCAACGACCCAAAAACCCCCATTTGTGCATAAAAAATGAGTAAACGCTCCATAGAAGTATTTTCTACTGCCCAGTCATTTCAGGAAGACGAAGTCCGCAGTAAAACGGTTATCGTTATCGATGTGTTGAGAGCAAGCTCAAGCATGGTAACAGCCTTTGTGAACGGTGCAAAAGGAATTATTCCCGTCGAAGACATGTCAGCAGCAAGTAGAATTGCCGCTAATTTAGACACGAAAAGTGTGATCTTATGCGGTGAAAAAGACGGCCATAAGATTGCTGGTTTTCAGTATGGTAATTCACCCATGGAATTTTCCAAAGAAACGGTTGAAGGCCGCACCATGATCCTTCATACCACAAATGGTACCAAAGCAGTTACCAGGGCAGCCCTTGCCAGTAGAATTATGATTGGATGTTTTCTGAATGCAGGAGCTGTTGTGGAAGAATTAAAGAAATATGACGATGACATCATTCTTATCTGCGCCGGTTGGAAAACCCGTCTGTCGCTGGAAGACATGCTATGTGCAGGATTAATCATCGACCGTCTTATGGATGGCACAATAGATGAAGAAGCCACCGATGGGGCAAAAATGGCCCATCTTCTCTATAAGAATTATGAGGATGATATCGAAGGTGCCGTACTCAAAAGCAGCCACGCTCGTCGTTTAGAAGGAATTGCACATCCCAATGATATCTTTTATTGTAGTCAAATAGACCTAATATCAATAGTTCCACACGTTAATATGAAAGACGGGATTATTTTATCTTAGTCTGGAATGGAAAAGTCCAAAAAAAATAGTGCTGATTCTACACCAGGTCTCAAAACGATAAGCTCGCAAAGAAAACTCGAGATTTTCGGTATTGTCCTGATAGGTATCGCTGTTCTCGTTGGCGTAAGTATCCTGACGTATGATGATGCTGATCGTTCGTTTATTCAATCGCTCGGTGTTCCCGGGGTAAGCCCAGTCGACGAAGGTTCACAACGTGTTAAAAATGGCCTCGGTGTATTGGGAGCTTGGATTTCCCACGGATTCGTCAAAAATGGATTCGGCTATTTTAGCTTACTCATCCCGCTCCTAACCATTTACTATGGATGGTACATATTTAGAAGTAAGCCATTGCTTCACCTGAATGGAATTACCATGTTGGTGACCTATCTCATGTTTCTTCTTGCTACGCTAACGGGATACCTCCGATATGCCCTCGATTTAGAGGAAGCATTTGGCTTCACCTGGGCAGGAACAGTTGGGATCACTCTATCTGGTTTATTACTTAAATACACGGGTGAAGTGGGCACCCCAATCATTTTGGGAATACTCTTGTTGGTAACGGGCTTGTTTGTCATAGATAAGGATGTTCAGGGGCTCATCGACAGAATCAAACAGTGGAAACAAGATAGAGACCAACGTATTGCACAAAAGGCATCTGAAATTGCCGAAAAGAAGGCATCGCCGGTATATTTCGAAGACGAACCCCTCACCAAAGGTGTTCGCAAGCAAGTAAAGCCGAATCAGGTGGATTCGGATGCCACGGATGAATCATCGAATGTGGTAGAATCAAAGAAAGATGCCCGAATGAGCCTTGAAGAAGAGCAGCAGGCGTCCATACAAGCTACTATTGCCGAATCGCGCCGCCGGGCTGAAGAGCGTCGCAAAGCAGAAGATGCAGACAGAGTGTACTTAGAGTCGATGCCCCCTCGGGCCGTGCTTGAAAAAAAGCAACCTGAAGAGGGTGTGGCATCGCATGATGATGTCGAGGTCAAAGTTTTTGTTGGTGAAGAAGATGAACAAGCCAGTGGTGATGAACTTGCACGCAGACAAAAAACCCTCGAGCGACAAATCCCCGAAATACGCTACAGTTTTCCAACGCTAAACTTACTTGATACCCCACCGAATGAGGGTAAAGAGATCGATTATGCGGAGATCGACGAAACGAAAGAAATCATCCTGGAAAAGTTGCGTCGACACAACATTGAAATCATCAGTATAGAAGCTATCGTTGGACCAACGGTCACTCTCTATGAACTCACGCCTGCACCGGATGTGAAAATCAGCCGAATTGAAAGCTATGCCGATGACCTCAAGATGGCCATGGCGGTACACGGATTGCGTATCATTGCTCCTATTCCTGGTAAGGCTGCAGTAGGAATTGAGGTTCCGAATCAAAAAAGAGAGGTGGTATATGCAAAATCGGTGATCAATACGCGCAAGTTTGTTGAAACCGATATGGATCTGCCCGTCGCTTTTGGCAAAACGATCGAAAATGAAATTTTCATGATCGATTTAACCAAGATGCCGCACCTTCTCATAGCTGGTGCTACCGGATCCGGTAAGTCGGTAGGTATTAATACCATCTTAACCTGTTTGTTGTTTAAATGCCATCCGGAGAATCTGAAGTTTGTACTCATCGATCCTAAAAAAATTGAATTATCGCTATATCAGAGTATACAACACCATTTTCTAGCGACGCTACCCCATTTTGAAGAGGCTATTATTACAGACACCTCCCGAGTACTTGAGATGTTGAATAGTGTGTGTAAGGAAATGGATGAGCGCTATGATCTGCTCAAGATGGCTATGGTGCGCGACTTGAAGGCATACAATACAAAATTCAAAGCAAATCAGCTCGAGCCCGACTTGGGCCACAAATATCTGCCCTATATCGTGGTCATCATTGATGAAATGGCTGACTTAATGATTACTGCCGGTCGCCAGATTGAAGAGCCTATCGCTCGTATCGCTCAGCTCGCACGTGCAGTAGGCATCCACCTGGTCGTTGCAACCCAACGTCCATCAGTAAATGTGATTACCGGAACCATCAAAGCAAACTTTCCAGCGCGTATTGCCTATAAAGTGGCATCTAAAGTTGATTCCCGTACTATTTTAGATACTATGGGGGCCGACCAACTCGTTGGACGTGGCGATATGCTCTTCTCTGCGGGTGGACCCATGGTACGAATCCAGAATGCCTTTATATCGACCGAAGAAGTTGAACGCATTACTGCTCATATTGGTAATCAACAAGGTTATGATCGTCGGTATATGTTACCGGTTATTGAAGATCCAAACGGCGGTGATAGTGCCCAGAATGCAATAGAAGATCGGGATACACTTTTTGAGGACGCGGCTCGCGTTGTTGTTATGCATCAACAAGGATCGGTTTCTCTGCTACAGCGCAAGCTAAAAGTGGGTTACGGTCGAGCCGGTCGACTCATCGATCAACTTTTTAATGCTGGCATTGTTGGTAAATATCAAGGTAGCTCTGCTCGTCAGGTACTTATTGCAGACGAAGAAGAATTGGAAAACCATTTACGAGATCTCGATGCTGACTAAAACATATGTTATTGGCTTGTGGCTGCTACTGCTTCTTGCAATACCAGCCTTAGCCCAAAAATCAACGGGAAATAAACAGTTTGATCAACTGAGGAGTCGCTTTGAAAAGGGCGAACTTTTTCAATCGCAACTCAACCATCAGTTTATAGATTCATACACCAACGATACTACGCTAACCCTTGGTGAAATACTCATAGACAAATCCCGCTATCGTCTTTCTACCTCTACAGGCGTAGTGTTAGTTGATGGAAAAACCTCCCATGTATATAACCCTGAAAAAAACCAGGTTATTATCAGTTCCTATAATCCGGAAGAGGATGAATATGCTCCATCTCGTTTCTTATTCGGGTCATTGAGTGAGTATGTCATTCGAAATGGTCCAATGCGCAATAAAAATAGCACGGTAGTTATGACCTCAAACGACCCTTTTGCGCTATTTACGAAGGTTGAAATTGAATTGAATGAACAGGCGATACCTGTTCGTATTACTGCTATTGATCAAAGTGACAATGTGATTGTATCACGTTTTTCTTTTGGGAAATTTACTACTCCAACACCGCAGTCATTTTTACTTTCGTATCCAAAGTCGGCAGAGATCATCGATCTACGAAATTAGAGCGTCATTAAGGAGCAAGCTTGAACCAACAACAGAGCAATGTTTTTAAAGGTCTAATCAGCTTTCTCATAGCCATTGTTTTTCTGTGGTTGGCGGTTCGATCCATTCCTATCACCGATTTACAGGAAGTATGGCCGTCTATCCAATATTCCTGGTTGCTTTCGTTTATACCGATTACCCTATTAAGTCTTTGGTTACGTGCAGAACGATGGAAATTGCTCACCGAACACGATGACGTGGCATCTAGCAGGAGAGTATTATTTGCTGGGGTGATGTATGGATATGCGGTAAACTATGCCGTTCCACGATTGGGTGAATTTACCCGGTGCTACTATCTGGCAAAGAAAGAACAAAAGCCTGTCGCAGCGGTTCTGGGTACGGTGGTGCTCGAAAGAATCATTGATATGGTAGCACTACTCCTTCTTTTGGTCATCGTCTTTTTCTTTCTTCTGTCCGACAAAAGGATCCTTTTGGTCTTAATGGGTATGGACGAACCAACGAATTGGATGAGTTTTTACTTAAAACTGGTGCTCTACGGAGTTTTGGTGCTGCTCTTTTCGTACGCCTCCTGGTTTGTATTCGGTAAGATTGCCGCGAAATCGGAACGTTTTGGCGCGTTTTATGCTAAAGTATCGATGGTTTTGTCTCATTTTAAAGAGGGATTTTTGTCCGTTAGGACCATCAAGCGACCCTTTTTCTTTCTAGTGCTAACACTGGGGATATGGGTATGCTATACGCTGATGACATTCATTCCTTTTGGTTTCATTGAGGGTGGATTGCTTTCAAACCTTGGGATGAAGGAAGCATTGGTAATCACCGTCATATCGGCGGTAGGCGTGGCCATTCCATCTCCAGGTGGTATTGGAACCTATCACCTCATTGTTCAACAGGGCCTGCATCTTTTCTATCAGATTCCTGAAGTCACCGGACTAGCATATGCCTTGATTTCGCATGCTAGTGTGATGATTATCATCCTTAGTACAACGCCACTTTCGTTACTATTTGCGGCAAAACGTACCGTCAAGCCGCTCTAACAAGTCTGCTCTTCGTTTCGTATCTTATAAGGTTAAGATATACGCTTAAAATCCAGCCAGCCATGCTTTCTTCTGCAGAGCGTCGACTTACTGCAATAATGTTCACCGATGTGGTTGGGTACAGTACGCTAACGCAGCGTGATGAAGCGCTTGCTTTGGAGTTATTACAATTTCATCGGGATCTCGTTCGACCCATATTTCGATCTTTTGGAGGTAACGAAATCAAGACGATGGGGGATGCATTTCTGGTTGAGTTTCAAAGTGCTATCCAGGCGGTAAAATGTGCCATAGCCATCCAGCGGGAGTTTAAACTCTACAATGCCTCGGTTGAATCGGGTCGCGCCCTTCAATTGAGGATTGGTCTGCACATTGGGGATGTGGTTTTTGAATCGAATGATGTGTTTGGTGATGGCGTTAACCTGGCTTCCCGCATCTATACGCAGGCATCGCCGGGTGGGATTTGTTTTACCCGATCCGTCTATGATCAGGTGTATAATAAGCTAGATGTGCCCATACGCAAGCTTGGTTCGCAACGTCTGAAAAGTATACAACAGCCCGTAGAATTGTTTGCAATCGAGGTGGATCAGGCTCCGGTTGGTAGGAGGGTGTTGTTAAACCTTGGACTGGCCCTAACAGTGGGTGCTCTTTTAGTCGCATCGTATTGGGCGTATACCCATTTTCAAACCCCAGTCAAGGAAGATTTGGTGCAAGAAGACAGTACGGTGGTGGCTCCTGTTGAGGATGAAATTACAAAGCCATCTCCAGTGGAATCAGGTGATGTAAGTACTAAACCTATGGCATCCGAACAAGAGGAACCTCTGAATACGCCGGCGGTGTCGAACGAGTCGGGGGTAGATGCGGCAAAAAAAAATGTTCCCACTCGGGAAAAATCATCAGACCCTCTGGATGCATTCAAAAAGAAATATGCCAGTGTTATGGCCACCTCAACATGGTATGATGTGCAGAGGGCCTTGGTTAGAAGTCGTGATATGGGCTCGCTGAATTTTTACCCCTCGCGAGATAGTCTGCCAAATAGAGAGGGTGCAATGGTCATCGTCATTGATCCTAATGCCGCCAGCAACTCTTCTGTTGATGCCTTTCTATTGTTTACCGATTCTCGGTTTATTAACCTAAAAACGAATGAAGAAATAAGCTCTTTGTCGCAGCGTTACCCCGGGAAACGTGAAATTTGGGTTCGTTATCAGCAGTAATCATCATCCTTTTAAGCCCATGAAATCGATTACCCTCTTTATTCAATGGATCTTTGTTGCATACTTGAGCGCCTCATCAGTACTTGCTCAGGCAAATAATGATGTAAGGGTTATTCTCACAGATGGACCAGGCAGAGACATCGTTGCCTTGCTTGAGTCGAATGCAAGCATCGTGATGTCGTCCATCAATCGCTTTAATCCAACTATTGGAAGGGTTGTTTTGCCTGACAATATTAAGGCGGGAGAGGGAATTTTTGGCCAAGAACGATTATCAGAGCTCATTCGGGAGACGGGAATACGTGTTACTTCACCCGAACTGCGTTCACAGGTTATTATGCTCAATAATAACACCTATGAAATACGACGAATGTATGTGACCACAGATGCTGAAAATGATCGTCAGTCGCTGGAGCTAATTTTAAGTTTTAATGCTGAGGGTAGATTAACAGACACCCGGTTTGCCATTGCTGAACACCAGTTTAATACCATCCTAGAGAGTGCAAAAAGCCTCGAAGAGGATTACTATCTGCGTCAGATTATTAATTATATCGAACAGATTAAAACCGCATATAACAGAAAAGATGCTGACTATATCGAACTACAATTTAGTGATAAGGCCCTGATCATTACAGGTACACGCATTCAGGAGTTCGAGGGCGAGTCAAATATGGTAAGAGCGAGTGATAATGAGGTAGTCAGGGAAAAATTTCGACTCAATAAGCAAACAAAAGCGGAATACATGAGCCGCTTGCGTGATGTTATCTTTAAGAACAATGAATTCATCAATGTGGATTTCAGCGGTATTAACATCTATGTTCATCCAGATTATGAAAAAATCTATTGGGTTCAGGTTTTTCAAAAATGGTCTTCATCTACCTACTCTGATGAGGGATATCTTTCGTTTATGATTGACTTTGGTAATGAAGATCAACCCTTGATCTATGTGAGGGCCTGGCAACCGGAGCCCTTTTCTGATGGCACCCTGATTGATTTGAATATGTTTGAAATCATCAAATAATGAAACGCTCTGAGTGTAGAGTCTATATGATGTCGCCGTTTAACTCATTCGTTGATTGCCTAAACCAGGGGTTTAGGCTGATCATGGTATGTGTGGTGCTCATCGTAGTATTAAGCTCGAAGGCAGAAGCCGGTGATATGTTTGTTAGCTCCTATCCGAAGGCTGTTTTTGAGAAATGGTTACGTGATGTAGATGCCCAACAAGTGAACGAAGATGAGTATCGGCGTACTACGCTTTTGGGTCAGAGTTTTATACGCACGTACAACACGAATAAGGGCCAGCGTAAACTTGAAATTCATCGTACCATCGATGGCTATATCTATGATATTGGTGAATATGTT
The DNA here is from genome assembly GCA_964640035.1 of uncultured Chitinophagales bacterium. Classification (GTDB taxonomy): domain Bacteria; phylum Bacteroidota; class Rhodothermia; order Balneolales; family CAYWCV01; genus CAYWCV01. The sequence continues at coordinate 22,935 of CAZXGO010000005.1, forward strand.
GATTTGGGTTCTGTAGGCGACACCTACATTTCGTCTACTATTCAAATTATCACCTCTAGAATCATTTGGGCTGCATTAACTCATAATGAACCCTATCTGCGAAGTGTTCTCGCCTCTGAACGTATTCATGTTGAATCGCCCTATTTAGGATCTAAAGAGTCTCAGGTTCTTGGGTTCGTACGAGCTAACCCCAATCTTCATGTTGGTAATTTTTATCTGAGCATATTTGAAGGCTCACCCGTGTTAGCCGCTGAAACGGATAATAACTTTATCAAAATCAACATTAATCCTACCATAGACCTGCTTCTACAGGGTCAGGTAGTTTTATATCAGGAAATTTTACAAAAACGGCTAAAAAACGTGGAAAACTCAGCTGAAGAGCCTTTTTCTATCCACCCTGCCTATCAATTTGTACATTCTGAAACCCAGTTTTCTTATAAACTGCCAAAGATAAATTACTATCAGAATGAACGATCATATTTGAGAAATGGGCCCCAAGATCAGTGGATACCTACCAATAGAGAACTCCTGGCTATTCCTGAAGGAAGGCTCGCTTCCCTTGTGGCTCATCGATGGGCAACCCTGGCACTCGATAAAGAGTATCGATACCGCGATGTTAACGTCGCTGATTCTTTTAAGGTTAATGTAGCCATTGAGGGAAAACAGCTCGAACGAATAGAAATTAAATCAAATCAAGCCATAGAACGACTCGGAGATTTATTCGGCAGAGGCTTACCAGCCTATTACAATACCATTAGTGCACAACGCCACGAAAATGACGAGGTTCACATCAAAGGCGTATGGCTAATTATAGATCCTGACCTGGCATACGAACATATCTTTAGAATAACGGATGTCTTTAGGCTCGATGATAATAGCCGATATGTTTGGATGGAATCTCAAATTGGGGCTATTTTAGGGGTACGAATAGATCATCTAAATCAAAGAAAGATTCAGATAGCGCCTACCAAAAAAGAATTGCCATTGTTTAAAATCAACGCAAATTAAGTAAAATAAGCCGAAAATAACGAATACGAATTATAGTAGTCGAATCTTTAATCGACAAATCACCGATCTCTAACATGATAAAAACACCCTATACTAAAAATAATACAATTGGACTATTAAATATAGTCAGATGGGGTGTATTCATCTGTATGATGGTGTCGCATAGCACATTGGCGCAGACCAATGGAAATCCGAAATTGCTGAAATCGGGCAAATTTGCACTTGAATTCGTGGATATTCAGGAAACAGCCAATGTTGTTCCACCCGTAACGGAAGATGAGGGCATCATACGAATACTTCTAGATCCGAGTGTTCTTAGATACTATTCGGCTAATGAGGTTCTTAACTGGATCAAAAACGATCAGCTTCAGATTAGAAATATCAAATTTGATCGTCAAAATGTTGTCTTAAGACCGGATGGCAGCATCAGTTTTCGATTCGAGTTTCTATTTATGCCCAATACGAGTCGTATAGACAGGCACATCCAAATTAGAAATGTCCGTGATTTTGATATTTACTATCAATTACATGAACTACACCAACAGAAAATTACTAACTACAGACTACGGGTTGCAAATGAACCGGTTTATGACAATCCCCGAACGGGTAAAGTTGTATTTCGATCCAATCTACCTGAATATGCCATTGAATTTGTTGATCCCAACAACACCGTTCGACGATTCAATGTTTTAGATAAAGTTCAAGAATTGGACATGTTGCCGGGTCTGTATCGCCCCATTCGTCTTACAAAAACGGGACATCTGGATGTTGAGGCTACTCAGATTGTGGAGGCCGATTCCACCTATTCTATCGATGTACAATTCAGGACAATCGAAGTTAATGCTATCCCAAGCCTGCGACCACAAAGAAACAGGCGTTGGATTGTCTGGACCCTTTCAGGAATTGTCGCTACCTCTGCAGCGGCAATCTACTTCTCAAATCAAAGTCAAAACCGCCTACCATTGCCTCCAGGACCGCCTACCAATTAAGCTACATGAGCACAGTTAGAACACAACATAGTATTCCATTGATACAGAGAGCAACGAAAGTATGCTCTACGTATCGCATGCGATATGTTGTACTGTTTCTTTTTGTATTCATTCATGGTCAAACCCTGGCTCAAAGTTCTTCTCTTATTGATAAGCAACTTTCTTTTGGCACAGGCTTAAATGGCAAGGTACTCGCCACAACCTTTCACAATAATGCATTGTATGTCGGCGGTGAGTTTACAACTGCAGACGGTTCAACACTCAATTATATCGCCAGATGGGATAAAGATCGTTGGAGACCCTTGTTGTCAGGCTTAAGCGGACCCGTCTATACTATGGTTAGTTTTCAGGGTAAGCTCTATGTCGGGGGAGATTTTAATACTGCTGGTGGTAAAACGGTCAATAATATTGCAACCTGGGATGGGTCAAGATGGGATGTGATGGGTTCAGGTTTCAATGACCCAGTCAAAGCAATTGCGGTTCACAATAATCAGATTCATGTTGGGGGTGATTTTACCTACTCAGGATTAAATCCCAGACAACGGATTGCTTTTTGGAATGGATCTTCATGGGAGCAGGTGGCTTCTACTGGACCTAATGGATCCGTAAACATGCTCTTATCCTTTGACGACAAACTCTTTGTTGGTGGATCGTTTACAACGATAGGATCACTTAACGTAAATAGCATTGCCTCATTTAATGGAGCTATATGGGCAAGTCTATCTGAAGAGCTGGAGGGGCCAGTCAACAGCTTGACGGCATATCAAGGTTCTCTTATTGCAGCAACAGCATCGTCAAATCCCTCATCTAGTGCTTTGAGACGCTGGACGGGAACCAGATGGGAAACGATGATGCAACGTATCGTCGGAACGGTTTACTCCCTTACTAGTCTTGACGAAACGCTCATTGTTGGTGGAAATTTCTTTACTGTCGTTGATACGGATACCATTCGAAATATGACGAGGCTCACAAACCAGCAGTGGGTACCATTGGGAAATCCAGATTCGACGGTCCATTCTTCTACCCTGAAGGATGATGTCATTTATTTTGGCGGCTCCTTCGAAAGTCATGATGGTATGAAACGGTCGTTTTATTCAAGACATGCGCTGACTACACCACAAAGGCCCATCATTTTATCCCCATCAAACAACAGTACAAGGGTAAGTATTCGCCCCAATCTCTCTTGGGAATCAAAAGCTGCATTTGGCTACAGAGTGCAAATTTCTAATCAGCAAAATTTCTCGACCTCTGAAATCGACACGATTCTTGTTGATTCTAATCAACTTAATCTCGAACTAAAGGAAGGATTAACAAGGTACTTTGTCCGGGTTTTAGGATCGAATAATATTGCCGAAAGCGAATGGTCTGAAGCCTCTAGTTTTACAACACTTCTACGATATCCTGAACAAATTGAACCACCTAGTGGACAAAACCTGGCCAGTAGTACCGTCGTTTTCAGATGGTCAGGCCTTCCTCAGGCTCTTTCGTATCGAATTCAAGTTTCAACATCAGCCGAAGAAGACCCAGACACCTCTTCATTACTGGTTAATCAATCTGGTATACCGGTCGAAGTAACGCAATTTACCTATGCTGGTTTACTGGATGATGCCACCTATTATTGGCGCATCAGTGCTGAATACAACGATGGCGTTGTGGTCGTGCCTACAGATTGGTCTAGGTTCGTTCCTTTTACAGTAAATTTGGTTCCACCTTCTCCAATACCGTTGGTGCCATTTGACAATGTTGAGTTGGATTCATCGAACGTTGTTTTTCGATGGGGTACTGTTCCAACGGCATCTAATTATCAGTTTCAGTTATCTACGACTACCAATTTTGATGTGAATCTTTGGGAGCAATCAACAACCAATGACTCACTGACGATAACAGATTTAAAAGCATCCCAAATCTACTATTGGCGAGTTCGTTCACAAAACATTTCAGGTTCATCTCAATGGTCACTTGTCAAATCATTCAAAACAAAAAACGTTAAGCCATCCAAAGTGAACCTAATTGGTCCGGATGATCGTGAAAAGGACATTGTTTTAACACCGTTTTTAGTATGGTCTAGATCAATAGGGTCGTCGAGATATCAGTTAGAACTATCCAACTCAGGTACTTTTCCTGTGGGTTCAACGGCTGTATATCTCGTCGAGAATGATACTACATATCAAGTACCCAAGCTTCAACAAGGTCTTGTATACTTCTGGCGTGTTACTGGTATCAATGAACATCAGGTGTTGGGCGAAACATCCGTTTCCAGATCATTTACCACAATTAATGCACCCACTCTGACGTCTGCACCAAGTCTTATTAGTCCTGTAAACAACTCAGACAGTTTAAGTTCAACAGTTACCCTATCATGGCAAGCCATTTCAGGAGCCACTAAATACAGAATACAGTTATCGAGAGACCTTGATTTCATGCAGCTTATTCTCGACAACAAAAATGTGACAGCAAGTCAACTTCAAGTAGACAACCTCTTACCATCCGAGACCTATTATTGGCGTGTTACAGCCATAAATCAAGCTGGTGATGGCCCCTGGTCTTCGAAATGGTCGTTTTCTACAAACGTCATCATACCAGCCCCTCCTTCGCTCTTATTGCCGTCTAATGCTTCTGTTAAAGTAAGCCTTCCGCCTGTCTTACACTGGAACGCTGTGCAAGGTGCGGAGTCGTATCAGATTCAAGTATCAACACAATCCAATCTCACCGAAAGTACCCCCATTTTATCTTCGAATTCGAACTCGATTACTATCACCACAGCAACGCATCGAACCCCATATTACTGGAGAGTAAGGGCTGTCAACAAAGCTGGTGTTAGTGAGTGGAGTGCTGCTTGGGTGTTTACCACTATCACGAATGTCGCCGAGCAGGTTACATTGGTGAGTCCGACTGACTTGGCGAGAAACATTCCGCAAACCATATTATTGCAGTGGGCTCCTCTGAATCAGGTGCGATCCTATCGTTTACAATTGTCGGAAACAGTCAATTTTTCGAGTAATGTCGTTACGGATGCACAAATTGATACCACCTTTTTTACTCAAGTTCGGTTAAAAGGGGGCAAAAATTATTACTGGCGCGTTGCTGCATTAAATGATGCTGGACAAGGTCCTTGGTCTGCCGTCCGATCTTTCCTAACCATACCCTCAAAACCTTCTCCTCCGGTTCTAGTCTTTCCTGCAAATAGCAATCAATTTATTGTTAAACCGGATAGTCTAGTATGGAGAGTGATCGGTATTGTTGACACGTACCGTATTCAACTTTCCAAGAACCAAGAATTCGAATTTGATGAAGATTATTTGTTTGATTTAGACAACATAACGACATCAAAACTTGACTTTCTTGCTTTGAATATTTCAAAACTTGAAAGTAATACCACGTATTACTGGAGAGTAAGGGCTCAAAATACAACGGGTATCAGCGAATGGTCTCCAGTGTGGTCATTTAAAACCAACCCAAGCAAGCCTACCAAGGTACAACTCATCGACCCTGCTGATAAAAAACTGGTTGATAATATTCAGAATCTGATCTTTAAATGGGCCCCAGCTGAAAGTGCACTTTTTTATGAAATCGATATCTCCGGATCTAATCAGTTTATCGGAGATTTCTTACCAATAATCAGATTAACAGAACAATCCTATAATATCCCTACCCAAACACCACCTTCACCTAATAAAACCTACTACTGGAGGGTAAGGGCTGGTAATGAATTCAATGCAGGGGATCAATTTGGAGACTGGTCGGAGGTTAGAACGTTTCTAACGAAACCGAATCCTCCCGACTCAGTTAAACTCACATCTCCATTCAGTGGTATCGCCAATGCAAGACGCAAACAGGTGCTTCGATGGGAAACACAGAGTTTAGTTACGAAATATGTTATAGAGATATCGACCTCCCCGACGTTTTCTAGTACCATTAAAAGAGATAGCCTTAGCTCTAACCTTGACTCTTTGGAAGTATTTTTCCCCAATTTTAATCAAAAATACTATTGGAGGGTGCAGGCAGAAAATGAAGGAGGTAAGGGAAAATGGTCTAAACCTTCTGATCTTACTACCTTTAATTATCCCGGTACGATCAGCACCTCCTTTAGTCTAAGCTTTCCCAACACAAACCAATCTAGCTACCGATTGGTTAGTATTCCAGGTAAAGTCGATGTTCCAATTCATATCACCTTTGAGGGATTAGGAAAGCAAGGGGTCGACTGGAATGCCTTTACGTTTGAAAACGGTCAGCTCATTGAGGCAAAATCCGGTGACCGTCGATTTAATTTTAAACCAGGTAACGGGTTCTGGATGTTGAGCAAAAAGCCGTGGAATATCTCCAGACAACAGGATACCTCTGTGGATCTTACCACGGATGATGCATTCAGGATTGAACTCAAACCCGGTTGGAATCTCATTTCAAACCCCTTCAACATAGGGGTTCCATGGCAGTCTGTGATTACTGCAAATAAACTAAATGCGAATAGATCACTCTTCTTTTTTACCTCTTTAGGTTGGACCCCACAAACCACGCTGATTCCAACGCAAGCATACTATTTCTACAATATTGAAAATGCTTCTTATTTAGACATTCCATATCCAGTTGAAGGATTGAATCTTCCCAAAGGTGGTGCAAACCCTGCAAAACTTGTACAACCATCTGACTCCCAGATCCAGGTACATTTTCTCAAAGAAGACGTCAAGATTGGCTCTGTGAAGCTAATCCTATCGGACGATCAAAATGTAAAAAATAAGCCTGACCGAGAACCTGCTCCTCCGACACATTTTTCAACGAATAGCATCACCTGGCTTGATACTGATCCTATGCTTCCTCAATCGGAATGGTATTCGATAACAGAATACTTGGATCAATCGCCAATTTCGAAGAAAATAACAGTCAATGTAGGTGAATCAGCGAACTACAGCTTAGATGTAGAGCTTTTCCTGGAGGATAATCTTATTGCTCATCTATGGGATACCAAAAATCAACGTTGGTTACAAAAAGGTGATCGTGGATTTGAGGTATTTTTACAATCAGGTCAACATCATTTCGAACTCTTTTTAGGCTCAGACCAGCAAATCACAAAGATTATTGAGGAGACCCTACCAACACAATTTGAATTGTTGAGTAACTATCCGAACCCATTTAATCCTACGACGACCTTGCGGTTTTCACTTCCAGAGCCTAACAAAGTGAATATGAATATTTATGACATTATGGGCCGTAAAGTGAGCACCCTGATCAGCCAACGACTAGAGGCGGGATATCATAGTATTGATTGGAATGCGTCGCATTTAGCTAGTGGGGTCTATATCGTAGAATTAGTGGCAGGCCAGCAAAGACGTACCCAAAAAATAGCTCTTATAAAGTAACAATATGATCGTACTTGTACGTTACGTAACGATCGCCATACAAGACAGCTGATGACCCATTTTGGTTAGCTCATCAGGCCTTAATGTAGTATATTCACCATGATTTAGGGTTCCTATTCTGTTTATTTATGAAGCAACGATTGTTTATCGCAATGTTATTGGTGCTGATGGTATCATCGGCTTCAGTAGCACAAACTCAAACGGGAACCCTTCTCCCAGAAATAGACCCACAGGATATAGAAATACGTGGTGATTTCAGAATCCGATTCGCCAGCCTAATCCGTCAACCAATACTTGGATTTACCAATAATCAACGTATTTATGCTTTGGACCCAAATCGGCTTCCATTCATGGAAACTGAAGAGCAAATCAGAGCAAGCATGCCTATTGATGATCTTGAGCGTCCTGTAGCACCGACTAGAAGAAGAATTGTTTATCCTCAGAAAAGCACCTTGTACGGGAAAGCCGGATTTGGAAGATTCAATAGTCCGGAGGCCTCCTTGGCGGTAGAGACACCCCTAAAAGAAACAAGTTCAGTTGTGGCTGGATTTACATATGACGGTGGTGGAGATCATTTAGATGTCAATAGTTCCTATCGTTTGATGAATGCACAAGCGGGTGTATCAACGAAGATTCGAAGCAATGGAAATTTTCGACTGATGGGTTCCGTACAAAGCGATGTTAATGACACGAATAATCCGGATGTTCAAAAAGAGTATTTCGGTGCTGGTCTTCATGCGCAATATCGCCATGTAACCAATAGTCTTACCCACACAGAGCTCACGGCGGGTTATTCTATCTATGATATTGGGTCAAATCTTGCTTTTACCAATGATCAGGAGCATCGCATCAGCTCTCGTTTTACGCGTCAATGGGCTGGAACGCGCACAAATGACATCTTTTTAGTGCATGGTCGTGCAGATCTTGGTTTAATACGTAACAACAATACGCAATCCCAAACCTGGGCTCTTGTTGGAGTACAACCAAGGTATCAGATCAGACAAAAGTACAACAGTCGTATTACTATGGGTGGCCGGGCCTACTTCGGAACGGATGAATCCGGCTCTAAACCTGTCTTGTATCCCGATGCAAAAGTAGAATACTTCGGCATTGATAATATCATATTAAGTGGCCATCTATACGGGGAAATGAGCAATAGGGGTTTAGATGGAATCCATACCGACAACAGATTTACGGGATTAAATGTGCAGGTCCAAAATGAACGCAGATGGATAGCAGATACACGTCTCGATATACAGGTTCTTAATGCCATTTCAGTTTATGGTGGGGTGCAATACCGCTATTCACCCAAGTATGCATACTTCCAAAAGAGCCCCCTTCTGATTTCTGGATCACCCTATGAGATGTTCTACGACGAAAAAATGATGCAACTCCAGGTGAAGGCCGGTGCCCAGGTAACGATCATTCCGAGTCTGGTAACGCTTCATGGATGGGTTTACAACCAAAATCATAGTTTAAAAGATGGAGGCAAGATTCCATTTGTTGAGAATACGGGACTTGTTGCTGAGACTCAGTTTACACCCTTTCGTAGATTAGCCATAAAATCATGGGTTCAATTCATTGGAGATCGAGAAACAGGACAAGAGAGCGAAGTATTAGATAGCTTTGTTCTGGTTAATGCACAAGCAGAGTTTATGTTGACCAATCAAATCGGTTTCTATTTTAAAGGTCTTAATCTACTCGGCCAGGACTATCAGCTTTGGTCAGGGTATACAGAACGTCCATTACAGCTATATGGAGGGGTAGTAATACGACTTTAACATGAAAGAACACGTTGCCAAAGAGATCGTTGCCTTGATTACCGAAGAGCTTATGAAGCGTGGTGAAGTCCATCTTGAATCAATAGGAAAATTCAAGGTTCTACACCAAAAACAGCGATTACGTGAAACAAATTTGGGGTCAATAACGATGCTACCCCCACAAGACACCCTCGATTTTGAACCAGAGTCCTAAGATGCTCGACCGAAAAAAAATCATTGATAGTCTTGCGGAGCGATTGAAAATTGACCTCCCTACGGCCGAGCATGAATATCAAGTGATTGTAGATCATCTGCAGGACGAATTAAAAGCGAATGGAATGGCTGGATTGCCAGGCTTGGGTGATTTTGTGATGTTTGATGGTAAACTATCGTTTGTGCCTGACACCCTATTAGTACGCAGCATCAACTTTCGGTACCATGGTCTGGACGAATGGGAACTCGCAACCATAAAGACTCCGACGCTTCAGGAAGAGGATTCATACTCTGAGCATGAATCAGAACCTGCCGTATACATCGTTGAAGAGCAGGCGAATGACCATGAACCCACTCACAAAGAAGATCAAAAGGAACAAGTTGTTCATGAAGTCATTCCTGCTCAAATAGCCATCGATTCGAATAGTAGGACCAAGCCGATAAAAATCAGAGTTACAAAAAAGTACATGGACAGAGGACTAGGATTAAAACGGGCCTTTGCCACCTTTTTGATTCTTGCCACCCTCCTCGCCGGATCCTCTATCGCATGGTATAACGACTGGCTCGCCGGATACGGAGTTCCTTCCTTCTTCGACGTCTTCCCAGAATACGCCACCAAAGGTGATCCCCAATCGATCACTCTAAATACACCCATTATTCAGGTTCCCACCCCTAAACCAGAGTACATCGATAATAATCCTGACTCCACCTCCTCAATTTCCCCTATCGAAGAGGGTGTAAATCCTGAGCTTCCCGAACCTACCTCGCCCATGTCTACCACCGGACTCGTCGGAGCCTTCGAAGACTCTCGTAGACCATACTACACCATCATTGCGGGGACATTCTTTTCTGAAGAAGGGGCTACAAAGGCTCTTACTATGGCTCAGAATGCCGGACTACGCTCCCGCATGAGAACGATCTCCATTGATGGCGACAGGGCCTGGGAAATCCATATCGGACAATTTACCTCCAGAGAAGAGGCCCTGGAGTCAAATAAAACCCTCCCTGGATCGTTTCAGTCCAATATCGTACGAGGGTATGGACTACAATAAATTAAGTTTACAAAATCATATCTTTCATTTTCGCTAAATCCTCTCTAGATATATGCCCCTTTTATACCTTCTTGCTCTTCAAATTGACGCTACCCTTCTAGACACCCTGGCTCAAGTAGAGGCTCCAGAACCCGAACGGATGACCCTCATCGACATGCTGATTACGGGTGGATGGTTGATGATTCCTATAGCGATCCTTTCCGTTATAGCCCTCATTGTTATCATCGAACGCTGGAGAGTGATTAGTACATCATCCATGAAAATGGAAGGTTTCCTCAGCGATGTTCACGACATGCTCACAGAAGGAAATGTGCGTCAAGCCATCCGATATTGCGAACAAACGGATAAACCACTCTCTCGTATTCTGGTTAAAGGCCTTCAACGCTTAGGTAGACCTATAAAAGAGATTGAAGATGCGATCATGTCGGCAGGAAAACAGGAGGCGTATCGTCTTGAAACTAAAATGGATTGGTTGGCTACCATTGCAGGGGTAGCACCACTGCTAGGATTCCTTGGTACGGTTACTGGGATGATCGAAGCCTTCCAACAAATTCAAACGATGGAAGGGCAGGTTAATCCAAGTATGCTCGCCGGTGGTATCTGGGAAGCCTTGATTACGACTGCCTTTGGTCTTATGGTTGGAATTATAGCCTATGGCTTTTATAACTTCCTCCTAACTAAGATCAATAGAAAAATCTTTGAGTTAGAAACAGCTTCAACGGATTTTATCGATCTACTACAAACACCTGCACCTAAGAAAAATGCATAACGAGGCTAAATGCTATGAATTTTAGGGACGACAGCAATAAGCCAAAAGTGTTAGCGATGTTCTCCCACTCATCGCTGACCGATATCGTGATGCTCCTTCTTATTTTCTTCCTGATAACATCCTCTTTTGTCACCAATTTCGGTATCAAAGTCGAAATACCTCAAGCCGACAGTGGGGCTCCACCTGAAACTAAAATGGTTGAGGTAGCTCTGACAAAAGATGGTCGTTTCTATGTAGCCGGTAAAGAAGTTGTTGGCCAATCCGGACTTGAAACCGGGATAGTTGAAGAGTATACTAAAAACCCTATGGCTACACTTGTACTCAGAGCGGACAAAGCTGCTGATTTTCAATATGCTGTCGATGTTCTGAGTATTGGCGCTAAATTAAAAATGAAAACGGTTATTGCGACCGAGCTGGACTAAGTCGATGAACAAGATAAAAATGAGTAAAGAAGAACGGGAAGGAGTAATCTACTCGGTGGCCATCCACGGAATTCTTTTCCTTTTAGCATTCTTTATCTTTGTAGGTCAGGAACAGCAACGATACGCATACCTGGAGGTGAATATTGGAGATTTCAAAGATGGTAGCCCATCAGAATTTTCTCTCGAGCGACCAGAAATCGTTGCTACGTCACCCAATCCTTCACCTGTTGATCCTGTAGACCCTAGGCCGGTAGATGTTGTGAAACCGGTTCCTGAGGTCAAAAAAGAAGTCACAAAACCTGTTGAAGCTCCAAAACAGACCCAGAAAGTCGAAAATGAAATCATTAAGACTCCTGAGACAAAACAAATAAGTCCACAACCAACAGCTGATCGACAGAATCAAAAAACTGCTCAGACACCTAGAACGCAACAGTCCCCAACACGTCAGGATGGTGCCGAGAGGAGTGGGGATGTGCGTGGTAGAACCGGACAAACAAACACTCAGCAGGGTACGGCTAATGACCCAACAAAATCGGCACCTTTCTCTCTTCAGTGGGACGGCGATATTGTCCGATCACCGATGTCTCAGCCCCTTCCTAATTATGTTGAGGATGTTGAGGCAGTGATCACAGTACGTTTTCAGGTGATGCCTAATGGAAGCATCAATCAAATCATTCCGCTGAGAAAAATGAGTCCAGCACTCGAAAAAGAAGTGATGGCTACTTTACGCAGCTGGAGATTTCAACGACTACCGAGCGGTGTTCCTCAAGAACCGCAGTGGGGAACGATTACTTTTCGTTTCACCACCCGATAAGATTATTTGACGGCCGTTGTTTCCCAAATCTCTCTGGCATAGTCAGCTATTGTACGATCTGAACTGAATTTGCCAATGCGAGCCACATTTAACACCGCTTTCTCGTACCATAAAGATGGGTCAGCATATACCTGTTCTACTGCAGCTTGTGCGCGTAAGTAGTCAGCATAGTCGGCCAGAACCATAAAATAATCGCCTTCTTCAAGGAGAGCGTGAGTGATAGCATGGAATAGATCCGGATTTTCAGGGGAAAAGAACCCACTTTGGATTTGTTCTATGATTTTGGCTAACTCAGGATGATGACTCACGTAATCATGAGGATTATATCCACTCTGGCGAAGTTCCTGAACATCGTCTACCCGTAATCCAAAAATAAACATATGTTCTTCCCCGATCTCTTCACTCATCTCGACATTTGCCCCATCCATGGTACCAATGGTTAAGGCACCATTGAGAGCGAATTTCATATTACCAGTTCCAGATGCCTCCATACCGGCGGTTGATATCTGCTCGGATAGATCGGTAGCTGGAATCATGAGCTCAGCCAGGCTAACATTATAATTGCCTAAAAAGATAACCTTGAGCTTATCTCCAACATCAGGGTCATTATTGATTTTTTCCGCGACAGCATTAATCAATTTGATGTGCAACTTTGCCATCACATAACCCGGTGCCGCTTTTCCACCAAAAAGTATGGTTCTCGCTTGGAACGGTGCTAAAGGATTCGATTTAATTCTGTTGTACAACGTGATGGCATGAAAAATAGCCAACAGTTGGCGCTTATACTCATGAATACGTTTGATTTGAATGTCAAAAATCGAATCAATATTTAGTCTTATACACTTCTTTTTAAAGACATAATCAGCCAGCGCTTGCTTGTTGAGCCTCTTGACGGTTGCAAATTCCTTTCTGAACGATGCTTTTTTAGAAAATGGCTCCAGATTTTTAAGCGCATATAAATCGTGATGCCAATCAGAGCCGACGGTCTTATTGATGAGAGATGACAAACGAGGATTACATTGATTTAACCAGCGTCGTTGGGTGATACCATTTGTCATATTAACGAACCTTTCGGGCCACATTTCGTGAAAATCGTGGAAGATCGTCTTTTTAATCAGATCTGTGTGTAAAGCGGAGACGCCATTTACTTTATGCGACCCCACGATACCCAAGTTGGCCATTTGGACCATAGGTTGTTCGCCCTCACTGATGATACTCATACGGCGAATGCGATTTATGTCTTCGCCAAAGTGGCTGCGAACGGCATTAAGAAATCGATTATTGATTTCGAAAATAATTTGTAGGTGACGTGGCAGCAGGGTTCTCAGTAAACTCACAGGCCATTTTTCCAAGGCCTCAGGCAGGATGGTATGATTCGTATAAGCGATCGTGCGCGTTGTAATATCCCAACTCATATCCCAATCCAGACCTTCTAGATCCACCAGAATCCTCATTAATTCCGGGATGGCAAGATTTGGATGGGTATCGTTACATTGGATAGCCACTTTCTCCGGTAAAAGCCTAAAGTCGGAATACTCTTTCTTGAAGCGACGGATGATATCTTGTAGTGTAGCTGATACCAGGAAATACTCTTGTTTAAGACGTAACTCCATGCCAACAAAAACTTTGTCGTTTGGATACAATACCCGGGATATATTTTCCTGAAGCTCAATTTCCCGAATCGCGTTTACGTAGTCACCTTGATTAAAGCAGTGTAAATCAATGGACTTTGATGCGCTTGCCTTCCATAGACGAAGGTTATTTACGACATCGTTCTGATATCCTGGAACGGGGGTATCGTAAGCTACAGCAATTACATTCTCTGTATTGTGCCATTCAAAACGTAAGCGCCCTTTTTCATCCGTGGTAGTTACAACATCACCATAGAACTCTACGGGATAGGTTAACTTAGGTCGTACCACATCCCAGGGGTTGCCAAATCGCAGCCAGAGATCTGGCGACTCAACCTGGAAACCGTCTATAATTTTTTGGTAAAACATGCCATAATCGTACCGTATGCCATATCCGTAACCAGGCAAACCCATTGTTGCCATCGAGTCTAGGAAACAGGCTGCCAGGCGTCCCAGGCCTCCGTTTCCGAGACCGGCATCACGCTCGGCATTACGTAATTCTTCATAGTCAAAGCCGATTTTTTCAAGGGCTTCAATGATCTCGTCACGAATACCCAGATTGAGTAGGGCATTATCGAGTTGACGTCCAATCAAATATTCCATTGAAATATAATAGACCCTCTTTACCCCTTTTTGATAATAGGTTTGTTGCGTTTCTATCCATTTATCGTGTAGACGATCTAATACTGTAAGTACTACACTCCGATAGCGATCCCAGTCTGTTGATGAAAACTGGTCTTTTGCCAGGGTATATCGCATATGGTTTTGGATATCTTTAGCCAAGCTATCAACATCGTTTCCTGTGCGGGGTGACACGTGCTTTTTTGCCATAATAGAATCGCCGTCTAAAGGGGGTGTAGATAATAGTTCACTCTGAAAGAGAAAAAATACCGATTTTCATGCAATATGATTGTGAAAATCGATGGAAGCGGTTTCAGGATTCCTCGATATAAACGCCCTGATCCGGGTTAAAACGAGGGCGCGTCAGATTGCATCTAAAGCCTAAATGTGTAAACGCATGCCATGCATTCAGAGCTACAAAATCCTGCTCAAATAATCCGAAAACAGAAGATCCGCTTCCTGACATTGCACTATAAATGGCTCCAAAATCCATCATTTGGTCTTTCATATCGCCAATCATAGGCCAGCTTACCATTACAGAGGGTTCGAGGTCGTTGGTAAGTAAGTATGACCACTCATCGAGCTCAATATCGCGTAAAATTGATTCTAGTTTCAGTTCATGATCCTCATTTGGCTCACAGTAACGATAAGCATCAGCTGTACTACTCTGAAAATTTGGATATACAGTAAGTATCCATGCGTCTGGTTGGATATCGATCGGATGTAGCTCTGTACCGGTTCCATGACCAATAGCTGTAGATTGCATCAAAAAGAAAGGGACATCAGCACCAATTAGTGCGGCAGTATCCATCAAACGATCGATGTGGATATTTTTTTGTTCAATCTTATTCAACATACGTAACAAGGCAGCGGCATCCGTGCTACCGCCACCCAAACCGGCCCCTTGGGGGATCACTTTTTCGACATGAATATCATAAGATTGAGAAAGACCATATTCATGAGCAAACAGTTTATATGCTTTTACTATCGTGTTTTGATCATCAATACGTAATTCAGGATCAGAAGTATGAATCTTTGTTTGCCGTGCAGGGCGAATACGTATGGTATCGGCCCAATCGATATAGACAAAACCGGTTTCAATGGTATGATACCCATCTGGTCGTTTACCATGCACAAATAAACCCAGATTAATCTTCGCAAAAGCTCTGGATACCCAATGATCAGTTGTTGTCATGAAAGTCTCGTAATAATTCGTCTTTATGTTCCATCATGAACGCAAAAGCAGCATCATGCTCGTTTGGAATATCCCCGTTTAAAATAGCCTCTTCAATGGCCTTTTTGATTACACCAACGGCTCTTCCAGGTTTAAGGCCAAGTGTGTCCATAATTTCAATACCATCAACAGGAGGCTGCCAGTTTCGCAGACGATCTTTCTCTTCTACCTCTATGATTTTCTCAGCTACTCGATCAAAATTCTTCAGATAGCGATTCACCTTCTCATGGTTTTTAGAGGTGATATCTGCTCTGCAAAGGGTCATTAAGTCGTCAATATCATTCCCAGTGTCAAAAATAAGACGACGAATAGCGCTGTCGGTCACAATCTCACTAGCTAAAGCAATGGGTCGAAGGTGTAAGCGTACCAACTTAGCTACATATTTCATGCGCTCATCCATGGGTAGACCAAAACGCCGAAATATCGATTTTACCCAACGTGCACCCAGGGCATCATGCCCATGAAAGGTCCAACCCTCTTTGGGATCAAAGCGTTTTGTTGGAGGCTTTGCAATATCATGAAGCAGTGCGGCCCAACGCAACCAAAGGTCATTCGTTCGTTGACTGATATTATCCACGACCTCGAGAGTATGCCAGAAGTTATCTTTGTGCCGATGTCCGTTTACTTCGTCCACTCCCTGCAGATTGTGCAATTCTGGGAAAATGATCTTCAATAGTCCGGTTTTAAAGAGCATCGAAAACGGAAGGGATGGTTTTTCGCACAACAACATTTTATTCAGCTCATCGGTAATCCGTTCCTGTGAGATGATCTTAATTCGCTCTGCACATGCTTTTATTCCGGCATAGGTAGGTTCGTCGATTGTAAAATTTAATTGACCCGCAAAACGTATAGCACGTAACATCCGTAGTGGATCATCATCAAAGGTGATCATGGGATCGATAGGAGTACGAAGAACACCTTGATGTAGGTCCTGAATACCCCCAAATGGATCAAGCAAAAGGCCAAAGTCCTCTTTATTTAGCGACCATGACAAAGCGTTGATCGTAAAATCACGACGCTGTTGATCATCTTCAAGTGTTCCATCTTCGACGATGGGTTTTCGGGACTCTCTTCGGTAGCTCTCTCTGCGTGCCCCCACAAATTCTACAGACATCCGATCGTAATTGAAATGAGCTGTTCCAAATTGTTTGTACTCATTCACGGGTCCGGCACCAAGATCTTTAGCTACTTGTGCAGCTAGTTTCACACCCGACCCAATCGTCATGATATCAATATCGGCAAGCCCTTCGCTATTCAAACGACCAAGATAATAGTCACGAACAAAACCACCGACGACATACGCCTTGTAGCCTAGCTTATCAGCTGCTGCCGAAATAACGCTGAACAAATGCTGGTAGGAAGGGCTTAGATCGGAAAACATAATGGGTCAATACAAAAATAGATACGATCAGGTCTTCCTTGGGTCAAACATTGCACTAAATATAGCCCAACAGGTAGAAGAATAAAAAAGAGCAGCGTGGATCTTTATATATTTGGAGCTAACGATCCAAAATTTCGGGAATCAATACGTGCCTATACCCCTCAACTGGTACTACTATTTAATCGATGTATTGAGCGTGATGTTCATTTACATCATGGCTCGACACATTCTTGCCAGAACGCTCTTCTTTTTGCAGATTTTCCAACAAAAAGGGTACAAACCGAAAGAGTATTACTCCTGGACCCGTTCCCAGTACACAACCCTAGTGCATCCAATCTCAAAATCACTCATGAGTATCCTTGTGGTACTCCTGAGCTTGTTTAGAGATCATTTAACCGCATCTGCAACCACTATTATCTTGTTCATCCTTGTACTCTTCTGGTACACGTTTGACACTCGTTATAGTCGTGATCAATCCAAAAAGCCACTTGCGTACACGCCTCGATTGATACGCATGTTGTTTGTTCAATCGCTGTTCGTTTTTCTGCCTCCATTGGTGGGAAGCTACTACATGTTCATGACGACGGAGTTTTTATTCGATATATATGGCCTTGCGCTTGTTTGGGTGCTTTCGGATCTGTTTGTCCCATACCTTGTATTTGTCTCAGCTAAGATACTATCACCTGTAGAAGAGTCCATTCAACGTGGGTTTATCCAAAAAGCGAAGGACAAACTGGAGCGCCTACCCCATATCAAAATTATTGCTATTACTGGGAGCTATGGGAAAACGAGCACAAAATTTATTCTACGTGATATACTCAAACAACGATATAATGTTTGCTCGACTCCTGGTAGTTATAATACGCCTATGGGTATTACCAAGGTGATCAATGAAGATCTGGATGCCTCTCATGAATTACTCATCCTTGAAATGGGAGCACGTTATCCCGGTAATATTGATGAGCTATGCGATATTGCTCGACCGGACATCAGCGTAGTAACGAATGTCGGTATTGCTCACCTTGAAACCTTTGGAAGTGTTGAGGCCATCCGAAAAACGAAAGAGGGAATCGTTCGAAATGTTGCCCCAGGAGGCTTCGTTGTGCTAAACGCCGATAACGAACACGTGATGAAAATGACTGTTCGTGAAGATTGTCAATTAATGACTGCCGGTCTTGAATCCGGCGACATTAGAGCTCGTGATATGTATTACGATGAGGATGGATGTAGTTTTACGGTAAGCCTTCCGGATGGATCGGAAGGAAGAGTTAAAACGCGATTGTTAGGCGCTCATAATGTTCTAAATATTCTACAAGGCTTAGCCGTAGGTTCCCACTTAGGGATGCGTTTAGCTACAATGATTCATGCCATCAAGGATATTCAACCCGTAGAACATCGTTTAGAGCTAAAAAAACAAGGCTCTATCATCATTATTGATGATGCGTTTAACTCCAATCCGATCGGAGCGGCGAATGCTGTACGTGTTTTATCTCAATTCAAGACAGGTCGTAGGGTTATTGTTACCCCTGGTATGGTTGAATTGGGTGAGTTAGAGGAGAAAGAAAACTATGCTTTTGGGGAAGCAATAGGCCGGGCCAAGCTTGATTGGATTATTCTTGTGGGACCAGAACGCTCGAAACCGATTCATCAAGGTATTCTTGCAGGAGGGGAACAAGCAGACAAGGTTACGGTAGTTAAAACGCTTTTTGAAGCAAATAACCTGCTCAAAGATTGGCTTCAAGCTGGCGACGTTGTTCTCTACGAGAACGATCTACCAGACACCTACAATGAGTAATCTATTCGTAGCGAATAGCATCAGAAGGTAGAATGCTCGCTGCGCGTTTAGCTGGATATGCTGCCGCCAGAAGACACAGGCTCATTGTAACAATTAGTATTGCAGCAATGTCGGTCCACTGAATCAATATCGGATAGGTATCAATTAAAAAAGCGGCAGAACCCGATAGTTTTACAATACCCCATATATCTTGAGCCTGCGCTACACCTATTCCAATGCTCCCTCCCAGAATGCTCCCAATTAGTCCAATATATAGGCCCTGAAGCATAAAGATGGAGCGCACTTGTTGTGTTGTGAATCCCATGCTCATTAATATGCCAATATCACGTTGCTTTTGAATAACGATCATGGTCAATGAACCAACAATATTCAACACGGCCACGGCAACAATCAGGCTTAAAATCACATAGGCTGCCCATTTTTCCAGATTCATGATATCATACAAGGGCTTTTGAAGATCATACCAGGTGCTAAATCGATAGACTTCTCCCCAATCTGCTTCCAATTGTGCTTTGATATGCTCTGCATCATCGGCTGACTCAAGGCGGATATCATAACCCGATATGGTATTTTTGAGGTTGAACAAACGTTGTGCCGCTTTCAGGTCTACAAATACTATAGAGCCATCGAAAACAGATGCCAGGGAGTACATACCCCGAAGCTCAAAATTATAGTATCTAGGACCTGAAAACTGGGTCAAGGATCTACGAACCCCATCCGGACTCAACAGTGCGATACGATCTCCGGGAACAATATTCAATAGCGCTCTAAGATCATCACCGATAAAGATGCCTGGTCTTTGGTTCCGAACCCCAAGATCAGGGACGACAATATTACCGAGTCGCTCTTGCTCTATCAAAGGGAAATAGGTATTTGTTTCTATACCCTTCACGACCACAACTTTATCTCTGGTACCTTCGTAGGCCAGCAAACTTTTACCCTCTACATAAGGACTTACGTTTACGACGCCAGGGATATTTTTAAGCGACGACACAAATGAAGTGTCAATGCGAAACGAAGGGGCAGTATTCGATTCAACTCGAATATCTGGATCATAGGTTTTCAATAAACCATTTATCACGTCAAAGAAGCCATTGAAAACAGATAAAACGATGATCAACAGGGCAGTTCCAAGAGTCACACCGGCAATACTAATCATTGTCAATGTCGAGATCAGGGAGACCCGTTTCTTTGAAAAAAGATACCGTTTGGCTATGTTTTTAGTTAGATTCACACTCAAAGATACGCAAATGACAGTGTGAAGGTGCAAGTCCGGAAAGTCTGTGCGTATCACAACCCCAAATCATCCAGCAGCGGTGAAAACAACTATAAGTAATTGGGATATTGATGCCATCGTCAGAGGTGTGCACCCTAATCCCTTTTCTGTGCTCGGTTGCCATGGAGTAAAGGGTAAAAAGGTTGCATATCGGGTATTTCGCCCCGGAGCTAAACGTATCAGCATTCATACATCTGGTAAAGAGATTTTTCTACATCAAATCCATGAACAGGGTTTGTTTGAAGGACTGACAAGCGGAAAACAAACTCAGGACTATGAGGTATCTGTTGATTATGATGATACCAACACACATCGCTTTAGGGATCCCTATTCTTTTTCAACCGGCATCACCTCGTTTGATTTGCAGCTATGGGGGGAAGGAAATCATGTAAAATCCTGGAAGTTCATGGGAGCTCACTATCGTGAGTTTGAGGGTGTTTTGGGAACACATTTTGTTGTATCTGCACCTAGTGCCAGCCGAGTAAGTGTTGTTGGGTCCTTTAATCATTGGGACGGGCGAGTTCATTGTATGCGACGCTACTATGATCAGGGTCTTTGGGAAATATTTATCCCTGAGGTACATCCTGGTCAGGTGTATAAATATGAGATCTCGTCGCCACACACCAATTTTCCAGTCCTCAAATCGGATCCCTATGGGCAAGCCTCTGAGGTCCGACCCAATACGGCCTCCATCGTAACGGGGAAATCTGCGTATACCTGGAACGACTCAGGCTGGCTTCTCCAGCGAGAAGATAAGTCCCTTTTAGATCAACCACTATCCATATATGAACTGCATCTTGGATCCTGGCGACGGGCTGCAGATCGAGAACCGGCCTTTTTAACCTACAGGGAGATCGCCGATCAATTGGTGCCCTACGTAGAGGAAATGGGTTATACTCATGTGGAAATATTACCCATAACCGAGCACCCCTATGACCCCTCGTGGGGGTACCAGACTACGGGGTATTATGCCCCAACGAGTAGGTATGGTTCCGCCGACGATCTGCGATATTTTGTGGATCGATGCCATCAATCCGGTATTGGAGTCATCCTGGATTGGGTTCCGGCTCATTTCGCTAAAGATGCCCATGGACTACGAATGTTTGATGGTACGCACCTATACGAGCATGCGGACCCCCGCCAGGGTGAGCACCGTGATTGGGGCACCCTAATTTTTAACTTTGGGCGGACCGAAGTCGTCAATTTTTTACTCTCTAACGCCCTGTATTGGTGTGAAGAGTTTCATATCGATGGACTCCGAGTAGACGCGGTGGCTTCTATGCTCTATCTGGATTATTCTCGAAATGATGGAGATTGGATCCCAAATAAGTATGGTGGACGCGAAAATCTCGAGGCAATTCAGTTTCTGAAGCGATTCAACGAAGTGGTACATGAAGCATTTCCAGGGTGTATAACTATGGCTGAAGAATCAACCTCATGGCCAATGGTTTCAAAGCCCAGCTATCTTGGTGGATTAGGATTCGATTTCAAATGGAACATGGGTTGGATGAACGATACACTCGAATACATCCAAAAAGATCCAATACATCGAAAATATCATCATCACAAACTTACATTTTCGATGATGTATGCTTTCAGTGAAAATTTTGTTCTTCCGTTTTCTCACGACGAGGTCGTTCACTTGAAAAAAGCAATGTTAACGAAGATGCCCGGGGATGAATGGCAACGGTTTGCAAACTTACGCATACTATATGCCTACCAATATGCACATCCTGGAAAGAAGCTCTTATTCATGGGCTCTGAATTTGGCCAATGGGGAGAATGGAATTGCGAAGAAGAACTTCATTGGGCTCTTTTGGGTAATCTGGCTCACGCTCAATTAAAAGATTTCATTTCTACACTTAATCAGGTTTACAGAACAACATCAAGTTTGTTTGAAGTTGATTTTGATTGGACTGGATTCCAGTGGATTGATTTGCATGACGCCGATCATAGTATTCTATCGTTTGCTCGCTTCTCAAAAAATAGAGAACAGTATGTGATCTGTGTATTTAACTTTACACCAGTTGTTCATCATGACTATAAAGTGGGAGTTCCGGATGTTGGCTTGTTCAAAACACTCATCAACTCCGATGATCACCGATTTGGAGGAAGTGGAATTGGCTCGGAAATATATCAAAGTATAGAGGGTGAAATGCATGGTCAACCTGCATATCTTCCTTTGATGCTTCCCCCACTTGGAGCCATCATTCTTGAAAAACAATCTTAATACAAACCAACATTATAAGTACAGGCTCGGATAAGTATGAAGTTTAAACGATCGGCAGGTACCCTAGTCCACCCCACTTCGTTTCCTACAGACTTTGGTATTGGCGATTTAGGTCAGTCAGCTCGACATTTTATAGATTTTCTCGTTGAAACGGATCAAAGTTCCTGGCAGGTTCTACCGCTGTGCCCCACTGGGTATGGAAATAGTCCCTATGCGAGCTATTCTGCATTTGCCGGAAACCATTATTTAATTGATCCCTATGTGCTAATTAAAAAAGGGCATTTAGAACCGTCGGATATAAAGAGTCATAAAATCCCTCAGAATACAAAGGTTCCCTACGAAAAAGCGTTTGCTCTTAAAGATAGATTGTTTCATAAAGCATTTGATCATTTTGCGACCAAGGGCAACGCCAGCCAGAAAGCTTCCTTTGAGGACTTCAAAAAAAAGAATGAAACCTGGCTGCCTGATTACGCTTTGTTCATGGCAGCGTTCGAACACTTTGGAAAAGTGGTTTGGAATCAGTGGGATGATGCACTAGCATCCAGAAAGCCGGCAGCAATTAAAGCCTGGAAAACGAAACTGGCTGATGTAATTCACTATCACGAATGGCTTCAGTTCGAATTTTTTTCTCAATGGCATGAACTTAGATCGTATGCCAATAAAAGAGGGATTTCCATTATTGGAGACATACCCATCTTTGTGGATCATAATAGTGCCGATGTATGGTCTAATCCTCATTTGTTTGAAATTGATAAAGGGGGGAATAGGGTTCTAGTTTCGGGTGTTCCTCCTGATTATTTCAGTGAAACGGGCCAGCGCTGGGGTAATCCACTGTATAAGTGGGACAAAATGGAAAAAGAGGGATACAGATGGTGGATTGATCGTTTCCGTCAGATGCTACAGCTCTATGATTCCATCAGAGTCGATCATTTTAGGGGTTTTGACGCCTATTGGGAAATAAAAGCAACGGAAGAAACTGCGGTAAAAGGACGTTGGGTAAAGGGACCCGGTGCCAAGCTGTTTAATGCCATTCAGGTTGCATTGGGTGAAATACCCATCATCGCTGAGGATCTTGGTGTTTTAACGAAGGAAGTGATAGAGCTCAGAGACCGCTTCGGTTTCCCGGGTATGAAGATTTTGCAGTTCGCATTCAACGATAATGCAGCAAATAGCTTTTTGCCCCACAATTACACAACTACGAATTGTGTGGTTTACACGGGTACTCATGATAACGACACAACCCTGGGATGGTATCAAAAGGGCACCGAGTTAGAGCGACACCGCTGCAGAGAGTACACTCGAAGTGATGGTGAAAAAATTCAATGGGAACTTATTCGACTGGGTTATTTATCGGTTGCAGACCAATGTATCGTACCCCTCCAAGACTTCATGAATCTGGACAGTGAACACCGAATGAATTTTCCAGGACTTTCCTCTGGAATGTGGGAGTGGCGATATACAGATGCTATGTTTACATCAATCGATCGAGGCTACATTAAGTATCTTGTGAATCTATCAAATCGAAATGCACACATCCATAGCGATGACAGCAATCTGGTTGAAATCAAGCCCGAATGAGCGAAATTTTAAGTTCCCGGTACATTTTTGTATATTCCTTGATTGGATACTACAAATCCCACTTGTATGTCGTTTGAATTATCGCATCTTCCAAAACGGATTGCGAAACCTAGAAATAATGGTATCACCCTCGTACTTGATAAAGGGTTCAGTGTACGAGAAACGGAAGATTTTATCGAATCTTCTTCAACCTATACTGATATTGTCAAACTAGGTTGGGGAACAGCGTGTGTTACGGCCAATCTCGAGAAAAAGCTCGAAGTGTACAAGAACGCTGGAATCCCTGTCTATTTCGGTGGAACACTTTTCGAAGCGTATGTGCTTAGAAACGAATTAGACAAGTACCTTCGCGTACTCGACAAATACGGTATTGGTTATGTCGAAGTCTCTAATGGCACAATTTGGCTTTCAGAAGAGAAAAAGATTGCTATCATTCGCGAGCTTACAAAAAATTTCACGGTACTTTCTGAAGTTGGCAGTAAAAATCCGAACGAAATCATCCCGCCATACAAATGGGTTAAATCTATTCAAGCTGAAATCGATGCCGGTGCGTGGAAAATCATCACCGAAGCTCGTGAATCAGGTACTGTTGGGGTGTTTCGTCCAAATGGTGAAGTAAGATCCGGTTTGATCGATGAAATTGCTGATCAAATTAGCGTTGAAAAATTGTTGTTTGAAGCCCCACAAAAAGAGCAACAGGTTTGGTTTATCAGGAAGTTTGGAAGCAATGTGAACCTAGGAAACATTGCGCCTAATGAGGTTATCTCTCTTGAAACCTTGAGATTAGGTCTGCGTAGCGACACCTTGTTTGATTTCTACACCCTCGACGATGAAACCAGTTCATTTCTGCACGGAGCTACCGGACAGATCGAATCCAATGAATCATAAAGGCAGAATACCAGATGAATGTTTTATACGCAGCCGCTGAGATTTCTCCTTTTGCCAAAATGACAAACACGGCTGATTTGCTGCGTTTTCTGCCGGCATCACTACAGGACAAGGGTTTTCAAATACGAATTTTACTTCCTAAATACGGAAGTATTAACGATCGTCGCAATCGTTTACACGAAGTTATTCGCCTCTCCAATATTCCGGTACCCTCCGGTGATGAGATGGAGAATATGAAGATCAAAGTCGCTAGTATTCCAAATGCTAAACTGCAGGTTTACTTTCTGGATAACGATACGCACTTTGGTCGAAAGGGGATGTTTACAGATCCTAAAACAGATAAGCCTTATCCAGATAATGATCAGCGTCTCGTTTTTTACAACCGCGGTATCATGGAGACGGTTATCAAGCTTAACTGGACACCAGATTTAATTCATTGTCATGACTGGGCCTCCGGTTTTGTTCCGGTCTACCTAAAGACACTCTACAGAGATCATCCTATTTTCAAGAACACGAAAGTGGTTTACAATATCCACAGTCCAGTCAATGAGGGTGTTTTTGATGAGACTATCTTCAAATATTTGCATCTTCCAGACGATTTCGACAAATCAACCGTTATGACCAACGGTAAAGTCGATTTTTTGCGAGCAGGTTTGCGGTATGCTGATTACGTTGTTACAGGGAATGAATTGGGCAACCAATTAGACCCTCTTTTCGATGAGTTAGGCATCAAACCACATAAAATTCAGGGTGCTCCGCAAGATGTATCGCAAAAATTCGCAGACTATTACCGACAGCTAATACCCTGATTCCACTGATTTATTTTATCCTGTGCCTGACCAGAACATAATGACAAAGCGCATACGCTGGCAGATTTTGCTACTTTGTGCTATACCGATCCTTTTGACATCCTGCGACCAAACGACTAGCGTCGGGGGGAGCATTGTGCCCGATCGTACCATCATTGCGTCTGACACGCTAATAGTTCCCAGTTTGGAGCCATCCGTACGTGGTAAAGATTCATTGAATGCGTATACGGGCGACCTCGCATTTGTATCAGCTGGTACATATAATGATCCATGGTATGGTTCAATTACGGCAAACACCTATATATTACCTAGCCTTCTTTTAAGCGGGCTCGTAGATACTCTTGATGAAAAAACGATTGCTACCCTTCGACTTGTACCCACTACTATCTACGGTGATACCCTATCAACAGCACGATTTGGTTTATATCGCGTAACGCAGCGATGGAGACCATCTGAATTCAGGGCAAAAACTAAGGTGGCAGTTGAAGCAACACCATTCACGACTTTTGAAATGTCGGCTGATACTGCCGTCACCATTACATTGCCAAGCACTTGGTTGAATGAATACAAGGAATTTGTTTATTCAACATCATCAAATAAGGACTCGACATATGTGAGAAACTATTTTGGTTTTGCCATTAAACCCCTTGATGAGAGTAAGGTTTTTTCTTTTCCTAAAGATTCTATCAAAATCAATTTTTATAATCCCAAGGATACGAACACCGTATTCGTCAGAGCTAGCGCATACAATTTTAGTCGCCAAGCCACATCAAAATCATCAGGGGGATTCCAGGTATCTTCAAACCAAGAAAATCTGCCTAGTTTTTTCCTGAAATTGGATTTAAACAGGCTCAAAGATGTCAACATATCCAGAGCTGTAATTCGCCTTGAAGAGATCACTGATTTAGAGCCCCCACTTCCTGCCGGTCATAAGAGACCTAATTCACTCGTACTTAGTGCTTATAGTCCTGCTGGATTATTGGATCCTAATGATATCATCGTGCTAACTCCTGCGATTACATTCATTCGCCAAGTAGACAACAGTTACCAGGCTAACGTTACAAATCTTGTGCGACAGATGATTGTTTCAGGTGAATCAGAGAAGCGTTACTACCTCGCCGTTCAACCGAGGTCTGGAATAATGCACAATGTTATGATCAATAACACCTATCCAAAACAGCCAAGATTGATCTTGTCTGTCGTTAAAAGGAGCGAGCAATGAAAAAAGTATTTTTTGTTCTTCTCCTATTTATCTACGGACAAAACGCATTTTCACAGGCGCAATTCAGCAATGAACGCGATCGCTGGAAGTCTGGATCGGTCTATTCGTATTTTGGTGTAGGAATGCCTAATCATTTCTACTCCTCCCAGGCGGCCGCCATGGGATTACAGGGGGTTTCACTCTACAATCCATATTCAAATAATGGTTCAAATCCAGCTTTATGGGGATATCCCGTTTTTACGACGGGTGTAGCCAGTCTATATGTACAGTCGTATGATGCAAAGGATTCTAATCAAAACGCTGCCTTTACAAACGTTGGAATAGGTTCGGCACAGATATTGTTTCCTGTAGAACGAAATAGATTGGGACTCAATATATCTTTGCAGCCTTACTCAACAGTCGGGTATCGCATTCAGACTCAAAATACCATAAATGCTGGCGACTTACTCAGCGACGCCGATGTAAGTTATCTAACAGAGCAACGCGGTGTTGGTGGACTCAATAAACTAGAGGCTGGAATTGGTTTTGGAATCACTAAAGGGATATCAGTCGGTTTTGCACCTTCACTTGTCTTTGGATTGATTGAGCGAGATAATGAAATCGCATTTGATACGCTTTTGTTTCAAAACGTTGAATTTAAAAATCGCGAATCATTAAGAGGTTTTGGTGGTCGGGCCGGATTTATGGCCAACAAATCCTCCATATTCAGAGACGAAGATAATTTCAGCCTCGGTCTGAGTTATGAATTACCAACAAAAGTTGATTTTAAAGAAAGACTCTACACCCGTTATCTGGCGGATGAAGTAGAACTACCAACTCGAACCGATGCTCAACAAACGATACCATCTAAACTTACTGCTGGTTTAGCATATCGTCCCTCGAACTGGTTTTTGATCTCAGGGGAAGTATCGCACCAAGCATGGGGAGGGTACAAAGATGTTGGGTCATTGGACCAGGTATCCTTTGTAGATCAAACAACACTTGGTTTAGGGGCAGAGTTAACCATTAAAAATCGAAGACCTAACAAATTTTTAACACAGTTAATTTATCGTGGTGGCTTGTCCCATGACTCAGGATATCTTAAATTCGGAGGTCAGAACATCTCAACTACATCTATTCATGGTGGTTTTGGCATTCCGTCGCGCTTCACTAGTTCATCGATCGATATCAACTTCAGTTATGGAGTCAGAGGTCCGGGTGGTGATGATTTTGTGACGGAGAAAATATTTCTGACTCGCATCTCGTTCAATTTATCAGAACCAATGTTCATCAGAAGAAAGCTTCAATAGTAGATCTATTCCCCTTTGTCTTTTCACTTTTTCGATTTTTTGTCATGAAAAAACTTCTCTTCATCTTCGCTTTTGTTCTTGGACTTGGCTCAGTAGTACAAGCCCAAGATATCCCAGAGCGTCCTTTAGAGGCCTTTTCTCTTTTTACCACGAATTATACGATGAAGGACTATGCTTTTGCCCTTCCTTATGGCAAGCACCTCATCAAAAATTTCCCCAAACAGCTACCAGAACATCCAACGTATCGTGGACATACTGTTTTCTTACGAATGATCCGTATCTACGGAGCAATGGCCGAAGAAGCCATGGATCCATCCATAAAATCTGCGTACCTAGATACCGCATCAACACTATTTGATCAGGTATTTGAGCTTTTTACTCCTGAGGAAATTGATGTTTTTGAATGGAAACTCGAAAGAGGAACATTCTATCAGACCAATGCTGATTTTGTTGAAAATGGATTGAATCGAGCCATTGAACAGTACCGCGAAATGTATACTCTAGATCCAAATCGTACGATCGAATTAGGAGAAGGGTATTACGCTGGACTGATTGTTCAAAATATGGTTAGCAATGGCGAACGAGACGAAGCAGTATCATTAATCGAAAAAACGATTGGTAAAGTTGATGCTACCACCGCTGAGTATTTTGACCGGGTAATGAATTCGTTATTCAGCAATCCAGCTGAACGAGTTGTTTTCCTGGAATCTAAGTTTGAAAAAGACCCAGAAAATCTCGAACTCATGGGAGAACTTTTTGACCTATACGTTCGAACAGATAACCTAGAGAAGGTTAATGAGTTTGGTACGAAGCTTTTCCAGGCTGATCCAAACTTCAAAAACACGATGCGTATGGCCGATCTTGCAAGAAAGAATGGTGATTATCGCTCATCAAATTCATACTTAGACCAGGCAGTCGGCAAAGCTGAAACTAATGAAGAGAAATCGGCAATTTACCTGGTTATCGCTGATAATAGATTGAACCTCAATGATCTCCGTGGAACGCGTGATGCTGCTCGCCTGGCCATTCAGAACAATCCAAATAATGGTAATGCATACTTTAAGATGGCAGAAGCTTATGCTAATGCCGTATCTAGTTGTGCAGGATCAAAAATTGAGCGTGAAGATCGCGTGGTCTACTGGCTAGTTCTAGATTACTTGGATCGTGCTAAACGTGCCGATCCTAGTTTGGCAAATTCAGTAAATAGACAAGCCGCCACGTATCAATCTGCAGCTCCCAGCGCTGAAGATAAATTCTTCAAGTCTTGGAAAGCAGGGCAGTCCATTCGAGTAGATGGATCTCTTCGTGATTGCTACTCCTGGATTAATGAAACTACCACTATTCGCTAGGTCGAATATCAGGTCTCTGGATTCCTTTTTAAATCCAAAGCCTTTTTGTATTTTAACCGGAGAAGGAATAAAAACTTCTCCGGCTTTTTCAGTCGGTTCGTAACGACGCTTTTCCTTCCCGATAAAACCATTAGCTAGTGCGTCATCCTCGGTTTGTTTTTCAAACAAACAATGATCAGGCGAGGAAGTAAACCTGAAACAAACCGACGTATCGGGACTATTTGCGCCATCGTTCTTTCGGAATTCTCCGAGTTTCCTCCAATAACAAGCACGTCATCATTAGGTTCAGGCCCGAAAAGGTATGAATTATTACAAAGGTTATAAGAAAAATAAGAATAAGCCTAAGCCCAAGAATAAACATAAAGGTCGTCATAAAGGTCCTCAAAAAGGAGGCTTTAAAGCACCTGAGTTTGTTCAAAATGCTCAAATCATTTTTGGTGGGCGTTATCGTGGTGTTCTGGAAATACCACCCTCTATTGGTGGTTATGGGTTTGTTCGTAAACTCGATCATGAGTTTACCAAAACAGCTAAAGATCCTTTCTTGACCCCTGATATGATCTCATTTTACGATCTTCGACAAGGTTTGGTGATCGAAGGAGAACTTGATCAAGACATTAAAGGTAATTTA
Organism: uncultured Chitinophagales bacterium; assembly: GCA_964640035.1. Lineage (GTDB taxonomy): Bacteria > Bacteroidota > Rhodothermia > Balneolales > CAYWCV01 > CAYWCV01. The sequence continues at coordinate 53,247 of CAZXGO010000005.1, forward strand.
CGCGTTGGCTCAATCGAAAAAATAAACGATAAAGCTCCGGATGCCTGGACCCAGCTATCCAGATATGAACACCAAACACCGATCATGCCTGTTGAACAGATTACCCTTGCTAAAACGGCAGATGAGATCGATTTAAGGGTAGTGGATTTAATTGCACCGATCGGTAAAGGCCAACGAGCGATCATCGTTGCACCCCCAAGAACAGGTAAAACCGTTCTTTTGAAGAGAATAGCTCATGCCATCGATGAGTATCATCCCGATATTCACCTTGCTGTGCTATTGGTTGACGAACGTCCGGAAGAAGTAACCGATTTTATGCGTACTACAAAGGGTCGGGTGTTTGCCTCTTCAAATGACAAACCTACCGAAAGCCATGTGCGTATATCAGAACTTGCCCTAAGTTATGTGAAGCGTAAAGCAGAAGCAGGAGAGGATGCCGTTCTTCTTATCGATTCTCTAACCCGTTTAGGTCGGGCCTATAATGCTGCTGCTACAAACAGTGGACGAACGATGTCCGGAGGTATGGACATCAGAGCTTTGGAAATACCCAAGAAGATTTTTGGATCTGCCAGAAAAATTGAGGGTGGTGGATCACTTACCATCATTGCCACCTGTCTAGTGGAAACGAATTCCCGTATGGATGACCTCATTTTTGAAGAGTTCAAAGGCACCGGGAATATGGAGCTGGTTCTAGATCGAGAACTTGCAAATGACAGAGTTTTCCCCGCAATAAACATTGCCTCCTCCGGCACTCGAAATGAAGAACGTTTCATCGAAGGATCCCTTGATGAGCGGAATATGGTTCGACGTTACCTCCTCAAAAAATCGCCGAAGGAGTCAATGACAAGTTTACTTCAAGTTCTAAGCAGAACACATAGCAATACCGAACTATTGAATCAAATATCGGCACTTGCTTAGTTTGCTTAGCAAGCTTACATAAAGGGCATACTAGGATCGATTTCTCGGACCCATTGGGTCATCCCACCGGTCATATTACGAACATTGGTGAATCCTTGACCCCTTAAGAATTGGCAAGCACTACCACTGCGAGCACCACTTCTACAATAGACAATGACTTCACCGTTTTTAAACTCTTCGATCTGCTCTAATTGATGAGGTAAATCGCCGAGTGGGATTAAATGCCCACCAATATTGGCCATATCGTGTTCAAACGGTTCCCTAACGTCAATGATGACGAGATCTTCGTTATTTTTTAGTCGTTCGCTCAGTTCCTGAACGCTTATATCGCCTGTATTCATGATGATTTATGTATTATTTGGTTTGTATCGTTCTAATGTAAACTGTTGACCGAGATACCGCTCTCTAGCTTCCTGATCGCTTGCTAATAGATCTGCTGTACCTTCTTTTAAAATGTTGCCTTCATACATTAAATAAGCACGGTCGGTGATGGCTAGTGTTTCGTGCACATTATGATCCGTAATCAAGATTCCAATATCCTTTTGTTTCAAGGAGTAAATAATACGCTGGATGTCTTCAACGGCTATAGGGTCTACACCGGCAAAGGGTTCGTCTAACAATAAAAAGGTAGGATTTGAAGCCAGAGCACGAGCGATCTCTGTTCGACGTCGTTCACCACCAGACAGGGTAAATCCTTTGTTTTGTGCTACTTTTTCCAGCCCAAACTCTTTGATCAGCTCTTGGGTTCGATCATTTCTTTCTGCTGCACTTATTGACTGAAATTCCAGGATCGTGTGGATATTATTCCAGACGGTTAAATTCCTGAAGATACTTGCCTCCTGTGCCAAATACCCAATACCAAGACGCGCACGCTTATACATGGGCATACTACTGATGTCAAGATCGTTATAATAAATACTGCCCTGATCTGGCTGAATGAGTCCGACGATAGAATAAAATGTAGTTGTCTTTCCAGCGCCATTTGGACCCAATAAGCCAACGATCTCACCACGATGTACGGATATACTCACATCGTTGACGACCCGTCGTTTTTTATAGACCTTCACAAGAGATCGACAACCAAGAATATCAGCAGCTTTGGGAGCATCCATGGACGTTAAAGCACTATCGCTTGCTCCATTAATGATTCAAAAACATAACGGCCATCGTCACTACCCAGCAGTTTTTCAACAGCTCTTTCTGGATGAGGCATCATTCCCAAGACGTTTTTCGAGGTATTGCAAATCCCCGCAATGTGTGCCAGAGACCCATTTGGATTTGACTCGGGTGTTAGATTACCCGACGAATCACAATAACGGAATATAATTTGCTGATGATCTTCGAGCGATTTGAGCGTGCTCTGATCACAGAAGTAGTTTCCTTCTCCGTGGGCAATGGGTATCTGAAGCACCTGACCTACACGCATCGTACGTGTAAAATCGGTGCTATTATTCTCACAGCGAATGTACACATGCTTACAATTGAACTTTAGATGATCATTATGTAGCATGGCACCGGGTAGCAACCCGGATTCTAACAAGATTTGAAAACCGTTGCAGATTCCAATGACCCTTCCCCCTTTGTGTGCGAAACGAACGACCTCCTCCATCACAGGTGAAAATCGTGCAATAGCCCCCGAACGCAGATAATCACCGTAGGAGAATCCACCGGGTAAAAGCACAACATCAGGGTTACCCAGATCAGTATCTTTGTGCCAAACGAAGTGGACATCTTGTCCCAACACGTGCTTTATCGCGTGATAGGCATCATGATCACAGTTTGAACCAGGGAATACGACAACGGTAAATTTCATGACTAGCCCTTAATTTCGGTCAAAAGTTGTATTTCCGTTAATACTATGTTGATCTTAAAACACTCATTAAAATCACCCTCAAAAACAATGGTATTACCGTTCAAATGAGCGGCCATGGTAAGGTCTTCGGCCGTTTGACGATCACATTTCAAGGCCTTTACTAACTGTAAGACCACCTCGTCGAAGGTATGTATATCATCATTATATAGTATCAGAGACCAAGGATTCGCAAGTTTTTCCTCAGTTTCAACGAGCTGTTCCGGAAAAAGACTTTTTTGATATTGAGGTTGGCTCGGCATAGGGTACGTGTATCAGGCCTTTGTGATTTCAAAGGTGAAATCTTCCATTACCGTATTTGCTAAAAGCTTATTACAAGCCTCATTAACAATGTGGCGTGCGCTTTCCTCATTGGCTGCCTCCACATCCATTTCAACAAGTTTTCCCATACGAACACCTTTAACTTCCGACATGCCTAAACTTTGAAGAGCGTGGTGACTCGCCTTGCCTTTAGGGTCTAAAATGGATGGTCGTAGGGTGATATAAATCCTGGCCTTGAACATGGGAAGAATTAAAATTCAAAACCCCAAATTACGCCATTTTTTATTGTCTTTCCACTGCTGCCAGTTTTGAAAGGATGTAGCCTAACATTTCATCCTCTGACTGTTCATCGGCATTGATCCAATCTACCCATGGCCAGCGTTTGAACCATGTCATTTGTCTTTTAGCATACTGTCGGGTATGAGCTTTGATCTCAAGGATCATGTCATCATAACTCAACGCATCATTCAGGTATCGAATTACCTCCTCATACCCTACCGATTTCATCACATAATCAGACAAATCATAACCCAACCCGAGCATAGTTTTAACTTCATCGACTAAACCGGATCGTATCATATCATCCACCCGAGATTCAATTCGATCGATAAGGTGTTTGCGATCACGAAGAATCCCAAATACAAGGGCATCCTTGGGCTTAGCAAAATGTTCCCGTTGATGAAAGTCGCTGAAGGGTCTTCCGGTCTGTTTGCAGATCACCAAAGCACGCGTAATGCGTTGTATGTTTAAGCCATCCATCTTTTCGGCATAGATTGGATCGAGCTTTTTTAACTTATCCAAAGCGGCCTGAGCACCTGATTTTTGGATTAAAGATTCAACTTCCTGTTGAATCGCAGGATCACTTTTTGGGATGTCATCGAGTGGAAAAAGCAGAGATTGCACATACAGAGTACTTCCCCCTGATATGACCCAGTATGTGTGAGAATGTAGATGTTGCCAGTCGTGAACCCGCTGCACAAAGCTAGCAGCATCATCTTTTTGAGAGGGATCCAGGATAGAGACATTATAGTGTGTTACGTCATTCAGATCAGCCTCGGATGGCTTTGCTGTGCCGATATCCATATGTCGATAACACTGACGCGCATCGGCCGAAATGATGGGGCACGCTAACGATTTTGCGAGTCTGAGGGCAAGTGATGATTTTCCCGAAGCGGTGGGCCCAATGATAAAGATGTTCATTGTCTCAAGAGTTATCAGAGACGGTAGTGATTTCTGTGATCACTTGTTTTTCGATGGAAGGCTAACAACTAGAGATAAGCGATGTGTATTTCCCAGATCGAACGGACTACGACTAAATCCGTAGTCGACATTTACCATTCCAATACGCACACCTGCACCTACGGTAGGATTGGCATAAAGCTTGGAATTAAATTCGTCGGTACTAAAGCCGGTGAGTCCAGCACGAAGATGAACGAGTTCTTTGTAACTAAATTCAGCACCGATATTTGGTTCATAACTGATGATACCTGAATTCAGATAGAACGTTTTACGTCCATCAAAACGGAGATCTACATCTGCAGCAGCCGTCACACGTAGATCTGGCAGGTAAAACTGTTTTGCCACCCCCGCTTTAATCGTTGGAAGCACTCTTTCATTTTGTCCAACAGGTAATTCATCCTCATAAACGGAGTTTATATTTGCCAAGGCCTCTGTATCAACCGACCAAAACTTCATCATGGTGGTGATATCCATTAGATTTAACCCCCACTGAAAGCCTTCTTTTCGACCTTGTAATCCAAGATCAACACTGTAACCCCATGCTTGAGCAAAGGGACCAATACGACTATTCAACACCTTTGCCGAAACGCCCCATTGCATGTGATCACGAAGTTTATGAGCATATGTTATGAAGACGGCCATATCGGTAGCGCTAAATGTCGTAATCTGTGTCGGGTCTGGAATACCATTGGCATCATTGTAGACATTCAACGTGTTCTTAATATTATCCACCCCTTGTCGGAAGGCACTAATTGCTAAAACTCCCCTGTCATCAAGAGGGAGAGCGAAGCCGGCATAATCGTAGCTTACAATACCATTAAATCGTTCGGAGTGCATATACGAACCCTGATACGTCCGAATTCCATAGAGTCCTGCAGGATTCCAATATGCAGCGGTCACATCATCAGCTGAAGCAACAAAGGCACTTCCCATAGCGAGTGCACGGGCTCCGGCTCCAATGCTAAGAAAATCATTTCCATATTTGGCATTTACAAAGCCCTGGGCTTGTACTGTAGACACGGAGAATACACCCAAAAAAATGGAAATCAGTAGTGATCTAATGGTATTCGAATACATAGAAAGGGGCAAACTATGTGGCTAGATCTATGGTTAAATGTGTAGTCAACGTGTAAGAGGCTTGACGTGTTGCATATCTTAAGCTTTTACAAGGTAGAGATTATCCCTTACATTTCTGAAAATCTAGGCAGTGATTTACCTTTCAGCAAATGCATTCAAGCGAATTTTCTTGTATTATTACTGAATTGAATCAGTATTCCTAAAATAAAAATAAACGGTATGTGCATCATACCGCTAAAACCATCCGGATATGAAGTTTAACATTACTAGCGGAGAACTCGTTAAAGCGTTATCGGCAGTTGCCGGTGTAGTTCCCAGCAAGGCCACCCTACCTATTCTTGAAAACGTCTTATTTGAGAGTGTAAACGGTCATCTAAAGCTAACCGCTACCGATAACGAAATTTACGTTGTTGAGCAGGTTGAAGCGGAGATCACACAAGATGGATCGGTAGCTATTCCTGCACGGCGTTTACTTGATACGATGCGACAGCTCCCGGATATCCCACTGTCTTTTGATATTGATGACCGTTGTATTGTTAAATTTAAAACCGATCGTGGTGCATACAAATTAGTCGGTGCAAAAGCGGAAGATTTCCCATCTTTACCCTCTGTTCTTGAGGGAACAACGGTGGTTATAGATACAGAATCATTGACCAGTGCCATCGAAAAAACACGTTTTGCTGTTTCCACCGACGATCTTCGCCCAAACATGATGGGAGTTTATTTTCAAGTCGATGAGGAAAAAACCAGACTTGTAGCCACAGATGGACACCGATTAGTACGTCTCATCAAATACAACATGAAGGGTGATATACCCGTCAACTTCATTGTTCCCGACAAAGCCTTAGCACAGGTTACTCGTACCTTGACGGGTGGAGAAACAACCATGCAGGTTACAAAACACCATGTTCGTTTCACCAATGGTGATGCAGAAGTTATTTCTCGACTCATCAATGAAGCCTATCCGAATTATGAGAACGTGATACCGAAGGAAAACGAAAAAATTATGACCGTTTCTAAAGATGATCTTTTGGCAACGGTTCGTCGTGTTTCCATTTTTTCAAGCTCAACGACGCGTCAGATTCGACTCAATTTGTCTCAAAATGAGGTCAGCATTTTTGCTGAAGACTACGAAATGAGCAGTGAGGCTCGCGAGTCTGTAAAATGTCAATATGACGATGAGGACATGGTGATTGGCTTTAATGCCCGCTACCTGGCAGATGTCCTACATAATGTGAGCAGCGAGGATGTTACCTTTGCTTTCTCAACGCCTAATCGAGCAGGTATTGTACAGCCCTTGGATCAGGATGCTGAGGAAGATTTGTTGATGCTAATCATGCCCGTGATGCTGAATACACAGGGGTAACAATGTCGGGGTCCCTCGTCACACTTACGACCGATTTTGGGACCTCAGATTATTATGTCGCCGCAATGAAAGCCGTCATGCTTTCATTGCATCCTCAATTAAACCTTATCGACCTATCTCACGATGTAAAGCCTCAGGACCTAATGGCTGGGGCTTGGTTATTGAAACACTCAGCCTATTTATTTCCCGAGGGTACGGTACATCTGGTAGTTATCGACCCTGGTGTAGGCACAGATCGAAGACCGATAGCCATCAAACATCGTGGTCAGGTCTTTGTTGGACCCGACAACGGCATCTTTTCATTGGTCACCGATAATGAAACTATTGAAGGGGTTGAGCTTCGAAATCAACAGTATTGGCGAACCCCAAACCCATCTTCAACCTTCCATGGGAGGGATATTTTTGCACCGGTCGCGGCCCACATAGCAGCTGGTGTTCAACTATCTGAATTAGGACCATCACTCAGTGGTTTGGAAGTGTTCCACTGGGCGATGCCAACCGCCGACAAAAATGGCATCCAGGGCTGGGTGGTTCATATTGATCGTTTTGGAAATTTAATCACCAATATTCCGGCAGACATGGTGCGACAACTTGGTCCGACAGAGCATCTGAGAATTTATGTGGGCACTCAGATTCTACGAGGCATGGTTGACACCTATGGTTCAGTTCCTGATGGTGAGGCAATAGCCTTGTTTGGTAGCACTGGAACCCTGGAAGTAGCTGTTAACAAAGGAAATGCTGCGGAAATGTTAAGTGTTTACCAGGGTGCTCCGATATCTATCATATTAGATACATAAGCTGCAACTCATTCACCGCACGATCGTAAACCCACTATGACACACTTTCTACATTTACGTTCTCCCCAGCATGATCGTGCTGCCATAGAGGTCCCGGCAGATATATTTGACCCTCACAAAAGCATACATGGCACTGTCTGCTCGCGATTAGGTGACGAATACGAAATCCGTAACAATGTTATTGATCTGCTTGGGCAGATTCCGGAAGGGATCACCATGGCACAACGCAGTAACCATTGGTCGTTAACGGCAACCGTCTACGAAGATACCTGGAGGGTGAATAGTCTAGGCATGTTAACGGGCGAGTCATTTCCAATCGATCAGGAGCAAGCGCTATTGGTGGATTGGCTCAAACCAAAACCGGGTGAAATTTTTTTGGACGTTGCCTGTTCAACGGCCCTGTATGCACGAGCGGTGGCAAACGCTGAACCAGATGCGCAGGTATGGGCTCTTGATTTCGCTACCCCTATGCTCGATGAGGCTCGACGTCGGATAAGTGCTGAAGGTCACTACATAGGCTTACTTCGTGCTAATGCAGAAGAGATGCCTTTTTTTGCATCGAGCTTCGACGGGATAGTGATGGGTGGGAGCTTAAATGAATTTGCCGATCCTCGTAAGGTGTTGTACGAATGTCGCAGAATATTAAAATCGGGTGGAAGAATGTTTAACATGCACTTGCTGAGTGCGGGAACCTGGTATGGGAAAGCCCTTCAACAATCGATGGGTATCGGCGGGCTCCATTTCTGGACTAGTGCAGAAAGTAATCAACTCTTTGAGCAATGTGGATTTCGAGTCGATGAACAACGAGTGATGGGAGTGGTGTGTTTTAGCTTGCTGAGTGCAAGCTAAAACAATTAATATCAATGAGGATCAATGAGTAGCAATGATTAACAATCATTAGCAATAATCTTTTCATCTTTTAACCGCTTTACTCTTAATCCGATCCCTGATCCCTGATCACATTTTATCAGGTGCAGAGATACCCAGAATGGTGAGTCCGTTAACGAGAACTGTGGAGGTCGCTTTAAGAAGTGCAATTCGTGCAGCTGCGATATCGGATGCTTCTCCTACGATACGGCAGTGGTGATAGAAATGGGTAAAGGTAGCAGCAAGCTCATTCAAATAGGTAATGATTCGATGAGGCTCCATAGCCTCAGCACTTCGTTGTACGACCTCCGGAAAATCGAGGATAATCTTGATCAAGGCGATTTCAGCCTCATGACGTAATAGCGTTAGATCTGCTTTCGAGGGAATATCAGTCATCACTTCCTCGGCTTTACGCAAAATACTTTGAACGCGAGCATTTGCATACTGCAGGTAGAAGACAGGATTCTTATCACTGGCATCTTTTGCTTGAGCAATATCAAACTCAAGGTGGGTTCCTGGTGCGCGCATCAGGAAAAAGAAGCGTGTAACATCGGCACCAACTTCATCCATTAACTCATCTAATGTGATAAAATTCGCCTTACGTGTGCTCATTTTGAAAGGCTCGCCGTCTTTGACGATCGTCACAAACTGGTAGACCATCACCTGTACTCGCGTACTGTCGTATCCAAGGGCATCTAGTGCCGATAAAACATCCGGATAGGTAGCAATATGGTCGGCGCCAAAGATATCTACACAGAGATCAAACCCACGTTCTAATTTTTGAATATGATAGGCAATGTCGGGTAAACGGTAGGTTGGTTCGCCGGTTGATTTAATGAGTACCGTGTCCTTTTCTTTCCCAAAGGCTGTCGTCTTAAACCAAGTAGCACCCTCAGCATCGTAAGCAAGTCCTTTTTCGCGAAGACGTTCAACTACGGTATCGATAGAGCCATCTTCATAGAGGCTGTGCTCATTGAAGAAGGTGTCCATCGTTATTTTCATACGTACCAACGTTGCTTTGATGTCGTCGAACATCGCATCGCGGGCTTCCGCCGTGAACAGTGCCAGATCATCGCTTTGATGCAGCTGTTTACCCTTTTTCTGAATCAGCCCTTGAGCGATATCACGGATATATTCTCCTTCATAGTACCCGTCCGTAAGTTCAATGTCTTCACCCAGAAGCTGCCGATATCGTATCTGAACAGATTCGCCCAGAACGCGCATTTGTCGCCCACGTTCGACTCGAGGCTCGTTCCTACCGCAGTGATCGTGCTTACCCGGAAGTGGACGGCAACACCGAGCGGATAATCCAGATCACTTGCTTCGATCACGAGGTTCGTTGAGGTTGACTCCGTGTCGGCAACGACACTCGCCCAGCCGGTCGACCCGTCGGCACTTCGTTCGATCTTGTAGCCCGTGATCGGTGAACCACCGTCGACTTCCGGGGCAGCCCATGACAGAACGATGCCACCTGACGGGACCGTCACTCCGTCAATACCAGTCACCTCGCCGAACAAGTAGGCAGTGAGGTCGGTCGGGGCATCCGCAACCTTCACCGGAGTACCGGAGGCAGTAGCGGCTGCGCCGATTCCCACATTCGTGGTCGCCGTCACCGTCACCGTGTACGCCGTGCCGTTCT
>CAZXGO010000005.1:63290-63605 GCA_964640035.1 uncultured Chitinophagales bacterium
ATCGCCGCCAGCCGTCGGAACCGCCGTCACTGCGTACAACAAGATGGTGCCACCGTTCAGATTCGCTGGCGCATCCCACGTGATCGTCAACTTCTCATCATCCGGCGTCACAACCACATTCGTCGGCGCCGACGGAGGGGCCGTCGGCGTTCCTGAGGTGACTAATGGTTCGGAATTTCCGGCGGTATTCGAGGCGACGATCGACAGTGAATACAGAGCGCCCGGTGTCATCTCTTCGAGAACACACACGGTGGTGATCGTCGAGCACGTGATCGGGGTGATCGCTCCGTCGACGGCTGAGGTTGCAGTCACTAT
>CAZXGO010000006.1:0-57564 GCA_964640035.1 uncultured Chitinophagales bacterium
CGACAAGATCGGAGATGCGGGGTTTGAGCTCCTCGTATTTTTGAGTTTGATTATCGTTAGGTACCGGACCAGAGATAATCAGTGGTGTTCGTGCCTCGTCGATAAGTACGGAGTCGACCTCATCCACGATGGTATAATGGTGACCACGTTGCACAAGCTGATCCGGATTGGCAACCATATTATCGCGCAGGTAATCGAAGCCAAATTCGTTATTAGTTCCGTAGGTTATGTCGGCACGATAGGCCTTCCTTCTCATTTCGGAGTTTGGCTCATGAAGGTCGACACAGTCGACGGTGAGTCCATGGAAGGCAAAAATGGGGGCATTCCACTCGGCGTCGCGACGACTCAAGTAATTGTTTACAGTTACCACATGTACGCCCCGACCGACCAAGGCATTTAAATAGGCAGGGAAGATGGCCACGAGCGTTTTTCCTTCACCCGTTCTCATTTCAGATATCTTACCTTGGTGGAGAGCCGTGGCACCAATAAGTTGCACATCGTAGGGTACCATATTCCAGGTAACCATATTACCGGCCACCTCCCAGGATTGGCCCACAAAACGACGACATGTTTCTTTTAAGACAGCGTATGCCTCGGGTAGAATTTCATCGAGCTCCTCTTCTGTGGTTTTGAGCCACTCTTTATCGAGGGCCTCGAGCTCTTCACTCATCGAGCGTCGTTCGTCGATCGTCAGCGTATCTTCTTCGCCGGTAATGGCCAGCTTTTGGCGAATTTCCTGCATATCAGCCTCGATTTCAGCGACAGCTTCTTTGAGTCGGGTCTTAAATTCGAGGGTCTTTCCTTTGAGTTCATCATCGCTCAATGATTGAAGAGCATGCTCAAAACTGTTGATGGTATCGACAACAGGTTTGATTTTTTTGATGTCACGATCACTCTTGGTACCGAAAAGTTTGGTAAAACCGGAGATAAATTTCTCTAACATACAAGGATGTGGCTGTGGGGATGATGTTCAGTACTAGCTCAGAACGTCTGTCAAGTGAGGCAAAATACGGTATATTATCGGTGTATTCAATGAAGGCATGGTGTTCTCGGTCCGGCTTTCATCATTTTAGACAAGATAATGTTCATAATTTGTGGAAATCTTCGTAATTTACCCTTCTGTTCACAAATCAAGCTAACCTAAGCTTCATTCAAGCTATAGTCTACATCTAACGACATGAAACGCACGTACCAACCAAGTAAGCGTAAGCGCACGAACACTCACGGATTTCGCACGCGCATGGAGACCGCCAACGGACGCGAAGTTCTTCGTCGCCGTCGTGCCAAAGGCCGTTATCGCCTTACGGTGAGCGATGAGCGGGGGCCAAAATAATTTAGGATCTCAGGTGACTATGCGGCGGCTCAGGCTGCCGCGTACAGCCATACTTCGTGGAGAAAAAGCATTTGCCCGACTTTTCAAAAGTGGCAATGTAATGCGGTCACCATCAATCGATTTCAGATATTATCTCTTGCCCGGAGTCGATCAGCCATCAAGCGTGGCATTTATTGCGAGTAAACGATTAGGCAATGCAGTGATCCGCAACCGTTGCAAACGAATCATGAGAGAGTCGTACCGTTTGAACAAACCAGCTTTTGATACTGCTCTATCTCATTACGACGGAAGTTTACAGGGTGCTTTGATTGCAAAACATAAGGATCTGAACCTGGAGAGCCTGCAACGTGCACTTCAGGGGTTTGCCCAACGGCTTGCTGACGTAACAAAGAGATAACCCGGAGATTAAGGATCATGGTCGCTAAATTGGGTATCCTCATCATTCGCTTTTATCAGCTCGCAATTTCGCCCTATTTTCCTTCATCATGTCGATATACTCCAACCTGCAGTCACTATGGTATCGAAGCTTTGCAAAAGCATGGGTTTTTCAAAGGCAGTTGGATGACCATGCGCAGAATTGGACGGTGTCATCCCTGGAGTGCCGGTGGTTTCGATCCGGTACCCGACCCTCATCAACATCAACCTATTGATCGGAGCTAACGTGGATCGTAATACCGTTACAGGTCTCATACTCATTTTCCTTATAACTCTTGCATGGTTCTACTATACGGCACCTAGTCCGGAACAACTTGCAGAGCAACAGCGCGAGCGTGCATTACGCGACAGTATCGCAGCCGCTCAAACCGACACCACCACGGTACCAGCTTTACGTCCGGCAGAGCCATCTCCGACGATCCAGGAAACGATGGGTTCGATGGGCTTTTTTGCTCAGGCCGACTCGGTTGAACAGTTTGAACCTGCTATCACCACTATTGAAACACCACTTTATACGGTCGATTTCAGCAATCAGGGTGCCGGACCCGTCCGTTTTGAATTGCACAATCATCTTACTTGGGACGGTGAACGTCTACAGCTAATTTCGGATACGACGCGCTCTGCCTATAGTCTTGGGTTTACATCAGCACAAAACTATAATATCGATACCCACCGGTTACGTTTCAAAAAGCTTCACAGCTTTGAGCGCATGACTCTGGCCGATGGCGACTCCCTGCTTCTGGCGTACGAACTTCCTATGGGAGACAAGGGTTCGATCACCTTCGAGTACACCATTCTCGGTGGGAGCTACGAAATAGGACTAGAAGTTCGGTTTAATGGGGCCGAAAGCCTACTCAGCAGCCGCAGTACGGAACTGGGTTGGACCTCAACCCTAAATTATTCTGAGCGATATCTCAGCACGGAAGCTCCATCGGTTTCAGCCTATTCCTACGCTGGTGAAGAGCTGGAACAATTTCTTTTGGGGGATGTGGGCCGCGAGGAAAAGATTGTAAACGGAAATATTGGTTGGGTCGCTACAAAGACGAAATTCTTCACCCAAATTATTCAACCTCTGCAGCTCAGTGACGGTGCCTATTTAACCGGAGAGCGTATTGGTGAAGATTCAGATCCTACTGCGCAACGCAACTACACCTCATCCATTCGTGCTGCCCTGCCAGACAATAACATCCTAACATACAGGCTATATATAGGTCCACTTTCATACAATGAGCTCAAGGAGTTCCATCCAAGAGCCTTCGATATGGTCGAAATGGGCTATGCCTTCCTGCGTTGGTTCTCAGATCCTCTAGTGCGCTTTGCCATTATCCCATACTTTATCTTTCTGAGTGGTTTTATCGAGAACTACGGCATTCTCATTATCATTTTTGCTTTTGTGATCAAGTTGGTTCTGTATCCACTTACCAAAAAAAGCTTTGAAAGTATGGCTGCTATGCGCGAACTGGCGCCAGAGCAGAAGTTAATCCAAGAGAAATACAAGGATGACCCGCAGAAGCAGCAGCAAGCGATGCTCAAATTATATAAGGATGCCAAGGTTAACCCACTCGGTGGATGCTTGCCCAACCTGTTACAGCTACCGATTTTGGTCACGCTCTGGATGTTCTTCCAGAACTCTATTCTGATTCGCCAGAAGCCCTTTTTATGGGCGGAAGATCTGTCGGCACCCGATGTAATCTTAAGCCTACCCTTCAATATCCCCTTACTTGGGGATCATATTAGCGGATTTGTGTTACTGATGACCATCACTATGATCATCCAGATGCAGATTTCTGGTCAGACTACTCCAAATGCCCAAATGAAGGTGTTGACCTATATTTTGCCAGCGATGTTATTTTTATTCTTTAATAACATTGCTTCCGGACTAAGTTTGTACTACATGGTTTACAATGTGCTTTCCATTGGGCAACAAATGTTGATCAATAAACAAATTGACCATGCCAAGCTAATGGGTACAATCGATAAGAAAGCTGGCAAAGAGATCGAAAAAACCGAAAAAGAGAAGAAAAAACGCCCAAAAAACAGCTAATGCGTATTCGCTCGCACTGCACGGGTCACTTTCCTCCCATCCGATTTTCGGAAGGGAAGCGATATCTGATGCATCCGGTAAGCGGTAAGCTTCTGGTCGATCGCCCGGAAGAGCGTGTTCGTCTTCGCAGTATTGATTATTTCCTTCAGTCGAATGTATGGCCGGCTGGTAGGATCGCCAGCGAAAAAAGTACAACAACAAAAGGCAAGATCCATGCCGGAAGAATCGATCTGATTTTATATGATTCAGCTCTTGAGCCGTCTGTTCTTATAGAGTGTAAGTCACCTGCGGTGAGTATTAGTGCAGCAACGGCGCGACAAATTGCTCGCTACAATGCTGATATTCATGCGCCGACCTTGTGTATGACCAATGGATTGGTCGATTACTGGTACCAGGTAGAACAGGCTGAAATCATCGAATTACCAGGAATTCCTGATGGATTACGATCTGAAAAGCCTTTTGTACCAGATATGAACTACTGGCAATCTACTGGTTTTGCAGGTAAGGAAACCTTAATGCATTTTGGTTTGTCGGATCTGCTGAAGGTTTGGTTCAGTGGTGAAGCCGCAATGAATCTGATCAGCTTAAATCCGGGACTTCAACAGACGGTAGCAGGATTCTATCATTATTATCAGGTTGTACAAGAACAAGGTTCACCCGTTAAACTGGCATTTACACTGTTGAGCAGCGATGGTCATGATACGATATTGACCTTCATCAGGAACGTAAATGGACGCAACGATGCCGTTTTGTTTCTGCCCCTTGATGCCGTATACTTGGGAAAAGAGGCTACGGTACGCCTGATCCGAAATTCGGTCGATACAGCGTTTTCACTACCTGACCACATATCCCAGTATCTAAGAGAGTCAGACGATGGATACCGAAGCCTTCCGATTTTTATCGACGATTTGTTCACGCAGTAAATTATCATGAATCGCAGTCATTGTCAGAAGCTTACCCGGCTATTTCACTCCGGCGAAGATGCCATCGTCTACATTCAGGGAGCTCAGGAAACGAGTCGATATGAGACCGACTTTGTGTATCCCTTTCGTCAGGAATCCAATTTTTGGTACCTCACAGGTATCAACGAGCCTGATTTCCACTTTGTACTCGATTTATATGATGGTACTGGACACCTCTTTGTACCCAAACGTAGTGTTCAATACGCTGTTTGGCACGGTATTGTCAGGGATGCGGACTACTATACCAAGAGCGCTAAACCCGATGCAATCCATTATGACGATGAATTGGAGTCTTTTTTAAAGGCTCGAAAAGCCTCTGCCATCTACTGTTTTAATGATGACCAGGCTACTCCTTTGAAAAAATGGGGACTGAATACGATCACTGAGAGTCTCAAAGATGCCCTTACGGATTGTAGGGTGATCAAAATGGACGATGAAATCGAACAGCTGCGAAAAGCGGGTCAGGCAACCAGTAAAGCGCATATTGAAGTGATCAAAGCCATCAAACCGGGAATGATGGAATATGAGATCAAAGCCTTATTTGAGTATCATTGTATCCGCCAAGGCATGCAACAGCAGCCCTACAATGGGATTTACGCCTCTGGCACGAATAGTGCCATCCTCCATTATGTAGAAAATACACGCCAGATGCTGGACGGAGAGCTTTTCCTGATTGATGCTGGTGGGGAGTGGAATGGTTATGCACATGATGTAACCAGAACCTATCCTGTGAATGGACGATTTACAGAACTTCAGGCAGGTGTGTATGATGCGGTCTTAAATGCACACTTAAAAAGCATTGAACAAGCTAAACCAGGCGTAAAAATGGAAGATCTTCATATGATGGCAGCTCGTACCATCATGGAGGGCCTCCAACAGATGGACATCGTTCGGGGCGATCTAGATGCTATGATGGATCACAATGTTTTTGCCTTGTTTTTCCCCCATGGTTTGGGTCACTTCCTCGGGCTTGATACCCACGATCCTGGTGGCTATCCCAAGGGTGTTGATCGTATTCAGCGTCCCGGAATCCAGTACCTTCGCGCACGACGCACATTGGAACCCGGTATGGTCGTAACCATTGAACCCGGTTGCTACTTTATCCCGGCTTTATTGAAGCCAGCCCTTCAGGATAGTATGGTTAAATCGTATTTAAATCATACCCTTTTGGAGTCTATGTTCGATTTTGGTGGTGTCCGCATCGAAGATGATATCGTTATCACTTCGGAGGGAAATGAAAATTTAACCGATATACCCAAGCATCGTAAAGATATCGAATCACTCATGCAATCTTAAGCGATATGAAACGAATTCCTATTTCTCTGCTACTCCTTTTTGGGCTTGTTTTACATATTCAAGCGCAAGGCCTCGATACCCTACAACTGAAAACCATCTTTCACGAACCGTATTTGGCAGGTGTTAGACCAGCATTGCAGGGTTTTTCCGATGATGGGAAGAAAATCTACTTCAGTTGGAATGAAGAACACAAGCAGCCAACGGTGCGATACGAAGTTGAACTAACAGGTAAAAATCTAAAGAAATCAGATGATAGGGCACCTGGATTTCGAAGTGAATCGCCGGATAAGCGCTATGCTATTACTACCCAAAATGGGGATTTGTTTATAACCAATGCCAAAGGTGAAGAAAGAAGGTTATTGTCAGGATTATCTGGAAATGAAGCCGGCGTAGTGTGGTCGGGCGATAGTAAACACATTGCATACATCATGAATGGGAATGTCTACATCATGGGTATCGAACAACCTATGGTGAAGCAAATCACTCAAAAAGGATCAAATGAGCCCAATTATAGTGTGCTTGGCTGGGGATTGGGTAATCAAAAATTGATTGTTAGCCAAACAGACAACAGTGAGCTCAAAGAGGTATTTTTCCCCCGTTATGTAGAAAAATTTGTTCAGCCGGGTGGATCGCGCAGAGGCTTTGGAAATGTGACATTGAGTGTAATCAACATCAGTGATACTAAAAAAACTGAACTCTTTTCAGGTGTCTATCGACTAGGTGCCCGAGGAGTAAGTCCATCTGAGCGTTATTTCATGGTCGATCGTACCGATGTGGCTCAAAAGAAGCGCGAGTTGATGATGTATGATTTTAGCTCCTCGACCATGAGCACCCTTTTTGCCGATTCCACTCAGGGCTGGATGTCGGGTCATACAGCTTCCTTTGGGATCAACACAGATCTTGTATTGTTTACATCGGAGCGTGATGGCTGGAATCATTTATATACGATGAATCCAGATGGTAGTGGCATCATACAACTCACCAAAGGAAATTTTGAGGTAGATTGGCATGCCTGGCTGAGTGATAACTCGATTTTGTATGCCTCAACGGAGGTGGATCCGGGTGAGCGTCATCT
Source organism: uncultured Chitinophagales bacterium (assembly GCA_964640035.1). Lineage (GTDB taxonomy): Bacteria > Bacteroidota > Rhodothermia > Balneolales > CAYWCV01 > CAYWCV01. The sequence goes on from CAZXGO010000006.1 coordinate 7,146, forward strand.
CTACACGATGGTGTTAAGCTCGGGAGTGGTTCGACAGATCACCTCAACGGAAGCGTATCGGGAGTCCTTTCGTTTAAGTCCTGATCGTAAACATGTTGTCTATGAGCGCACATTCTGGAATCAACCGGAAGATTTATATGCGATCAATCTACTTAATTTCAAAGAAGAGATTCGTCTAACGAATTCGGTGCCTGACCGATTTGGTAACATTGGTTGGCAGGTCCCCGAGTATCATCGTTTTACCGGTCGTGATGGGTCGACGATGCTCTCGATGAGTGTGCTCAAGCCACAGAATATGAAACCAGATACGAAGTACCCTGTAATCGTATTTGTGCACGGTGCCGGTTCGCTTCAAAATGTATACAAGGGTTGGTCGAACAGCTACTGGCGAGAGTATTTGTTTCATCAGTACCTGAATCAACAAGGCTACGTGGTTATCGAGGTTGATTATCGTCACAGTTTGGGTTACGGAAGAAAATTCCGTGAAGATGTTACCAATTGGATGGGTCGCTACGAGCTGGAAGATATTATTGACGGACTCGACCGCGTAGGTGCTGCAGGTTATGCCGACCTCGATCGGGTAGGTATTTATGGCGGGAGCTATGGTGGATTCATGTCGTTGTATGCCGTGAGCAATGCGCCCGATCGTATCCATGCAGCGGCGGCCTTGCGGGCGGTAACCAACTGGGAAAATTATTTCTGGGCAAATCCGGGCTATACCTGGCCAAGATTAGGTCATCCGGATGTGGACTCCCTCAATTACAAGTTAAGTTCACCCTTGAGTTATGCAGATTCCTTAAGCCGACCCGTGTACATTCTTCATGGCTTGATCGATGATAATGTTGGCTTTCAGGATGCGGTTCAATATGTAGAACGACTCATCCAAACGGGAAATGAGCGTTTTGATATGATGATGTACCCCAGCGAGCGTCACAGTTTTGTCGATCCTGATGCCTGGTACGACGAGTATAGAAGGATGTTTTATTTCTTTGAAAAAGAAGTCAAGAGAAAAGCTGAAGAATGAAGCATGAAGAGTTGAAGAGTTGAAGAATGAAGGGGTAAGCCTTAGACTTATTTTGTATTTTGCCACATCCCTCAACTCTTCAATCTTACTTCTTCAACTCCTATCTGATCCCTGATGGACAATTACAAAGCTCTTACGCGTAAGTATCGACCACGAACCTTTGAGGACATCGTTTCTCAGGGTCATGTAAGTGATACGCTGAAAAATGCGATCAGGGATGGTCGTTTGGCGCATGCCTATTTGTTTTGTGGTCCGAGAGGTGTGGGTAAGACGACAATGGCTCGGGTATTGGCTCGTACCATCAATGGGATAGATGAGGAGGTTGATGGGGAAGCCATCACTCAAAACCTCAACATTATCGAAATTGATGCGGCATCGAATAACAGCGTCGACGATGTGCGCACCCTTCGTGACACGGTAATTATCCCACCAGCAGAAGGTAGATATAAGGTATATATCATTGACGAGGTTCACATGCTTTCCAAGCAAGCGTTTAATGCCTTGCTTAAAACCCTTGAAGAGCCTCCAGCGCATGTGATCTTCATTTTTGCGACCACCGAGCCGCATAAAATCTTACCTACCATTTTATCCAGATGTCAGCGCTTTGATTTTCGCCGCATCAGCGTGGACGAAATCATTGGTCGCTTACGCCATATTTGCCAGATTGAAAACATCACCATCGATGACGCTTCTTTACATCATATCGCCCGCAAAGCCGATGGTGCTCTACGTGATGGCTTGGGTCTGCTAGACCAGGTGATTGCCTTTTGTGGTACTACAATTGGTATTGATGCGATGTCTAAGGCACTCAATATCGTGAGTGCCGATCGTTTGTTTGAGACCATGGACTGCGTGATGCGTCATGACACAGCCGCAGGTATGAATCTATTGGATCATTTGCTCTCCGAGGGATATGATATACAGGAATATCTGGTAGAGCTTTTGGCACACATCAGGAATCTATTTATGGCTCGCGACAATCAACTTGCGTTGATTGAGGCACCTGATGATATGCGCGTACGTTATCAGGAACAGGCGAAAAACTTCTCTGCCGACGATCTGATGCGCATGCTTCATATTACTTTACAAGCTCAGGGCATGGTGAGAGAAGCGCAACAACCCCGTATCCAGATTGAAATTGCGCTTCTCAAACTCATCACGATGGATCGTAGTGAGAGTCTTCAGAAGCTTATGGCTGATATAGAAGAACTCAAACAGGTACTGAAACAAGGCGGAAGTCCAATGGCTGTCGGTGATTCCAAACCCAGGCTAGAACCGACACCTGTTCCCGAACCTGTCAAGCCATCTCCAAAGCCTGTTGCAAGTAGCCATAAAACGGAAAGCGCAGCTCCTAGTCTGAAGCCATCACCAGCTCAAGGGGATATGGATGAGTTATTTTCTTCCCCAGCCATACGAAAATCTGGACCTACGGCTCTATTGAATGAAACGAGCTTGATGGAAACCTCAGATGATGCGCAGAGTGGGCAAATCCTCCTTGATGGAAACCTGGCCTTGGCGAGTGCTCCAAATCCATCCAAGCTTGAGGGATCAAAAAAGGTTTTATTAGACGACATTCAAAATGAATGGTCTTCATTTGCAGATTATGCACGTGATCAGATCCCAGAGATCTTGTTTTATGCCATTGGTCGATCACAAGCTATTGATTTACAGCATGGTGAAGTGCTACTTCAATGCGAGGATGCCTTTACGTTTAAGCTTATTGAGGAACATCGCAAATCACTTTCGGGTTTAATGAGTACATATCATGAAGGTTCGTTAAGTATAAAGAACGTTCTGAAAGTGAATGATCAACCTAGCACTTCCGATGATCCGTACACACGATTCAAAGCGATGTCCCGGGAAAATCCAAAGCTTCGCCTCATCGTGGATCTTTTTGGTGCAGAATTGGAATATTAATTTAGCGTATGATGAATAACATGGCCGATATGTTCGGCAAAATCCAGGAAATGCAAACTAAGATGGCTGAGATGAAAGCCAAATTAGGTGAATTACAGGTCAGTGCCGATTCGGGTGGAGGGATGGTTAAGGCCACAGTGAATGGAAACCGCGAGTTGCTCCATATCCATATTGACCCCGCTCTATTAACCGATGATGACCTTGAGATGGCCGAGGATCTTGTCGTTGCAGCTGTAAATAAAGCGATGCGCGAAGCCGAAAAAACGGCACAACAGAAGATGGCGGAGCTCACCTCGGGACTCCTACCTGGTGGATTGCCAGGTATGGACCTCAGTAAATTTGGCCTGTAAGGCCCATGCAGCTCACTTCCGAAACCTTAGAACGCGCCATCGAAGCCCTGGCTAAACTACCAGGTATAGGCAGAAAATCAGCCCAAAGGGTCGCTATGTACCTGATTAAGCAAAGTCCTGAATATGTTCAGCATCTTACAGACTCTGTCAATGCGTTAAAAAAGAGTATTAAGCATTGTTCTCGATGTTACAACATCACCGACGAAGATCCTTGTCGAATCTGCATGAACGACAAGAGAGACCCATCCCTGGTGTGTGTTGTCGAAGAAACGAAGGATGTTTATGCGGTCGAAAAAACGAATCAATATCGGGGGATGTATCACGTGTTAGGTGGAGTTATCTCACCCTTAGATCATGTGGGTCCATCGGATTTACGCATCCGCGAGCTGGTTGAACGCGTAGGGACCGATGAACGTATCAAGGAAATTATCCTAGCCTTGAATCCGGATGCGGAGGGAGAGGCAACGTCCTATTATATCCAAAAACTGCTTCAGGCATTCGACATTAAAATTACCCGAATCGCTCAGGGAATACCCATGGGATCAGAGCTTGAGTTTATTGACGAAGCCACCTTGGGAAGGGCTCTGGCGGGAAGAGGCGGGTTTTGAATAGAAAATCAAGGCAACAGAAAAACAAGGCATCAGATAAACAAGGCAACAATGCATCAATTAAACAAGGGTTTTCAATAAAAGACTTGCATCGTATGTAACAAGGCCATAAGCTGCCTTGCTGCCTTGAAATTTATCTGTTCTGTTCCAAAGTTTAACCTATTTTCCAGTTCATGTTTCATATTTAAATCAGAATTATGATGTCTCGAATGATTTCCTTTGCGGTGGTACTCTTTTTTGTATCAAGCCTTGTGCAGGCTCAGCCCGATCGCTGGCAGCAGCGTGCAGACTACACCATGGATGTTCGTATGGATGTAGAAACAAACCGTTATACCGGTACTCAGCGATTGGTCTACACAAATAATTCGCCAGATACCCTCACCCATGTGTACTATCATTTATACTACAATGCTTTCCAACCTGGAAGCGCGATGGATGTTCGATCCCTCACACTTCCCGATCCGGATCGAAGAGTAGGTGATCGTATTTCGAAATTGGGTCCTGATGAAATAGGGTATATGAAGGTACTAAGTCTAACGCATGATGGAAAAGCTCAGGCACACTCTACTGAGGGAACCATTCTGGAGGTTAAGCTAGATAAACCCATTGCACCTAACTCAAGCACTGTTTTTGAGATGGAGTTTGAAGCACAGGTTCCACTACAAATACGTCGTGCTGGACGTGATAATGCCGAAGGTATACGCTACTCTATGTCTCAATGGTATCCTAAAATGGCCAATTATGATTACATGGGATGGCATCCGAATCCGTACATTGCACGCGAGTTTTATCCCATTTTTGGTGATTTTGAAGTAAAACTTACCATCGATAGTTCCTATGTGGTAGCTGGGACCGGGTATTTGCAAAATGGTCAGGAGATAGGCCATGGATATGAAGACAGCTCTAAACCGGTGAAGCGTGCAAATAGTAAAGAGCTTACCTGGCATTTTAAATCCCCGAATGTTCCTGATTTCATGTGGGCGGCCGATCCTGATTACGTACACGTAACCTATCAGATGGAAAATGGCCCACTATTACGATTTTTCTATCAGCCTGGCGATCAAACCTCGAACTGGAAGAATCTACCGGAGCCAACAGCGAAAGCGTTTGAGATCATGAACCGCCGATTTGGTGTGTATCCTTACAAAGAGTACTCCGTGATTCAGGGGGGCGATGGCGGGATGGAGTATCCTATGGGAACTCTCATCACCGGACATCGTCCATTTGGAAGTCTACTCGGTGTTACGGTTCACGAACTCGTACACAGTTGGTACCAGTGTGTATTGGCTTCTAACGAAAGTTTAGTTGCCTGGATGGATGAAGGCTTCACCAGTTATGCCTCAGCGATTGTGATGAATGAGATCAATGGTCCGGCAGGAGCCGACGTACACGGCGGTTCGTATCGCAGCTATTACGGTATTGTTCGCTCGGGTCGCGAAGAGGCAATGATTACACACGCCGATCATTTTAATACCAATGCAGCCTACAGCACGGCTGCCTATGGCAAAGGTGCTGTTTTCCTCCAACAATTGGGTTATGTCATTGGTCAGGAAGCTCTAGATCGTGGTATGATGAATTACTATAACACCTGGAAATTTAAACATCCAAACGCGAACGATTTTATTCGGGTGATGGAAAAAGAAAGCGGGATGGTACTCGACTGGTACATCGATTATTTTGTGAACTCGACGCATACGATAGATTACGCTATCGAGTCGGTTACTGCCGAACAAGGTATGACCCAAGTGGTTCTTAAGCGAAATCAAAAGATGGTTATGCCGGTCGATCTTCTGGTTGAATTTTCTGATGGAAGGAAGGAATTGTTCTATATACCTCTGGATCTGATGCGTGGAGAAAAGCCAGTTGAAGATCCTTCTGTCAGACGTACAATCCTTCCAGATTGGACATGGGTTAACCCTACCTATACAATAATGATACAAGGTAGCCCTGAATCAATAAAAGGGATCCAGATTGACCCAAGCAGACGTATGGCAGATATCGAGCAAGGAAATAATAGCTATCCTGCCGAGGTCAAATAGCTCTCAAATCAAGGAAATAAAGCCTTTTGTTCATAACAAGCCCGATTGTGTATCAATCGGGCTTTTTTTATGGTATTAAGGCCTAAAAAGCTTATTTTTTATGCTTTATGAATATCGGAGAACTAAATATATAATTATTATATACTATTCATCATGTCTCAAGAAACTCCTGATTACGGTCGGCTATCGGTAGAAGCACACGCTAAAACACAAGGCAAAGTAGAGATTAGGTCGAAGATGCCTCTTCAGAATGCTTTTGATCTTAGTATTGCATACACACCCGGTGTTGCCCAACCTTGTTTAGACATCCATGAGGATGTCAGCAAGGCCTATACCTATACATGTAAAGGAAACATGGTGGCCGTTGTCTCTGATGGATCTGCCGTTCTGGGTCTCGGAAATATTGGTCCAGAAGCCGCGCTTCCTGTGATGGAAGGGAAAGCGGTTTTATTCAAACATTTTGGTAATGTGGATGCTGTTCCGGTAGTATTAAATACGCAGGACACAGAAGAAATCATTGCCGTGGTAAAGGCAATCGCACCCACCTATGGTGGTATCAATCTGGAGGATATTTCAGCCCCTCGTTGTTTTGAGATTGAGCGTCGTCTAAAAGAAGAGCTTCCGATCCCGGTGATGCATGACGATCAACATGGTACAGCTATCGTTACCCTGGCAGGGATGATTAATGCCATGAAAGTGATCGGACAGGAACTCAAAGATCAGCGTGTTGTTATTAACGGTGCAGGAGCTGCAGGCGTTGCGATCCTGCATTTGCTTATGCATGCTGGTGTTCAGGACGTCATCGTATGCGATAGCCGGGGTGTTCTTTCCAAAGGACGTGATCACATGAACTCAGAAAAAGATGCAATCGCGGAGATCTCTAACCGATCTGGTATTGTGGGTACTCTTGCTGATGCAGTGCGAGATTCAGATGTATTCATCGGGGTATCGCAACCTGGCACATTAACAGGTGAGATGATTGCAACCATGAAAAAAGACCCGATCATTTTTGCTATGGCAAATCCGATTCCAGAGATCATGCCGGATGAAGCGCATGCTGCAGGAGCTCGTATAATCGCTACTGGTCGCTCTGATTTTCCTAATCAAATCAATAATGTGCTAGCTTTCCCAGGAATTTTCCGTGGTGCCTTAGATGCTCGTGCTACCGACTTAACGCGTGATATGTACGTTGCTGCTGCTGAGGCCATTGCGACTTGTGTTGCACATCCCAACGAAGATGAAATCGTACCGAGTCCATTCCAGCCAGGCGTTGCAGAAAAAGTGGCGGAGGCCGTGAAGAAAGCCTGGCTTAAAAGAGGCTGATCTGATCGTCGTTTGCTTTACGAGCCTTATCAATTTTGGGCTCGGCGATAATATTGCGTTTGATGAGAAGCATCTCTGGAGAGAATCGCTTCTCATACACACGCTTTGCAAATCCTTGCAGGGCTTTATCGCCATCCATACTGAGTTCAAAATGTCCGTGTTCATCTTCCTCGATAAAACCAAACGCACGGAGATCATTGATAATGATATGTGCAAGCTGACCCACAACTCCGCAACTACTTTCCAGTTTTTCACGGTTTACTTCACTTTTAGGCAGGCTATGGATCACTCCCATGATATTAAATTCTACAGAAGTAAGAGGATAGCCATTACAACCTGGGGTGAGAAGTAAATCCCATCCAGCTTGTGAATAATGAATATTAAACCAATTTTTAGCCTCTTTTACCAGACGATGGGTAACCGGACAACAAAAGAATCCCCCAGGTTCAGGCTTTGATGGAATACCCCTACTGCGATACATATTGACCAAGGTTGCCAGGTCAAGCATGTTCAGATTAACAGGATACTTAAAGCAAAGGTCGCTTTTTTCCATCGCTTTACCTTCCGACCATTATTTTGGTTTTGACGCCTTCTCCTGTATCAATGCGGCTGCCTGCTCAGGAGTAAGTGTCGCCGGATCTGTATTCTTAGGCAGACTCACGTTGAGCTTACCGTATTTAATATACGGACCATAACGACCATTCAAAACGGAGATTGATTCACCTGAAACAGGGTGCTTAAGACTAGCCAGACTTTCTGCTGCTCCACCTCGTTTACCGGCAGCTTTTTGGGATAGCAATTCTACAGCTCGATCAAGATCAACGGTGAGTACGTTGTCGTCTTTACCCAACGATTTAAAGGTACCATCGTGAACTACATAAGGACCAAAACGCCCGAGTCCGGCACGAATTTCTTTTCCGGTATCTGGGTGATTTCCAACAAGCCGTGGTAGACTCAGCAAGGAAAGAGCCATCTCCAGATCGACCGATTCCATACTCATCCCTTTGAGCAAACTGGCCCGTTTTGGCTTTTTATTCTCGGGTGTGGCTTCACCCACTTGAACATAAGGACCAAAACGACCCGTTAGAACGAAAATATCTAAACCTGATTCAGGATCTTTACCCAGTGAACGAGGACCCTCTTCGGCGTGCGTGATCAGTTGTTTGAGTTTGTCGACACTCACATCACCAGGCAGCATGTCGGCTGGTAGGGAAGTATTGATGACCTCGCCGTTTTCAGAATATTGGATGTAGGGTCCAAATTTTCCGACGAAAATTTCAAAACCATCCAGATGTTTAATCGGCAACTCTATTTTACGGGCATTCAGTGGATTAATCTGGGATTCCTGGATATCGATAGCGGTTTTAAGTCCCTTATCACCTTTATAATAGGTATCGAGATAGTCGATCCAGTCTTGTTGTCCTCGAGCGATATCGTCGAGTTTCTCTTCCATTTCGCTGGTAAATCCGGAATCGACTAAATCCGGAAAGTGCATTTCGAGTAAAGTGGTGACCGCAAAGGCGGTAAATGTAGGTACCAGTGCGGTTCCTTGTTTTAGCGCATACTGGCGATCAAGGATGGTACTGATGATGCTGGCATAGGTACTTGGACGTCCAACACCATTACGCTCTAGTTCACGGATCAACGTAGCTTCGGTGAAGCGTGCCGGTGGTTTCGTCTCGTGTCCTTTTGCGCTGAGTTCATGGCAATCGAGTGATTGTCCTGTTTTCATGGCCGGCAATTCAGACTCCTGATTATCCAGGGCTAGATCTGGATCGTCCGAGCCTTCAACGTAGGCGCGGAAAAATCCTGGAAATACGATTGTTTTACCGGATGCCTTAAAAGTGGCGGCTTCTTTTGCTGCTTTTGCCTCAATTTCGACATTAGTAAACTCCAGAACAGCATCCGCCATCTGGGTAGCCATGGTGCGTTTCCAGATCAGATCGTAGAGTTTAAATTCATTACCGGAAAGGCCGGTCTGCTGCGGGGTTTTGAAGCTGCTACCAGCAGGACGTATGGCCTCGTGGGCTTCCTGAGCACCTTTGGCCTTCTTATTGTAGGTGCGTACTCGCTCAAACAAATACTCTTTGCCATAAAGCTCTTCAACAGCGCTTCGTGCAGCCTGAATGGCCTGCGAGCTCAAATTTGTGGAGTCTGTACGCATGTAGGTGATGAATCCATTCTCGTACAGACGCTGTGCCACTTGCATGGTCTCACGTGCACTCATGCCAAATTTGCGGTTGGCTTCCTGTGGTAAGGACGAGGTAATAAAAGGAGGTGCCGGACTCCGTTTCTCTGTGGAGGTGTTGATGTCTGTAACCTGCCAAAGCGCATTTTTTAGGGATTCCTGCAGGGTGTCGGCCTGTGCCTTATTCAACAGGATCACTTTGGATCCCTTTTTAAGGCTTCCAGTCGATTCATCGAAATCTTTCCCCGTAGCCAGACGCTGCCCATCGAGATGGGTCATCTGAGCCTGGAAGGTACTATTCTTTGCTGATTGGGGCGATAAAACAGCCAGCAAATCCCAATACTGCGCTTTTTGGAAGGCGATGCGCTCGCGTTCACGCTGTACGAGCATTTGGACGGCGACCGACTGAACGCGTCCGGCGGACAATCCAGGGGCTATCTTCTTCCATAGTACAGGCGATACAGAGTAACCCACAAGGCGATCGAGTACCCGGCGAGCCTCCTGAGCGTTGACGAGATTCATATCAATCTCACGAAAATTCTCCAGGGCGTGCTCGATGGCTTCCTGGGTGATCTCATGAAAGACCATGCGTTTCACAGGCACTTTGGGTTTGAGCACTTCCTGAAGGTGCCAGGAGATGCCTTCACCCTCGCGGTCTTCGTCCGTTGCCAGAATCAACTCATCCGCATCAGATAGGAGCTGCTTGAGTTTCGTTACTACTTTCTTCTTTTCAGTAGAGATCACATAGATCGGTTCGTAATTATCATCCACATTGATTCCAAGAGAAGCCCATTTGTGCTTTTTAAGGTTGGCTGGAATTTCTTTCGCGGAAGCCGGCAGATCACGAATATGGCCGTAAGAGGAATCAATAGTGAATCCTTTACCGAGAAATTTTCGGATGGTTTTAGCCTTCGTGGGCGACTCTACGATAACAAGTGTGGACATATACGATGGGTGCGGCCAATGGCCTGCTTTTACAAGCTGGCGATCAGGTTGATAAGTTCTTGCCCGTGATTTTTGGTATCTACACTCTCGATGACTGCTAAAATTGTTCCATCTCGACCTACGACAAATGCTGAACGAGCAGGTCCTTCGTAGGTTTTACCATACATTGATTTCTCAACGATGGAGTCGGTGGCTTTTGATACCAAGGTATCAGGGTCTGAGGCTAATATATAGGATATTCCCAATTTTTCGGCATACTTCTGATGCGATTTGCATCCATCTTTGCTTACAGCCATCAAATGATAGCCTTTGGCCATGATTTCTTGAGTATGATCTGCTAGGGATTTATTCTGATTGTCGCAGCTACCGGTGTTGTTTTTCATGTAGACGGAGATGATCAGAGGCTTATCTAGAAGCTCGCTCAATTTTACCGTTTCGATGTTGCCGTTACGCACGATTTCGAGAGAAAAGGAGGTGTCGATTTTTTTACCGGGAGTGATCATAGGGGAGACGGTTGAAGGTTTAAAAATGTTTAATGGATGGTCGAAGTTGAAGGAAAGAACAGAAGATGTGCAAAGAGCGTTTCGTGGGGGGGGTGATCATGTGATGGTATGGCCTATCTATGTTTACGAACGAAGAATGTTGGGGCGGAAGATTTTCCGCCCCAAAACACAAATTCGCTCGTACATTACACCCTAATCCAATCCGTAGGGCGAAAGATTTTTCGCCCCTGCACCTATGTACTCCATCCCATAAATAGAAAATGCTATCAAACGAATTTCAAAGAATCGTCGACCATAGACGATCTAACCGATCATTTGATCCTTCCGTTGACGTGCCCGATGAGGTCATGATAAAGAGTCTGGATCGTGCCATACTATCACCCAACAGCAGTAATATGCAATTATGGGAGTTTCATTGGATACGATCTGAAAAGGAACTCGAACGATTTGTACCACTTTGTCTCGACCAAAGAGCAGCAAAAACGGCAAAACACATGGTTGTTTTTGTCACCCGAGCAGATAAGTGGCGCGAAAGAGCTAAGTGGAACTTAAATAAGATCAAAAGTACGATCGTTGGTGAACCGACAAAACTCCAAAAATCGGGGATCGATTATTACGGAAAACTTATGCCACTGATGTATGCCAACGACCCCTTCGGATTGATGACCTTGATTAGGAGAACTATCAGTTTTGTTATGGGAATACGTAAACCATTCTATCAAGCAGGAGGTCGAGCCCAACAGCGAATAGTTGTGCACAAATCGTGTGCGCTTGCCGCTCAAACGTTCATGTTGTCAGTTGCATCAGAAGGCTTCCACACGTGTCCGATGGAGGGTTTAGATGAAAAACGTGTCAAACGTGCTTTAAATCTTCCCCGCCGGGCAGAAATCAACATGATCGTTGCTGTAGGAAAGGGAACAGAGGAAGGAGTTTGGGGGCCCCGATTCAGAGTTCCGACAGAGGAGGTTGTTATAGTGCATTAATTAACCACAGAAAGCACAGATAACACATATGATATCAGAACAATCACATCTGTGTTAATCAGTGTCATCAGTGGTTCAATTACTAACCATAGAAAGCACAGATAACACAGATAAAGAGTTTGCCAGATGAATATAATTACTTACCTTTCGCGTTAGTAACGCATCGCAATACCAATGATCAAATCTTTTGGCGATAAAGAATCCGAAAAAATCTGGAATGGTACTCGGTCAAATAAATTGCCGAACGTGATTCAGGATGTTGCACGTCGAAAATTAAGAATGATCAATAATGCGCAGGATGTCATCGATCTTCGTATTCCTCCTGCCAATAGGCTGGAAAAGCTAAAGAACATACACCCAGGTGAGATCCTTTTGGAGGAATTCCTAATTCCCATGGAGATATCCGCGTACCGTTTGGCAAAGGAGACGTTCCTGCCTCAGACGCGCATTTCTGAAATCATTAAAGGTAAACGTAGAATAACGGCAGACACTGCGCTGCGACTTTCCAGGTATTTCGGAACGAGTGCGAAATTCTGGCTAGGCCTCCAGGATGATTATGACTTGGAAGAAGAGAGAAATCAGAACAAAATGGAACTCGACTGCATCAAGCCGATAGAAGGAAGTGCGGCTTAGCGGCTCAGCAGCATTAGCGAGTGTAAATAGAACAGCTATCCTTTCAGTGGTTCATCAACTAACCACAGATAGCACAGATAACACGGATGGATTGAACCACAGAAAGCACAGACAACACAGATGAAGTCGGAATAACTATATCTGTGTTATCAGTATAATCAGTGGTTCAATAATGTGTTAACTACTTCCCCCGCACGAACGTCCTCACGCAGGTACCTTGGCGGTAATGATACATCCACTCATCTGGATGCTCAGCTTCAATTATGGCCATTGATGCTAATTTGCCCACCTCGATACTGCCCAAATCATGCTCCCTGCCTATCGCCCGCGCAGCATACCGGGTAGCGCCCATGAGGGACTCGACCGGGGTCATTCGCTGATAGGTACACGCCAGCCACATCGCCAGATGCATATCGTAACTTGGCGCACTCCCTGGGTTGAAATCGGTCGCCACGGCCACTGGAACCCCAGCCTCCATCAGCTTGCGCGCAGGCAGCGACGGTTTCGCCAGCACCATGCTGGCAATCGGCAGACTGACCGCCACCGTACCGGATTTCGCCAGAGCCTTAATGCCATCCTCATTCACATACTCGAGATGATCGGCCGACACCGCACCCATCTCAGCCGCTAAGGCAGCCCCATTTCCATCACTGAGCTGATCTACATGGAGCTTGAGTCCAAAGCCCAACTCCGCAGCTGCCCTCAGATAGCGTCGGGCCTGATCAGCCGTAAAAGCCCCCTTTTCAACAAAAATATCGGCAAAACGCACATCAGAACGTCTGGCCACCAGGGGCATGACCTCGGCAATGAGATAGTCGATCCAGGCATCGGCCGACTGAAACTCCGGCGGCACGGCATGCGCCCCCAGAAAGGTCTGCGTGAGCCTCACCGGGTGACCCGCATCGATAGCACGGGCGGCATCCAGCTGGCGGATTTCTTCCTCGAGTGACAATCCATACCCCGTTTTGCATTCCACATGCACTACCCCGAGTTGAATCATCCGGTCGAGATGTTCAATCCCCCGCTGAACAAGCTCCTCTAGACTGGCCTCGCGTGTTTGCTGCATTGTGCGTCGGATGCCTCCACCAGATGCGGCGATGATCGTATAATCCTCCCCTTTGATCCGCCGTACAAACTCATCGGTACGCCATCCGCCGAACACTAAGTGGGTGTGACAGTCGATCAGGCCTGGTATTACCATGGCTCCGCCGGCGTCGAATTCCGGCTGATCTGGCAGACCGGTTGGCAAATCTTTTTCCTGTCCGACCCAAGTGATGTGCTCATGATCCCAGACAACCGCCGCATGCTTCAGGGCATCTTCATCATGCTGATTCGGGCCACTGCATCGTGCCAGATAACCGATATTTCGAAGAATAGGCATTTTAGTGTAACGATATATCGTGATGTTTTAAGACCCCTGACAGTCGATGCTCACGCACAATCTGCGCACAGCGCTGCAGATCATCGCTTACCAGGTAATCTTCGGTAGCATGCGGGATCAGATCTCGAACATATTGATGGCATACGGCAACGCCCTTGCCCGGCATGAGCGGTTGACGAAAATCGAGGGCCTGACACGCCGTCAGGAGTTCGATGGCCAGCACATGTTCCACATTTTCGAGTACCTTGAGTAATTTGAGCGCACTCACGCTTCCCATACTCACATGATCTTCTTGCCCCAGGCTGGTAGGGATGGTATCGACACTAGCAGGATGGCACAGCACCTTATTTTCTGACACTAAAGCAGCAGCGGTGTACTGCGGGATCATGAATCCAGAGTTGATGCCGGTTTCCCGCATCAGCAAAGCCGGTAAGCCATCATGCCCCTCGAGCAACAGATAGGTGCGTCGCTCACTGATACTCGCCAACTCGGCGAGGGCGATCGCCGCGAAGTCCAGTGCCAGTGCCAGTGGCTGACCATGGAAATTTCCACCACTTACGATACGATCTTCAAAGACCAGGGGATTGTCGGTGACGCTATTCAGTTCGATTTCGATCACGCGGGCGGCATACCCGAGGGCATCCCGTGAGGCGCCGTGCACCTGTGGGACGCATCTCAGACAATAGGGATCCTGAACCTTGCCGCAATCACGATGCGATTCCAGGATTTCGCTATCGACCAGGAGCGTTCTCACATTTTCGGCCACCTTCTCCTGACCGGGATGTGGACGCACGGCATGGATCCCGGCATCAAAAGGGGTGATGCTGCCTTGTAATGCCTCCAGGCTCATCGCAGCAAGAATATCTGCAGACTGAGCGAGTTGGAGGGCTTTTTCCAGGATGTAGGCGCCGTAGGCCAGCATCATTTGGGTACCATTGATCAGCGACAATCCATCCTTAGCCTGAAGTTGGATGGGCTCAAGGCCATGCGCTTTGAGTACCTCATCGGCCGGGATCGTAGCTGTGCTCTCATCATTCCAAAAATGTCCCAATCCAAGGAGAGGGAGCGACATGTGTGCGAGTGGAGCAAGGTCGCCGGAGGCCCCAACGCTACCCTGACTTGGAATCGCCGGGACGAGTCCTTTGTTATAAAAAACGACCAAACGTTTGAAGGTTTCCGTCGATATCCCCGAGTAGCCCAGACCGAGAGAATGCGCCTTGAGTCCTAGCATCAGTTTGGAGATCGCTTTCGGAATCAGGGTTCCAACCCCCACAGCATGACTGCGGATGAGGTTTTCCTGAAGCTTACCCAACTGTTGTGGATCAATTCGTGTGGAGGCCAGGGCTCCGAATCCGGTGTTAATGCCGTAATAGGATGTTCCATCGCGGAGGGCCTGTTCAACACGATCACGCGAGATTGTTACTTCAGGATGATGCTGCTCAAGCGAAGCCAGTCGGGCATCCAGATCGGAGTAGAGATGTTGAAGTCGAAGCTGCATAGCGGAATCAAATGCCGTTAATCATGGGAAGCTTTACACCACGCTCTTTGGCGGTGGTGATGGCGATATCGTAGCCGGCATCGGCATGGCGCATTACGCCCGTGCCTGGGTCGGCGGCGAGCACGCGCCGGAGGCGTTCGGCTCCGCTATCGGTGCCATCGGCGACGATGACCATACCCGAGTGGATGGAATATCCGATCCCGACTCCACCGCCATGGTGCAGCGACACCCAGCTGGCCCCACATGCCGTGTTGAGCATGGCATTGAGCAGCGGCCAGTCGGCGATGGCGTCGGATCCATCGAGCATAGCCTCGGTCTCGCGGTTGGGCGAGGCCACCGATCCGGTGTCGAGGTGATCGCGGCCGATCACTATAGGTGCCTCGACCTTGCCGGTGCGGACGAGGTGATTGAAGCGGTCGCCCGCCTCAGCGCGTTCGCCATATTCGAGCCAGCAGATGCGGGCGGGCAAGCCCTGGAAGTGGATTCGCTCACGAGCCATCTTCATCCAGCGCTGCAGGCTTTCTTTATGGGGGAAAGTCTCCATGATCACCTTATCGGTGACATCGATATCAGCGGGGTTGCCTGATAGTGCCACCCAGCGGAAGGGTCCGCTGCCTTTGCAGAACAGTGGACGTATATACTGAGGCACAAAACCGGGAATGTCGAAGGCCTGGGTCATGCCCCGGCGGTCGGCCACTTGTCCGCGGAGGTTATTGCCATAATCGAATACGACGGCACCTTTGGCTTTCAGGTCGAGCATGGCCTGGACATGGGTCTGCATACTGTCGAGCACGGCCTCGTCGTAGGCGGCGGGCTCTAGGGAGCGCAGGTCGGCGGCTTCGGTCAGGCTGTATCCGGATGGGATGTAGCCCACACGCAGATCGTGTGCTGAGGTTTGATCGGTCACCACATCGGGCACGATGCCGCGGCGCACGAGCTCGGGCATGACTTCGGCAGCATTGCCAAGCAGTCCTACAGACAAGGCTTGTTTCTTGTCGCGGGCGTCGAGCACGAGCTCGAGGGCGCGGTCGAGGTCGGTCTCCATCCGGTCGCAGTAACCCGTTTCGACGCGCCGTTGGATCCGCCAGGCGTCGACCTCGATCCCGAGGAAGGCGGCTCCACACATGGTGGCGGCCAGCGGCTGGGCTCCACCCATGCCACCAAGACCTGCCGTGACGACCAGGCGTCCTTCGAGGGATCCGCCGAAATGCTTGTCGGCACAAGAGGCGAAGGTTTCGTAGGTGCCCTGCACAATGCCCTGACTGCCGATGTAGATCCAGGAACCTGCCGTCATCTGGCCGTACATCGTGAGACCGAGTTGCTCCAGGCGACGAAATTCATTAAAAGTGGCCCAGCGTGGAACGAGGTGACTGTTGGCAAGGAGGACCCGGGGGGCTTGGTCGTGGGTACGAAATACGCCAACGGGCTTACCCGACTGAATGAGCAGGGTTTCATCGTTGTTGAGACCTTTTAGTGTGCGCACGATGGCCTCAAAAGCGGCCGGATTCCGGGCTGCTTTGCCCGTACCACCGTAAACGACCAAATCGGCTGGACGTTCAGCCACTTCAGCATCCAGATTGTTCATCAGCATTCGCAATGCTGCTTCCTGATGCCAACCTTTGCAGCTTAGTGCAGCTCCCCGTGGAGCCTGAATAGCATTAAAATCTGTCATCCTCATGCATGGTATATTGAAAACTGATCCAAGGTATGCATTGGAGATCGTTCATCCAAAGAAAGCGCATTTCTTAAGTCACTCCAACGATTTGCGTGTTGCAAGAGCCTGATGGGTTTGGTATTATGGCACGTTCACGTGTACCGACACTCCGCGGCGCCCGGATGGCGTCAACATTATGCGCATCTCATTATGAGTACAACTTCTTCCAACGAGGCATTCACCGACGACCGGTCCTTTTTTGGTCACCCAAAAGGTCTTTCAACACTCTTCTTCACCGAAATGTGGGAGCGATTCTCCTACTATGGGATGCGTGCCATCCTGGTTTTGTATATGGTAGCCACGATCGATCGAGGTGGCCTCGGACTGGACGACATCACGGCTACGGCCATATACGGACTATATACTATGTTCGTATACCTTCTGGCTCTTCCCGGAGGATGGCTGGCAGATAACTTCCTCGGTCAGCGGAAGGCGATTTGGTACGGCGGGATGATTATCGCAGCCGGACACTTTAGCATGGCCTTGCCTTCGAATGTGTCCTTTTTTGTAGGGCTGATGCTTATCGTGATCGGTACCGGACTGCTGAAACCGAATATCAGTACTATTGTGGGCGGTCTGTACACCGACCAGGAAAGTGCGCGACGCGATGCAGGATTCTCCATTTTTTACATGGGCATTAATTTGGGAGCCTTCCTCGCTCCACTTATTGTTGGATTTTTTGGCGAGAAAGTGGATTGGCACCTGGGCTTCGGTATCGCCGGTGTGGGTATGGTATTGGGATTAATCCAGTTTAAACTCACGGAAAAAAATCTTCAGCAGGTGGGTATTCATCCCCCGGTTACTCATAGTGATGCCACGCTATCTAGGATCAAAATGGGTCTAATATCAGCAGGTGTGGCTCTTACAGCTCTGGTTCTGATGATTGCTACAGGTGGGATTGAAATCAATCCATTAGCAATAGCTCAAGGCTCTGCCTATATCATTCTGGGTCTTGTTGCAGCCTTTTTTGCTTATGTAATCCTATTTGGAAAACTGAGTGGAGAAGAGATCAAACGAGTATTAGTGATCATTTTCCTCTTTTTTGCCGCTGCCATGTTCTGGAGTGGATTTGAGCAGGCTGGCTCATCGTTAAACCTTTTTGCCGAGCGCTATACGAACCGTGAGGTGATGGGTTGGCTCTTGCCAACCAGCTGGTTCCAGTCGATTAACTCGATCTTTATTATTCTGTTGGCACCGGTCTTTGGATGGCTTTGGGTTGCTTTGGCGAATGCGCGCAAAGAAGTGAGTATGCCTGTCAAATTCGGCCTTGGATTGATTCAGCTGGGTTTAGGATTTTTCGTGCTCGTTTTTGCGGCTAACATCGCGCTTGCCAATGAAGCAGGAGCTGGTCCTGGATGGCTGGTGCTCACCTATTTGCTCCACACCATGGGAGAATTGTGCTTGAGTCCGGTGGGATTAAGTTCGATCACGAAGTTATCACCCAAGAAATTCGTTGGACAGATGATGGGAATTTGGTTTATGGCCTCGGCTTTGGGTAACCTTATTGCAGGACTCCTGGCAGGTCGTTTCAACGATGCTGCCATCACCGCCAATCCATCCTTGCTACCTGAGCAGTTCCAGATGATTTTCTACACCACCGCCGGCGTCGGCCTAGTGGCCCTCCTCATCAGCCCTGTTATCAAAAAGCTGATGGGAGACGTTAAGTAAGAGTTGAAGATTGATGATTGAAGAGTTGAAGGTTACTTTATAGATAAATTTCCCCCTCTTCAACTCTTCACCTCCTCAACTCTTTACCTCTTCAACTCTTCAATTCTTATTTCTTGATCTCCTCCTCTCCCATCGCTGCCATTGCTACTCCTCCTGGTGAAGGGGGGATTGCGGTGATACGTGCGTCGGGCAAGGGTGTTGTTGCCTTGCTCGATACGATATTTCGTGGGAAGAAACTGGAGGATCAGCCTTCGCATACGGCTCATTTTGGTCGTATTGAACGGGATAGAGTGATTGTGGACGAGGTGGTAGCAACGGTATTTCGTGCTCCCAGATCCTATACTGGTGAGGATACGGTTGAGATTTCCTGTCACGGGGGTGTTCTGGTAACTCAGTCGGTGCTCGAGACGATCTTGTCGACCGGGATTCGCATGGCCGAACCGGGTGAGTTCACAATGCGGGCCTTCCTGAATGGGAAATTGGA
Source organism: uncultured Chitinophagales bacterium (assembly GCA_964640035.1). Lineage (GTDB taxonomy): Bacteria > Bacteroidota > Rhodothermia > Balneolales > CAYWCV01 > CAYWCV01. The sequence goes on from CAZXGO010000006.1 coordinate 26,404, forward strand.
GCTTTCGCAGGCAGAGGCGGTGGCCGATATGATTCATGCCAAGAGTCGGCGGGCCCTGCAGGCCGCACAGCAGCAGTTGGATGGCGCCTTGGGTGAGTTTGTTGCCCGATTTCGTCAGGCCATCATCGATGCTACGGCGATGCTCGAGCTGGAGCTTGATTTTATAGAGGAGGATGTTGAATTTGCTGATCGCTCAGCCTTGAGAAGTTTGCTCGAAGATCTGGACCGGCAGATCCAGGACTTGCTCGAGACCTATGAGACGGGTCGTCTGCTCCGGGATGGGGTGCGCACGGTGCTGGTCGGCCGACCCAACGCGGGTAAATCAACGCTTCTGAATGCCCTGATCGGAAAAGAGCGTGCCATTGTAAGTGACATTGCCGGGACGACACGCGATACGATCGATGCGGACTGGACCTATGGCGGGATCTATTTCAAGCTTATCGATACAGCCGGCTTACGGGAAACGGAAGATGTGATCGAAGCCGAGGGGGTGAGGCGGTCGGAAAAAGCCATCACTGAAGCCGATGTGGTGATGGTACTTAGTGATATGAGTACGGAGCATGGACGAACCGAGGCCTTCGGGCGTCTGAAGAAAGAGCATCCGGATAAGCCGATGATCCATGTAGGCAATAAAATGGATTTGGCAAAGGATAAGCAAGAAGCGGAGGCCTATGATATAGCGATATCAGCAGCGCGCGGTGAGGGCATTGATCGGCTGAAGCAGGTCTTGCTCGATCGGGCTCTAGGGCGTCATCATAGTGAAGCGGGAAGTTTGGTGATCACGGCCACGCGTCATCGGGATGCCCTGGCTAAGACCAGATCATTTGTGCAATCGGCACTCGCGCGATTAGCCGAAGGCTCTAGTAATGAGTTCATTTCGGTTGATCTGCGAGGTGCGTTGATTGAACTTAGTCATATCACTGGAGAGATCACCAACGAGGATATTCTGGACTCGATCTTCAGTCGGTTTTGTATTGGGAAATAGCTGTTTATTTCATTTATTTAAATGATTTTTTTGACTTTTCGATTACTTTTTAAATATGAAGCTCTTTCGTTTTATCATAGGAACATTTTTTTTTGTCCCATTACTTCAACCAGTTAAAATTAAAGCTCAATCCCCTCAAGACTTTGCTTCCATTACCATACTTAAAGAGGATTTAAATATTTTAGCTAATGGCTATTTTAGTCCTGTTTTAAAGTCTATTAACATAGGTATGAATACTACATGGATATCATCTGCAAAAACACATGATATATTTGGATTTGATCTACGAATAGGATCTAGTTTAGTCATTATTCCAGGATCCGAACAAAGTTTTACTCCAATAGGCCTAGAATACGTTAAAGTTCCAACAGCAGTCTTACCCACACTTAGCGGTTTCTCTTCTTCTACACCATTAGCTATTTCCATCCCCTCCACATCAGGATATAATCCAATCAGTGCAGAACTTGATTTTCCTGGGGGACTAGGATCAACCCTACCCATCAATGCCGTCCCTATTCCTTTTGGACAAATTGGTATAGGATTGATTCCAAATACTGACATTCTTTTTAGAGGAGTTCCTAATTCAGTTTCACACGACGTGGATCTTGGGTTAATAGGCTTCGGTGTCAAACATAAGCTAGGTCAATATGTTGGTATTCCACAGCTATCACCATATCAATTTGCTATTTTTGGCGCATATAGTGTGGCTTATGTTTCAAAAAAACTTGCAGATTCTGAACAAATGGATACTTTCACACTATTTTTTGGCTCAGTATCAGAACCTTCCAGCTTGCGTCTAGAGACAGAATCAAAAACCATACAGTTTATTGGATCAATTGATCTACCTCTCATAACGGCCTATGCAACTATAGGTTATCAAAATGTTTCTAGTACTTTACTAGCCAGAGGCGACTTTGGAGTTTTGTATCAGGGCAAAGTGAACGATCAACTCGTTAATTATGAATCAGTGATCAAGAATCCAGTTACCTTGTTAGTGAATACAAAATCAAATTTTGTATCTCTCGGAGCTAAATTAAAAGTGCTATTCTTGCATTTCAATGGAGATTACACCTTTAGTGAATACAATACTATAAATGTAGGTGTTGCCCTAACTTTTCGATAATTCATGTCATATAAATAAAAAGGCATCGATTTTGTCTCAATGCCTTTTGACGCATAAATAGTCAAAGTATTTATAATTCAAACGTTTCGTCAATAAATACATCAAATAAAGTGCCTGGCTGAACTACAATATTTTTTCCTTTCACAACCAGGAACAATGGATTTACAACTACCGCAGCCGCTATAACTGCAGTAGTTCGTGACTTGCCATCACTACTACCAGTTTGTTGTGCTCTCAAACGTATTGGCCTATTATCACTAGGCAGATACAAGAAATCTACACTAAAATTGAGTTCACCTTTCCGACCAGCCATTTTGCTTTTTGTAGCTTCAGTAACCGTACCAACTACTCTTGCACCTTTTTGAACCACCACTCTGTCACCTGAAGTTATGGGCTCAGCCAGTACAAAATCTATTCTGTTTCCAGCCTTTTCTTTTCCACTATCGAGAACCCGAGTAAGTTCAACCTTAATCATGGTGCCTTCGTAGATGGTCGATTGGGCATAGCTTATGTTTACATACATAAGCATCATAAGTATAATTAATGTGGACTTCATAAATTGCGCCTCAAAGAGTTAAGGATTTTTTGTTTTTATAAGTGTATATCTTAATCTAATCTCAATTAATAAAAGATATAAACTATATCTGAATGTAAATTAAACAATCAAGCTTTTCAATAGCCATTATAAAAGCAAATAGTACTAGGTGTTAAATCTTATCCAAATAATTATTTACTGATAACCAAAAAATATTTATCTATATGATTTACAATAAGTTAAACACTTATTATGATCGGATTATCGTAAATAAAAGAAGTGATTGAACAATATTAATTCTATATAAAAATAATTGATAATTGTTATTCTAACTATTCCTAGTGCTATATGTCTATCGGTTTCGCAGAAAACTTCAATGAAACAAAGGTCCACTTATTTGGTATACTCTTTCTATTAGACCTATTTATTCATCGAATTAATTAAAATAGGTCGTTATTAGCTTCACTTACTACTGAACTGCGAGATCTGGGGAGAATTATGTCGTCTGATTTTAGAAATCTAGAGATAGAACTAGAGTTGCCTATTGAAAAAAATCTAGTTTTTGACACCTTTTTACATGTCGTTCCAAAAATCAAAGGGTTAAAAATTTCAAGTTCCGATAAAGTTTTTGGATGGATTGTGGTCAAAAGTGGAGAAAGTCTATTCTCCTGGGGTGAAAATATTCCGATCTATCTCAAGGAAATTGACAAAAACAACACCAAAGTAAAAATTACCTCATCCCCCAAAGTGGGCTTATCCTACGGAGGAGGTTGGCACGAAGATCATATTCGAAAAAACATGCAAGAAATCATTTCGGCTGCTTATGGCGTTTTACAAGCACACGCATAAACACCATCTTATCGGTGTGACCTGATTTGAAACATACGTGATTGCTCTTCGGTTTTTCCGTAACTTAAAAAGATGCAATCCCATCCATCAACATACGGGTCCTTTGAGGCTCAACAGGTTCAGGCAGCCGTTGAGGCTCTAATTTTTGCCTCAGGTGAACCTCTTGATGCATCCACGATCGTGGCAACCTTACGTGAAGCCGATGAGCAGCTTGAAATCACCGACCAGGATGTGGATCAACTCGTTGATAGCATCAATCGTGAGCTTTTGGATCAACACCGTCCATATAGCATTGAGATGATTGCCGGAGGCTATAGTTTTGTAACGCGTACTGAACAACATCGATGGTTGCGCATCATCCAGCATCGTAATGCTGCCCGTCGACTCTCCCAATCAGCCATTGAATCACTTGCGGTGATTGCTTACAAACAACCTATAACCAAACCTGAACTCGACCTTATTCGAGGGGTCGACTCCGGGTATGTCGTACGTACTCTTCTGGAAAAAGATCTCATCGAAGTTGCCGGGCGCGCAGAAACACCAGGTCGGCCCTTGTACTACCGCACTTCAGACACCTTTCTTCAACATTTTGGCCTTAATTCCGTATCCGAACTCCCCAAACCTCGTGAAATCGAAGAAATTCTCAAGGATGACGATATGGCCGAACATCGACAGCTCATGCTCGAACTTAAAGCCGAACTCGAACGGCAACAGAATCCGGCCCAACCCTCTGAATCCTAATATCTCGTATGACTTCAAACGACCGCTCAACGTCCGACCCATCTGGTCAGGATGGTGATTCATCTGATAAAAAGCGCAAGTCCCGTATTCCCAAAAAAGGATACAAACCACCACCCTTTGAAGCCTCTACTGAATCAGATCGTCGCCGTGGACCCCGTTCCGGTGCTACTCATCCAGGCGCTAGACGTTCCTTTGATCGAAGCGATAGGCCAGCGTCAGACCGTCCAAAGAGATCCTTCGATCGCAGCGATCGTCCTACAACAGGCGATCGGCCAAAACGCAGTTTCTCCCGTGATAGCGATAAACCAGCCTTCAGTCGCGACGATCGCCCTAAACGATCGTTCGATAAAAAACCACGCAGCTTCGAAGATCGACCAGAACGTAGTTTTGACCGAAGTGAACGACCCAAACGTTACTTCGACCGAAGCGATAGGCCAGTGTCAGACCGTCCAAAGAGATCCTTCGATCGTAGCGACCGCCCTCGGTCAGATCGTCCGAAACGATCGTTTGAACGCGAAGATCGTCCTTCAACCGGAGATCGCCCAAAACGTAGTTTCACCCGCAATGGCGACAAACCCGCCTTCAACCGCGACGAACGACCCAAACGCTCCTTTGGTGATCGTAAACCGGCACGAGATTCCTTCAAAGGATTTGGACCCAAAGGCATCGGTAAACGCAAAGAAGAAACGAATACACCATTTCGTAAACGGGATTTTCAGGAGCCTGCTAGTGAAGTTCGTCTCAACAAATACATCTCCCATAGTGGTGTTTGCGCACGGCGAGAGGCCGATGACCTAATCGTAGCCGGCAAAGTGAAAGTGAATGGTAAGGTCGTAACCGAACTTGGAACGCGTGTCATGACCACCGATGTCGTCATTGTTAACGATGTTACCATCCGTTTTGAGCCCTTCAAATACGTGCTTATGCACAAACCCAAAAACACCATTACGACAACCAGTGATGAAAAGGGTCGCAAGACGGTCATGGATGTGATCGAATCCGAAATTGGTGAACGCGTATACCCAGTTGGGCGCCTTGATCGAAATACAACAGGGGTACTTTTGCTCACCAATGATGGTGATCTTGCCAATCGACTCATGCATCCCTCCTACACAGTTAACAAGGTGTATCAAGCCGAGTTGAATCGAATTATTACGGAAGATGATGTGCGCCAACTGGAATCCGGAATTCAACTTGAAGATGGACCTGCGAAGGCGTATCATGTGCAAATAGGCACATTGGATCCACGTAGTGTTCAGCTCACTGTTCATGAAGGTCGAAACCACCTGGTTCGCAGAATGTTCGAGGCTCTGGGTGCCGAAGTAATTACATTGAAACGCAGTGAATTTGCCGGATTGGTGCTGGGAGATATTCGCCCAGGTCGCTGGCGTTTTCTCAAGATGAAAGAAGTTAACACCCTTCGCACAAGGGTTAAGTTACCCGAACTTAACATAAACGATCGAATGTCATGAGTTTTGCAGTCCGTAAAGAACAAGGATCCATACTATCCACCGAGGGTTTACCCATTCGTTACGATCTCTACCTGCCTCGTCCGGCACAGGAAAGCCTCCCTGTAGTTATCTTTGTTCATGGATTTATGGGCTTCAAAGACTGGGGTCCATTTCCTGATGTATGCTACGAACTTGCCAGTCAGGGTTTGGCTGTTGTCGCGATGAACTTCAGCTTGAATGGTATGAGTGGCCACGCCGACGTTTCTGATACCTTTGACCAACCCGAACACCTCGAACGCGAAACGTTCTCCCAGGATCTTCAGGATATACGATCCGTGATCGATGCTATCATCAGCGGGGAAATCAGTGGACCTCAGGAAACCCTCGACCAATATCGAATGGGCATCATTGGTCATTCACGAGGCGGACACTGTGCTATCGTGGCAGCAGCAGAATTCGATGAAATTATAAGTTTAGTCACCTGGGCAGCAATTGCCGATTACACTCAGCGCTGGGGTGAGAAACTGAAAAATGAGTGGGAATCACAAGGCTACACCGAAGTCAGTAACAGTAGAACAGGTCAGGTTTTCAAGGTCAAAAAAGTAGTTTATGACGACTTGCGAAACAATGCTGATAAGTTATTAGCCATTAATCGGGTACGAGAACTCTACATTCCATGCATGTTTATACATGGAAAGAATGATGAATCGGTTCCCCATACGGAACTCAACCACTTATACGAAAACTGCCCAAGTTCCGACAAAAAGAAACTTCTAATCGAAGGGGCTGATCACACCTTCGGCGGGGCACATCCTCATACGGATGAAGAGCTACCACAAAAATTTCTGGAAGTTCTCGAAGCAACCACCGATTGGTTCCGGGAAACACTGAAATAACGGCTTCAATGAGTATGATCAACTACCATGAGTATACTCACCTTTGAAGGTTATCCTCTTTACCTGAATCGCCGTCGAGGACAACGAACCCTTCGATTATCGGTCAAAAATGGGGAGATACGTCTTTCTGGACCAGCACTGGTCACCCATTCAGAAATGCTTGAATTTCTCGAAAGCAAGCGAGAGTGGGTTTTGGGAATTTTAGAACGTAATACTCATCGTAAGCGTGAGCTTCTGCATCCTCACCATGGTCCATTTGAGCCGGTACTCTATCTTGGGGAGCAAAAACCGATAGTTATTATTGCAAACCCCAGCTTACCTGAAGATCGTGTTCATGTTGACATTGAAGGGGATCAACTTGTAATCAGGCCTCATCACTGGAGTCCGGATTGGGCTGACTCAGCCCAGAATAGGGAAGGGATTCATGATATTGTACGCCGATGGTTGCAAGCGCATGCCCGAAAACAGCTCACCAGTCGTGTTGAACAACTAGCCAATGAACATGGTTTTAGGTACACACGCCTCTTTATTCGGTCTCAGACCACAAAATGGGGAACCTGTTCGAGCAAAAAGAATCTCTCCTTGAACTGGAAACTGATTCAATGCCCACCTCATGTAATCGATTATCTCATCATTCATGAGCTATGCCATCTACGGGAGATGAACCATAGTGAGCGTTTTTGGGCCTTAGTTGCCAGTTTGTATCCCGACTACAAAATTTCCGAAGGATGGCTCAAGCGCTATGGTTCAACCATCTTTCAGAATTACGCCTAGGTTGTGTAGTTCTAATCTCACGTTTTGAGTACAGGCCTACTTGTTCGAGGTACCCTTCATTCTTCCTCGATAATATCAACAACGGTTGCTTCGCCTTCAACTTCGCGATTGCTTTCTTCGTCGTAGCGTTCAACGACGATGGTGCAATCGGTCATCATCATCGCAAAAAAAGCGATGGTACTCAGGAATGGGGTTAAAATGCTGAGGGCTCCGGCTCCGGCTACACCCACCGTGAGTGGCACTTCAAGGAGGGTTTTACCCTTCGAATTCCGAATGATGGCTCGTCGCGTATTACCATCTTCGGCGAGTTCTTGCAGACGCTTTAGGAGCTGATCGCCTGTAGTCTTGATTTCTTCAAAGGTTGTTTTTGCTTTGTCTTTGTACTCGTTCATACTTTTTTCACTTTTTCTTCATGTTTGGCGTAAGGAATGTGTTTGGCATGTCTCTTATCTACGTAAACCTTTACTAAAAGATACATCATGCACGCACATGTTTTTTGTGCATCTACCTTTGGAGTGGATGCTCATCTTGTGGATGTTGAGGTCCACAGTCGTCCTTTTGGAACCCCATCATATCTACTGGTTGGATTACCCGATCGAGCTATTTCTGAATCCTATGCCCGAATAGATACTGCCATCCGCAGCACCGGGTATACGATGCCGGAAGGACGAAAGACCGTCAATTTGGCTCCTGCAGATGTTCCCAAAGAGGGATCGGCTTTTGATCTGCCGATAGCTGTCGGACTTCTGGCTGTATCAGACTTGGTGAATCGAGGTTTATTGAAAGAGACGCTCATTATGGGTGAATTAGCACTCGATGGAAGTTTGCGCCCAGTAAAGGGAGTTCTTCCCATAGCTACAGAAGCATTGCGACGAGGATTTCGGTCAATACTTTTACCTAAAGCTAATACCAGGGAGGCTGCTGTAGTTGAAGGTATTCGGGTATATGGTTTTGAGTGTTTACAAGAGGTTATTGCGTGGTTAAATGCCCCCGACCTCTACGAGCCTGAACGGGTAGATCTTGCCGGGATGTTTGAAACGTCAACGCCATCCGAACTCGATTTTAAGGATGTCAGAGGGCAGGAGAGCGTGAAACGAGCTATGGAAATTGCTGCTGCTGGGGGCCATAACATCCTACTCGTCGGACCCCCCGGATCCGGCAAAACCATGCTTGCACGCCGGATACCGGGAATCCTTCCCCCTATGCAGCTCAATGAATCATTGGAAACCACAAAGATCCATTCAGTGTCGGGACTCCTTGTTGGAAATAGCACTACGGCTGGTCTGGTAACCCATCGACCGTTCCGATCACCTCATCATAGTGTCTCGTCGGTAGCTTTGGTTGGCGGGGGTAGTATCCCCATGCCTGGAGAAATATCATTGGCTCATAATGGCGTGCTTTTCCTAGATGAGCTGCCAGAATTCCAGCGAAATGCACTCGAGGTACTACGTCAGCCCCTCGAAGATGGTTGCGTGAATATCTCCAGAGCTCGAATGAGTGTGACCTATCCCGCACGCTTCATGCTGGTAGCATCAATGAATCCATCTCCAGCCGGCGATTGGCCCGTTCCCGACGATATCAAAGGCATGACGGAGGCCCTAAAGTATCGTTCCAGGATTAGCGGCCCATTGATGGATCGTATTGACCTCCATGTTGAAGTTCCCAAGGTTAGTTTCGACGAACTGGCTGCACGTAGTAATGGGGAGGGTTCTGAAAGTATTCGCGCACGCGTTGTGGCAGCACGCAACCTTCAGGAACTTCGGTTTCGGGGGCACACTGGGATCTACTGCAATGCACAGATGCACCCCAGGCTAGTACGTCAGCATTGCCGGCTAGATGAAACCGGTACAGCACTATTGAGAACCGTGATGCAAACACTAAAACTATCGGCCCGGGCTTACGACCGCATTCTAAAGGTAGCCCGCAGCATTGCCGATCTGGCAGGTAGTGACAGTATCAAAGCAGAGCATGTGGCTGAAGGCGCTCAATACGTACGAAACAAAGCTGATGAAATAAAAAGCTAAAAAAAGCTAGGAGGAGGTGGCCTTTTATTCGTGCTCTGCAAGCCAGCGCTCTGCATCCAAAGCTGCCATACACCCTGTTCCTGCAGCAGTGATAGCCTGTCGATACACAGCATCCTGAGCATCACCACATGCAAAAATACCCTCAACATTCGTATAGGTGCTCCGATCTTTTGTTTTGATGTAGCCGGTCTCGTCCATGTCAAGAACATCCTTAAAGAGATCCGTATTAGGCTTGTGTCCAATAGCCATAAACACACCGGTTACATCATCGAGATGCGTGAGGGTGTTGTTGTTCACATTGCGGAGCATAATACCCTGAACGACCTTATCACCCTTAATTTCCTCGACAATGGTGTTATAAGCAACCTCAACTTTTGGATTTTCCAATACGCGAGTTTGCATCACTTTAGAGGCGCGGAATTCATCACGACGATGTACCAGGGTTACTTTGGAGGCAAACTTGGTTAGAAAACTGGCCTCTTCCATCGCTGTATCTCCACCGCCAACAACTACTACGTGTTGGTTACGAAAGAAGGCCCCATCACAGGTGGCACAGGCCGACACCCCATAACCACGCAGACGGGTCTCGCTTTCGATATTCAACCATTTTGCGGAGGCTCCAGTAGCTACGATGAGGGCTTTGGCGTAGACAGTATAGTCATCGTCGATCGTTAGCTTAAACGGACGCTGAGTAGTGTCGACATCTGTGACGAAGCCAAAACGGGTGTCGGCACCAAAGCGGTTGGCTTGTTCGCGGAACATGTTCATCATCTCCGGTCCCATCACACCATTGGGAAACCCGGGATAATTTTCGACATCTGTGGTGGTCATAAGCTGACCGCCGGGCTCAGAACCCTCAAAGACAAGGGGCTTCAGGTCGGCACGTGCGGCATAGATGGCAGCGGTGAAACCGGCAGGTCCACTGCCCATGATCACTACTTCAAAGGTCTTATTTGCTATGTCTGTCATGATACTAGTCTGTTAGTTTTATTATGAGATAAAGGTACGGATTTTCAATCACGTACAATCACGTACAATCATGAACAATCACGTTCAATCATCGACCTTTCCCATTTTGAGCTTGGCATTGAGGGCGTAGCACGAAATGCCAGCGAAGGACCTTGTATTTTTTCCGATCCCCAAACTCTGTAAAGATCCCTCGGCTTCGCCTCGGGATAGGCAACTCACATAGCCTGAACAGTGACTGAAAATGATTGTTAACGATTGTACATGATTGAAAATGATTGTCTCACCGCGCATCAGCTACAATAACATTCGCAACATCTGCACGATAATCGACTTTCAGGTTCCCCATGCAATAGTTACATTGAAGCATCATTTGTATGCTTTAGTCAAATCGGAGGATGACATGATAGGTTTGACTGAAGATCAGTCTTTAAATTAGCAGGAATCTAGTATGATTGCAGCCGTTCCAAAGGAGACCTTGGCAGGCGAGACGCGTGTGGCATTGACCCCCGATCTCGTTGCTGATGTCAAGAAACTCGGTCTGGAGGTAATGGTCGAATCGGGTGCTGGTGAGGGCTCTTTTGCCTCCGACACCCAGTATATGGACGCAGGTGCCACCATTGCCAAAACCGCCGATGAATTGTATGAAAAAGCCGGCATGATTCTTAAAGTGCAAAAGCCTACCGATGCCGAAATTGCCCGAATGAAACCGGGAACGATTCTGATTAGCTTTTTGTGGGCGCTCAGCGATCCCGAGCTGGTCGAAAAGCTTAAAAAAGCAAAGGTTACAGCCTTGGGTATGGAAGCCATCCCCCGAATAACTAGGGCACAGAGCATGGATGCACTTTCATCGATGAGCTCACTGGCAGGGTATAAGTCGGTACTCATTGGCGCCGCGAACCTGGGTAAATATCTGCCGATGATGATGACTGCTGCCGGTACGATTCGACCATCGAAAGTCCTCATTCTAGGCGCGGGTGTGGCTGGTCTACAGGCGATTGCCACAGCACGACGTCTTGGCGCGATGGTGGAGGCATTTGATGTGCGTCCAGCGGTAAAAGAGCAGGTTGAGAGTTTGGGAGCTCGCTTCGTGGATGTTCCCCTCGACGACGACACCGAAACCAAAGGGGGTTATGCCAAGGAACTTTCAAAAGATGCGCAGGATCGTCAACATGAAGTGATCCACAAGCATGTGACAGCGGCCGATGTAGTGATCAGTACTGCACTGATCCCAGGCAAAAAGGCGCCAACCTTGATCACAAAGGCTATGGTGGAAGACATGGTGGCCGGATCGGTGATCGTTGATCTTGCTGCTGAACAAGGTGGTAATTGTGAATACACAAAAGCCGGAGAAGTTGTAGATGTAAAGGGGGTAAGCGTACATGGTCCAGTGAACCTGCCGGCATCAATGTCGATACATGCAAGCCAAATGTATGCCCGAAATATTCTGGCCCTGCTCAAAAACATGGTCAAAGAGGGCGAACCTTTCTTTGACATGAACGACGAGATCACTCTATACACAACAATCACCCGTGATGGCGAGATCGTAAGTCCGCTACTCAAACCTACTATGGAGGCTTAGTTATGGATCTTTTGATATTTAATCTATTCGTGTTTGTCCTGGCTGTTTTTATCGGTTTCGAGGTCATCACTAAGGTACCCAACACCTTACATACCCCATTGATGTCGGGTTCGAATGCGATCTCCGGAATCACCATCGTCGGTGCCCTTGCGGTGATAGGTCATGTGGAGGGTCCATTGGCTCAGTGGCTTGCCTTCTTCGCCTTGATTTTCGCTACGATTAACGTAGTGGGTGGCTTCATGGTGACCGACAGGATGTTACAAATGTTTCGTAAGAAGGATTAAGCCATGGAAACGACACATATTGTACAATTGGCCTATTTAGTGGCCATTTCGATGTTTATTATCGGTTTAAAGCGTCTTAGTTCGCCTGCCACAGCTCGCTCGGGGAACCAGCTGGCCGCCTGGGGCATGTTCGTGGGTGTTGTGGCAACAATCGAGAACCAAGGTATTTTAGGTTATGAGTTTATCATTACTGGTATCATTATCGGTTCTCTGATCGGTGCTGTTCTGGCACGAAAAATTGAGATGACCTCCATGCCTGAGATGGTCGCTCTACTCAATGGTTTCGGGGGTATCGCCTCAAGTTTGGTTGCTATAGGCGAATTTTATCGCTTCACGGATCCCACAGTGATCGCTGCTGGTGATTTGGGAACCATTGGGGTGAGTGTATTGATCGGTTTCATCACCTTGACAGGTAGTTTACTGGCTTTTGGCAAGCTTAAAGGCATCGTGACGGGTAGAGCGGTAACCTACAAGGGTCAGCAGATCGTAAACGTGCTCCTGGGACTCATGACCTTAGGAAGTATGGTGATGTTTTCGATTGATCCCACAGACCCGACCTGGTTATATGTGCTCATTATTGGCTCACTCATTCTAGGTGTGGTTTTAGTTATCCCAATTGGGGGTGCTGATATGCCCGTGGTTATTTCACTACTCAATTCCTACTCAGGTGTTGCGGCCTCAGCAACGGGATTTGTCTTGAATAACAATCTGTTGATCATCGCCGGTGCGTTGGTGGGTGCATCAGGGCTTATCTTGACGAATATCATGTGCAAAGCGATGAATCGCTCTCTGGGGAATGTGCTCTTCGGTGCCTTCGGATCAGTAGTAGAGCAAGTGGGTGCAGGTGCCGATGGGGCAGCTAAAACCTATCGTCAGGCTTCGGCTGATGACGTAGCCGTTATGACTGCCTATGCACAGAAAGTCATCATCGTACCCGGCTATGGATTGGCTGTTGCCCAAGCGCAGCACAGCATCCGCGAAGTTGGGGAGTTCCTCGAGCGCAAAGGAGTAGACGTGAAATATGCGATTCACCCAGTGGCTGGGCGTATGCCGGGGCATATGAACGTACTGTTGGCGGAGGCCAACGTGCCTTATGATCAGCTCTATGATATGGATGAGATCAATAGCGACTTCGAAAGTACAGACGTAGTACTAGTGATTGGTGCCAACGATGTTGTAAATCCCGCGGCTCGAGACAATCCTCAAAGTCCAATTTATGGAATGCCTATCCTGGATGTGGATAAAGCCAAAACCGTGGTAGTATTTAAACGTAGTATGAATCCAGGCTTCGCCGGAATCGACAACGACCTGTTCTATCTCGACAACACCTATATGTATTTTGGGGATGCCAAGAAGTCGGTAATGGGATTGTTGGGCGCCTTGAAAGAAAATGGGTGAGGATAAGAGTTGAAGAGGTGAGGAATTGAAGAGTTGAAGGGGGTGTTCGAAAGTTCATCCCCTTTTTTATTTAAAAAGATCCCTCAATTCATTTGGATTGACCTCTTGATGGCCCTTCTTTAGAATAGTTGTAAATCAATTGGGCTCTTCAACTCCTCAACTCTTCAACTCCTCAATCTTCAACCTTATCCCTCATCTCTGATCCTCGAAATTTCGTATTTTTGGGAAATGAAAACACGCATCCCCCACATCTACGTACACACCCTCGGGTGCTCAAAAAATATTGTTGACTCTGAAGTGCTCGTAGCACAAGCCAGGGCGAACGACTTTGTTGTAACTGAATCGGTTGACAAGGCCGATGTTTTGGTGATCAATACCTGTGGTTTTATCGAAGCGGCAAAGCAGGAATCGATCGAACACATTCTACAGGGGGTTGAGCTTCGTAAGAAAGGGCAGCTGAAGAAACTTCTGGTGATGGGTTGTTTATCACAGCGCTATCAATCGGACCTGGAGTCCGAAATCCCGGAAGTGGATCGCTATTTTGGTACTACACACCTCCCAGAGATCCTAGAGGAACTGGGCGGTGGCTACAAATATGAGTTGCTTGGTGAGCGTACCCTCTCAACGCCACAACATTTTGCGTATCTAAAGATCTCAGAGGGATGTGATAACCCTTGTTCCTTTTGTTCAATCCCTCTGATGCGTGGTGGACACCGTTCTAAGCCTATGGATGAGCTTCTCATTGAAGCGCGTTTACTCAAAGCTAGAGGAGTGAGAGAATTGATCCTCATCGGCCAAGATTTGACCTATTACGGCCTCGATGTGTATGAAAAGCGTACCCTTGCGGAGTTATTACAGCGTTTGTCTGATCTGGGATTCGACTGGATACGTTTGCTCTACGCCTATCCAGCCAAGTTTCCGGTTGATATTTTACCGGTTATTCGCGAGCGCGAAAATATCGTCAAGTACCTGGATATGCCTATCCAGCACGTAGACACCGATGTCTTAAAATCCATGCGTCGTGGAGTCACTGAAAAACGTCTACGTGAGTTGATTGCACAGATTCGGGATGAAGTTCCGGGCATTCGGATGCGTACTACCCTAATTGTGGGCTATCCAACCGAGACGAAAGAGCACTATGAGACCCTTCTACAGTTCATGAAAGATATCCGCTTCGATCGCTTGGGGGTATTTGCCTACAGTCAGGAGGATGGAACTACGGCATACGATTTAGGGGATCCAATCTCGAAAAAAGAGAAACAGCGTCGGGTAGCCGAAGCTATGAAAGTGCAGGAAGGCATTAGTTTTGAAAAGAATCAAGCTCTTATCGGACAGATAATGCCGGTACTCATTGACCGCATTGAAGATGGGGTAGCTTATGGACGCACGGAGTTTGACACTCCAGAGGTTGACAATGAAGTGATCATTCAAGGTGCTTCCGAAGGCTTCAAGGTCTCCGATCTCAAAATAGGTGAGTTCTACCCGGTCGAAATGATCGACGCGGAGGCGTTTGATCTGTTTGGAGAGATCAGATAGCGGGGATCAGACAAGGTTGAAGATTGAAGAGTTGAAGAATGATGATAGGTGGCAGGTAGGGGGTGGAAATCATCAACAATCATTTAGAATAATTAACAATCATTTTCAATCATTAAGATTCAATCCGATGAGCGGATTCTTGTTCAATTGATGCACTGATGCCATGTTGCCTTGATGCCTTATTTCATCAACTCTTCAACTCTTCAATCCTCAATCCTCAACCTTGCCCGATCCCCGATTTTACATCTTTTAATAAACTTATTCCTGATTCACAGAAAAAGTTGGAAATCATCCAAATCGGGATCGTATTTTCCTCATTGCACTCTAATGCGTGAAACCGCTATGCGGTAATCTAAAAACATGTCCGAACACCTATGAAATACACTCTACTGTCGCATGTAAAGCTCGGAAAAGCCTCCGTTCTTTCTATGCTCATGGCGGGTAGCCTAATGGCTGGCGCCTGTACCTCTACAAAAACGACTGCTCCAGCCGCTAGTCCAGCTCGCCCTGCCGGTGCGCCCGCTGCTAACGGAGCTGTTGGTGCCCCTGCCGGTGCTAGTGCTGCTGCTCGCGGTGCTGCCGCTGCCGGAATCAAGCCATTCAAAGATGTGATCACAGCCAAGGCGAAATCTGATCCTGGTATGTTTACCGTGCATGAAGTGGATGGTAAATACTTCTTTGAAATACCAAACAAATTATTGGGACGTGAAATCTTGATGATCAGTCGTATTGCCAAGACGGCAACCGGTATTGGTTTTGGTGGTGAGAAACTAGGTCAACAGACCCTCGTTTTCACTCGTCGTGGCGACAATATCGATATGAAGACCGCCAGCTACATTAACGTAGCCGCCGATTCTCTTCCTATTGCACAGGCGATCAAAAACTCCAACAACGAACCTATCCTCTACACCTTTGATATCAAAGCGCTAAATCGTGATTCTTCAGGTGTGGTTATTGAGGTTACTCCTCTACTGACAACGGATGTCCCTGTAATGGGGATGAGTGCGAATCAACGTACTTCACTCCGCGTGCGTCGTTTGGACCCAAGCCGTACGTATGTTGAATCTATCAAAAGTTATACCGATAACGTTGAAGCTCGCCATGTACTAACCTATGATGCTCAGTCACCTCCAACCAATCCAGCATCAAGCACTATTTCGTTGGTAGTAAATCATTCAATGATTCTTCTACCTGAAACTCCGATGATGTCTCGTATCTATGATCCACGCGTGGGCTACTTTGCCGTGCGTCAAACGGATTACGGTCTCGATGAACAACGTTCTACCACTCGTACTTACATCAAACGCTGGAGACTCGAGCCAAAACCTGAAGATGTTGAGCGTTATTTAGCTGGTGAGCTTGTTGAGCCTGCTAAACCAATTATTTACTATGTTGACCCAGCAACACCAGAAAAATGGCGTCCCTACTTGCTCAAAGGAGTTGATGACTGGCAAGTTGCGTTTGAAGCAGCCGGATTCAAAAACGCCATTCAGGGTAAGCTTCCTCCATCACCGGAAGAAGATCCGGAATTCAGCCCAGAGAATATCCGCTATGCGGTAATTCGCTACTTCACTTCTCCAATTGCGAATGCATATGGCCCAAGTGAAGCAGATCCACGTTCTGGCGAGATCCTGGATTCAGATATCGGCTGGTATCACAATGTTATGAACCTGCTCCGCAACTGGTTCTTTGTTCAAACCGCAGCCATCAACCCAGAGGCTCGTGGTGTTAAGTTCAAAGATGAAGTAATGGGTGAGTTGATTCGATTTGTATCAGCCCACGAAGTAGGGCACACTCTCGGTTTGCCACACAATATGAAATCAAGTTCAGCCTATCCGGTTGACTCCCTTCGCTCAGCAACCTTTACCCAGCAGTATAACACAGCTCCATCCATCATGGACTATGCTCGTTTCAACTACGTTGCTCAGCCGGGTGATGCAGGTGTAGCTTTGATGCCTGGTGTTGGTCCTTACGATAAATATGCCATTAACTGGGGTTATCGCTGGTTACCAAACATTACAGACCCTACTCAGGAAAAAGAGACCCTAGACAGCTGGATT
The DNA here is from genome assembly GCA_964640035.1 of uncultured Chitinophagales bacterium. Lineage (GTDB taxonomy): Bacteria > Bacteroidota > Rhodothermia > Balneolales > CAYWCV01 > CAYWCV01. The sequence continues at coordinate 43,608 of CAZXGO010000006.1, forward strand.
CTTGCCAAAGAAGGCGATCCAATGTATATGTTTGGTGATGATGGCGATGGACGTATTGACCCATCAGCACAAACGGAAGATTTGGGTGATGATTCCATGAAGGCAAGTGCCTACGGTATTGCAAACCTTAAACGAATCCTTCCTAATCTAATCGAATGGGGTACCGTTGAAGGACAGGGTTACGATGAACTCGCGGAACTCTATGGTCAGGTTTTGGGTCAGTGGAACCGTTACATGGGTCACATTGCCACCAACGTGGGAGGTGTGTATCGTACCCGTAAAGCAGCCGGACAAGAAGGTGTGATCTACGAATTCGTTGAGAAAGAGCGTATGCAACGCGCTGTGAAAATGTTGGGCGACGAAGCCTTCAAAGCACCAACTTGGATGGTCAAAGACGATATTCTAGGACGTATCGAAAATACAGGTAACACCAACCGTATTATTGGTGCGATGACAGGAACCCTGAATCGCGTTCTGGATGCCCAAAAAATGATCCGTCTCCTCGACTACGAAGCCCTTAAAGGGAACCAGGCTTATACAGTAAGTAATCTGTTTACGGATCTACGTGCTTCTGTATGGACTGAGTTGAGCACCGGCCGCAATGTTGATATCTACCGTCGTGGCTTACAGCGTGGTTATGTGGAGCGTATGGGTAGCTTCATGGAAGATGCTCCTGCAGTTCCTGCTGCGCTGGCAGCATTCACAGGTGGATCAACCAACCTGACGACTTCCGATATTCGTCCATTGGTTCGTGCCGAACTCGTTCGCCTTCGCGGTCAGCTGCGTGCTGCCGGTGGTGATGCGGTAACCCGTGCACACTACCAGGATTTGGCTGCCCGAATCGATGCGATTCTTGAGCCAAAATAAGCTCTGGTTTTCATCCTGAGATAAAAAAAGAGCCCGGTGTGATTCATCGGGCTCTTTTTGTTTATTACGCTGAGTAAAGTTATTCGATCTTGAAAAGCTCCTTGAGCAGGCGACGTTCCCCCTCCTCTGTGTTTCGTGCTACATAAACCGGAAAACGGTGGTTTTTTCGTAATACTTCTTCGGTGGTGCTTCCAACAAGGAAGGCGGTTAATGCTGAATGTCCTCTACTTCCCATCACGATTAGGTCAACATTTTTTTCTTCGGCAGCTGTGATAATAGCACCGGCCGTTGATCTTTCCTCTAGCGCAACGATAGGGTGCATAGATACTCCTTTAATCATATTCTGTTCAGATAACCACCCCTTTAATCCTTTTTCGGTAGCATCAAACAGTTTTTCTGACATTTGGTCGAAGGTCAAACCAGTTTTAAAATAGCCGGCCGGAACAGAATAACTTGAGATTATGGATAGTTCACGAAAATCAGGGAAATACGATTTTAACATTGCCGCACACTGATAGGCGTTTTGAGAGGATCTTGAGAAGTCTGTAGCTAAAAGCACATGATGTAATCTGGAAACCTCAATATGAGGTACAATCCACAAACTTGCAGTAGATCTGGATGCCAACTGTGTTGCCAGGTGTCCAGAACCATGATCGTGAAAACGTTTACCCAAGAAAACGAGATCTATATTCTCATTGTGAATATATCGAAGTATTTCTGCGGAAAGAGAACCCTTTAGAACAGCAGATATACCTGTTTCAGCACTTTTTAGCCCCATTTTTATGGTATGGCGGCGCAAATCATCAGCATCAAAGCCATCACCGGCAATATCATACATCTCTTCTAGTTCCGGTATCGAAACGTTATAAGGGCGTTTAGAAATAACATGAACTAGATGTAATTCACTATCGTTTAAAACCCCACCCAAATTGGATATATATGAAATAAGGTTTTGATCGGATGATTCAAGACTTAGACACACTAGTATACGTTTCATCGTAGTTCTCCTCTGATTAACAAGCGTACGTTCAGTTCAGTACAACTAAGTTAAATAGACTTGGACGCAAAAAAAAAGCCACATCAAAGATTGATGCGGCTTTAACCCGAAGGTTGAATTTTAGCTAAACTTAGTTAGCTGGGGCTGCTGTAGAGTCAGCTGGAGCTGCTGTAGAGTCAGCTGGAGCTGCTGTAGTATCAGCAGGTGCCATTTCAACTGGAGCTTCTTCAACTGCTGGTTCTTCTTGTGGAGTACATGCTACTGCACCAAAAGAAAGAGCTGCGGCGAAAGCAAAAACAGCAATCTTGCCGAATCCGTTAGATACAAATGATTTCATTTTTCGTGTGTTGTTGTTTAGGGTTCACTACCACACCGTTATGGTTTGTGGAATAGCTGGTAGTCGTTAAAGGTACGAACTTTTTGATAAACCAAAATTTTTCTTGCACAAATAGAGTACTTTTTCTGTAGTTTTTGCTAAAATTTTCTAAAAAAACCTAAAAATATCGTGATTGTCTCTATTCAAGGGGTTAAAGGTTCTTTTCATGAAGAGGCTGCAGTACGTCTTTTTAACCATCCTAAGCTTTTAGAAAGAGATACTTTTGAAGAAGTTTTCTCTGATACTATCGAGGGTCGTGCAGATTTTTCTATAATCGCAATCGAAAATTCTATCGTTGGCTCGCTTATTTACAACTATGACAAGCTGGCGAAAAGTGGTCTTTATATCGTTGCAGAAACCTATCTAAAAATATCTCATTGCCTCATTGGGCTACCAGGTTCCACGCTTCATGATATTGATGAAATCTGGTCGCATCCAATGGCGATTGAACAGTGTCGAACCTATCTTTCTGGTCTGAACGCCAAAATAGTAAGTTCAGATGATACGGCTGGTTCTGTTGAGCGAATCATGCGCACAAGAGCTAAAAACATTGCAGCTATTGCAAGTGCTCGTAGTGCACACATCTATGAAGCTCAAATTATACAAACTGCAATCGAAACCGATCCGCACAATTATACACGATTCTTAGTCCTATCGCGAGATCCAGAAGTACGACCTAGTACTCATCAAAATACAAAAACAAGCATCATTGCTCATATCGATGATAAACCAGGCTCATTGTATGAGCTGTTGGGCCTTATCAAAGCCGCTTCTGTGAATCTAAGTAAGATTGAATCCCGTCCACGCATAGGAATGCCATGGAAATATGATTTTTACCTGGATCTGGATCTTGATGCCTCCAGTCTTATTGGACAAGACATACTTAAAGGAATCACTGATCATATCTCTGATCTGAAAGTACTGGGAACCTACCCAAGAGTTGGGGACCCTACGCCAGAAGTAAACAATGATGATCAGATAAATCCCTAATCAAGCACTCAAAAAAGTCCCCTCTGTAATCTTATTTCTTAAGTCACTATATTAGGCCAGAAAATATTAAACATCTACAAAGTTCATCTGTTTCAAAAGGCCCTTATGTCACAAAGAGTTGGCATCTTCGTTGATGCACTGAGTGTTAGTTATAATGGAGGTTTTGGTCTACGTTTTGATAATCTTCGAAGATTCGCTCTTCGAAATGGCGGCAACCCCGGTCGATTTAATGTCTATCTGGCTATCGACAGTGAAAGAGCGGTTGAAGATCAAGGGTACAGACTTAAAACAAACCGTTTTTGTGAAGTTCTCCGAGATTTTGAATTCAAAGTAGTCGAAAAACCGGTATCGGTTCCAAAAGACGAAGAATCGGGTGAACCTCTCACGCGCCCAAGTGTTTCTGTGGAAATGGCCCTAGATATGGTTGAAATGTGTTCCGAACTTGATCATATCGTTCTTTTAACCAACGACGTAGATTTTGTTCGGGTGATTCGTACAGTACAATCTAAGGGCTGTAAAGTCGAGTTAATCGGATTTAATAATCTACCCACTGCCTTAAAGAAAGAAGCAGACTACTTTGTGTCCGGCTTCATGATTCCAGGATTATTACCCGTACAGGGTGCTACTGCCGATTGGGGTAAAGTAGGATCTAGAGTACGCGGGGTTTGCTATGACTTTAGTCATGATGATGGGTATGGTTTCATGCGTTTTTTGCATCGTTACGATCTGCCTCTTTGGATTACAGACTCAAGAGCTGAAAACTCACCCTATAAGACCGTTTTTGCTCATATCTCACAATTTGAAGCAAATTTTGACACAAGTTATGTGCCAAGTAGGGATTTAATCTTTGAATTCAGCTTAATTGAAAACGAAAAAGGATTAATCGCCGAAGACGTAGTTTTGTTTTCGGCTCCTTAAGACCCGTCTCCATTCATGTTGCGTAAAAAAAACAAGCAAGAGCTTTTGCCCTTGCTTGTTCATTTCATAGATTGAATGCAGAATCTATATGTGCAAATATCAGGCCGACTGTATACGCTTTAGATCCTCAACTCCTGAACGAACAGCAGCTGCAGAACTTTCAAGTAGAGCTTTTTCGTCAGCATCCAGTTCAACCTCGATAATCTCTTTGATTCCACCTTTTCCTAATTTTACAGGCACCCCAAGGTATAGGTCCTTGATGCCATATTGACCTGTCAACCAAGCAGCGCAAGGGAAAATGCGATTTTGATCCAGAGCAATAGCCTCCACCATTTGTGCGGCAGCAGCTCCCGGAGCATACCAGGCAGATGTGCCCATGAGTCCAACAAGCTCACCTCCACCAACTTTTGCTCGTTCTACAATTGCATCTAATTTTTCTTTACTGATTAATTGGGTCACAGGTATACCTGATACAGTGGTATAGCGAGGAAGGGGAACCATTGTATCACCGTGACCACCAAGCAATAGAGCCTGAATATCTTTTGGAGACACCTTAAGCTCCTCAGCAAGGAAGGCTCGATAGCGGGCGGTATCCAGAATTCCAGCCATACCCATCACCTTATTTGCCGGTAACTTGCTGGCTACATAAGCGACATAAGTCATTACATCGAGTGGATTAGACACCACGATGACAATCGTGTTAGGTGACTTGGCGATGAGTTGCTCCGTTACTGTCTTAACAATATTGGCATTGATCGATAGCAGGTCGTCACGACTCATACCCGGGCGACGAGGAACACCTGCAGTAATAACACAGATATCGGAGTTTGCGGTATCGTCATAATTTGTAGCTCCTCTCAAGCGTGTATCAAATCCAAAAATGGGCGAAGTTTGCCACTGGTCGAGCGCACGGCCAACAGATGGATAAAAAGTCTTATCGCCCTCTTTACGTTCGAGGTCAACAAGAATGACTTCACTGGCATAATCACGCTGGGCAACTGCAAGGGCTACAGTTGCACCTACATTACCACCAGCACCAACAACGGTTACTTTCATAGTTTTGGGGAATTTGTTAACGACTCAATGATGATAAACGTCAGGGTACCTCTCGATAATCTTTGCCCCACATCAATTTGGTTCGGAGCGTGTCAAAATAATTATGACCTGATAGCTGAATCATATTCACCGAATAATCGGATCGTTTGATGTGCATCTCAAATGGATATTCGGCAATTTCATAGACCTGACCGTCATAGGAAAATAACACCTCATGAGGCTGGGATACAACCTGAATTTTAAGCTCTTTGTTATTCGGTAATACTAATGGTCGTATTGTAAGAGTATGTGGGCAAATAGGAGTTAGGATCATCACATCCGCCTGTGGCGAAACAATGGGTCCATTGGAAGCCAAATTGTAGGCGGTAGACCCGGTAGGTGTGGCAATAATTAAGCCATCCGCCCAGTATCGATTGATAAAAAAACCATCGTACCACGCATTGACGGTGATCATCGCCGGGGTACCCATTTTGCTAAAGAGAAATTCATTTAGAGCATGATACTCCTTGCCCTCTGCATCCGTAGCAGTTAACAAACTACGTTGCTCAAGTTGAAAACGTCCTTCAACCAAAGCGCTCATAGCATTGTGAACCTGATCCTCCTGAAGGGTGGCTAAAAACCCCAATCTACCTGAATTTATTCCAAGAATTGGCTTACCTGAACGTCCAACCAAGCCTGCCGTATGTAACATGGTACCATCGCCGCCAATGGCCAACACAATATCACTGGCGTCAATAACGTCTGTTTCGGTAGCAAGCACTCTGGCAGAATTCAACTCAGGCAGAGCCCCCACTAAGGTATCCGCAATCATAATATCATGCTGTGTAGCACCAGCCCATTGGTATAAATGAGCCAATGGGGCACGTACAGCATATTTGCTAGGGTTTGCAATGATACCGAAACGCATATCTAACTTTCTTCTCGAGTTATTTTCGCACCGCGAAAATCTAGCCACCATGGTAAATGATTCATCCTAATACCATCAACAGCGGAATTGATGATGGCATATCTTTTGACCTCAAATTCAACTAAAAGATCCTGTACTCTACCATAGGTAGGTTCTATTCCATTTGAAGCATCGGAGCTCTGTACGATATAGCCTAGAATTTCCCGTGTAATCAAGGGGGTTCTGTAAATCTGCATTGGAGCGGTCTCTTTTGTGCTTTGGGTTAGCTGTAAGAGAAAGTCGCCAGCCACGAGATTACCATTGAAACTCACGTTGATCACAGAACGGCTTGTATCAAATTGTGCCAGTCTCTGGGATACAAAATCGTATGGAGCGGCTTCCATCTCGCGCACCATGTGAACTACAGGTGCCCGCATAAGAGAAGAATACTGCTCAAATGTGAAGTTTCTGAACAGGTATCTTGTATCGAGATTGCTGAACTGATACGCATTACGCGGGTTGTAAAAAAATTGGTATCGCTGATTTGCCCCTTCATAGAGTTTGAAGTTTTGTGTATAACTGGCTTCCAGCTTTCCATTTTCATCGATTAGACTGCGCATCATTTGAGGCCCTAATTCAGCAATAAAATCTAGGTCATTTCGCGCTAATCGCTTGAAGAGTTCGGTTTCAGAACTTTCTTTCACAATTTCAATCTGATCAATGAGGATGGTTTCAGCACCTGCCCAGTACCTATGATTTTTTCGAAGTACATATAAACTGTCACCAAGCGCTCGCTCAAATCGAAAAGGCCCGGTTCCCACCGGAACACCTTGCTCAGCCGATTGTTTGCTTGCATATGCCTCGATTGGATAGATGGCTGCAAAAGGAGACGCTAATTTCTGAAGAAACGAAGGATCTGGCATACTCAGATTGAACTGAATCGTTTGCTCATCGATCACCCGTATACCGCTAATATCTATGATGACCCGATCCTGCTCGAAATAAATTTCATGTTGTTCTCGAAAAAAAGCATCGAACCCTGTAATGTAGTCAACGAACAATCGTGCTGCATGTGGAGGTACCCCCGTACTTCCCATACGCTTGAAACTATTGTAAACATCACGGGAATCTACTTTGCGCCCTATTCCGCTCGTAAAAACAGTTGCATCCTGAAAAAAGGCATCATTGCGCAAGGTAAACACCCAGCTTAGGGAGTCGCTCGAAACGTCCCACTTTTCGGCCAAACGAGGAACAATATCTCCATTTTCATCAAAACCCGTCAATCCCTCATGAATCAGCTGCACAACGCGTTGGGCCGCTGGATTAAGTGCAAAAAGAGGATCTAATGAGCGTATTTGATCCAACTCACCATATCGCAAAAAACTCGGTTGCTCTGAAACGCTCGAAGAAGCTGCAATACCCTCGATGGTTGAAGCAGGTTTATCAATTACGGTGATGGGTCCGGTACTGCTGCATGACGATACCAGAAAAATCAGTGTGCCGAACAAGGGTAAAAGTAGACGTTGCATTGGCATAATGTATTGGCTTTACCGATCAATTTTTTGAGTATCTAAACGACGAACGTGCAAAATAGGTATTTAGCTTGAAACCCTTTATTTACTGCTCTACTTGCGAAGTTTCATCCCTTTTATACCTGTTGCCGCTTTTTTACTCAATAAGTTTGTTTCATAACTACGAATACGCCCATTTTTTCTTCTTCGTTCATCTAGCGCGATATCAATCAACTGGTTTAGTAATACCTCAAAACTCATTCCCGAATGTTGCCACAAATAAAACGAAAATGATCCGGGGATGGTATTAATCTCATTAAAGTACACTTTCCCGGTTTCGGGCTGAACCAAAAAATCTAAACGAGCTAAACCACTCGCCCTAAGTGCTCGGAATACCGCTACAGCTAAGTCCTGGATTTCTTTGGTGAGCGGTTCACTTATTGGTGCTGGTATGATTCGATCAGCAGAGGCCATTCCTTTCGTACTACCGGGTTCAGATAAGTATTTGTCTTCGTACGAAAGGGATTCATTTTTTCCGCGGGGCTGCTCACATACGCTTGCTCGAGCTGTTGTTGCATTTCCCAGAACGGAGCAATTGATTTCCAGCAACGGTTCGATAGCCTTTTCAATGATTACACGGCCATCATAGCGAAAGGCCAGTTCAATGGCATCATCCAAAAGATCCGGCTCTGTTACTTTTGTTATACCAATACTGCTTCCCAGACTCAGGGGTTTCACAAAAACAGGATAGCCCAGAGCTTCAACATTGGTTTTAAGTTTCTTTTGATCGCTAACCCATTCGTCTTCTCTGAATTCAACCCAATCAACTACCGGTAATCCGGCTTGACGAACAATTTGTTTAGCTAGTGCCTTATCCATACCTAATGCAGATCCACTCACTCCCGATCCGGTATACGCGATGTTAAAACTTTCGCAGATCCCTTGAAATGACCCATTTTCTCCATCGGCACCGTGAAAAGCCAGGATCATTGCATATACAGGCCACTCCATGGGTTTTGAAAAAAATCGGGTTTTACCGGTCTGCAGTAACACGGGCAATCCATCCTCATTGCGATGAAGCGTACAGGGGAGCGCCTCTTTTTCGAGTTTAGGCAGATCGGTATAGCGACTTAAATCAAGGAGTACCTCACCTGTGTACCAGCGTCCGCTTTTGCTGACATATAAAGGAATCACGGATTTTCCAGATTCTTTTAGAGCGGCAATGGCCTGATGCGCTGTGAGTACAGAAACCTCATGTTCCGGTGATATGCCGCCAAAGGCGACCACAATTTGTTTTACACTCATAAATAATGAAAATAATGTCTCACAAAATAAGAATAATCCCGTTGCTGTACCGCACTTGGCAGGGTTTGTTGCCTGTGAAAGAAAGTTAATTTATCAGAAAATGGGATGTTTTTTTCGATGATGATTAAATACCTTCTAAAACTGTCCCGCTACCAAAAAGGTACATAACTAACCCTGTTCCCTTATGAGAGTCATCTTCCCAATTCTTCTTACCATAATCATCATTGTTACCATGAATTCAGAATCAAAGGCACAGCCTGATCGCATCACTGGCTTATCTTTTGCGACCCGATCGGAGGTGATTGGTGCGAACGGGATGGTTGCCACCAGTCAGCCGCTAGCCACTCAAATAGGCCTCGAAATTTTAAAGGCGGGCGGTAATGCCATTGATGCCGCCATCGCTGCGAATGCTGCTTTAGGTTTGATGGAGCCCACAGGATGTGGTATTGGGGGTGATTTGTACGCCATCGTATGGTCAGCGAAAGACAAGAAATTGTACGGCTTGAACGCCAGTGGACGCTCACCTTTGGGTTTATCGTATGATCAGCTCAAATCAGAGCTGGATGCAATGGGTCGCTCGACGATCCCACCACGTGGTGTGCTCCCCATTTCGGTACCGGGTGCCGTTGATGGATGGTTTGAATTACACAAAAAATTTGGAAAGATGCCGATGGCGAAAATACTTGAACCATCAATCCAGTATGGTGAGAAGGGTTTTCCGGTGAGCGAGCTTATTGCATGGTACTGGCAGAGTGGAGCTCGTTCGCTCAGTAGTCAACCAGGTGCCTTTCGGGATGAGCTGACCATCGATGGTCGCGGACCCGAAAAAGGGGAGATCATGAAGCGCCCCACACTGGCCAACACGTACCGACTCCTTGCGACCAAAGGGCGAGATGCGTTCTACAAGGGTGAAATCGCCGACAAGGTGGATGCCTTCATGCGCGCAAATGGGGGCTATATTCGCAAAATTGACTTTGAGCAACACACCTCGACATGGGTAGAGCCGGCATCAATAAATTATCGTGGGTATGATGTGTTTGAACTACCTCCAAATGGTCAGGGTATAGCCGCTTTGCAGATGCTCAATATTTTGGAAGGGTATGATCTGGCTTCGATGGGCTATAACAGCGAAGAAGCCCTGCATCTCATGACAGAGGCGAAGAAGCTGGTATTTGAAGATGTAGCCAAGTTTTATGCGGATCCTGAATTTTCGGGGATTGATTATCGTCCCTTGCTCAGTAAGGACTATGCGGCGAAGCGCAGGGCGATCATTGGTAACCGGGCAGCACAGGAGGTGCGTCCGGGAGATGCTATCCTGCGTGATGGGGATACGATCTATCTGACCACGGCCGACGCTGAAGGCAATATGGTCTCGCTGATTCAGAGTAATTATCGTGGGATGGGTTCCGGGGTAGTGGTACCAGGTACTGGTTTTGTGTTCCAGGATCGTGGGGAGCTTTTTTCCATGGATCCCGATCATGCAAATGTATACGCACCGGGCAAGCGTCCGTTTCATACCATTATTCCGGCGTTTATCATGAAAGATGGTCAGCCCTGGGTTAGTTTTGGCTTGATGGGAGGCGATATGCAGCCGCAGGGGCATGTTCAGATCGTGGTGAACCTCATCGATTTCGGCATGAACCTGCAGGAGGCTGGAGATGCAGCTCGATGGAGGCATTTTGGGTCGACCGAGACGACGGCTGGCGCAGCTGACTTTCTTCGTGATGGAGGGACCTTGAGTTTGGAAACAGGAGTACCAGGCGAAGTAAAACGTAATCTCACCCTACGTGGACACAAGGTGGCACATGATGTGGGGTCGTATGGGGGGTATCAGGCCATTATGTGGGACGCCAAACACAAGGTTTGGGTAGGTGCATCAGAATCCCGGAAAGATGGACATGCTGCGGGGTACTAAGAAGGCAACAAATTTACAAGGCAACATTGCATCAATGAATCAATGGTCGTAATCTGAAGATAGATTCCTTAAATCCAAAGCCATCCAATGCAATATCCCATCGGAAAATTCGAGAAACCAGAAGCTATAGATGCATCTCATATTCAAGCTGCAATAGAAAGCATCTCGCTTTTACCTTCTCAGCTGGAAAAGACACTGGAGCGTGTTCGGGATGAACATCTCCTTCGATCCTATCGGGAAGGGGGATGGAATCTTAGACAAACGATTCACCACCTTGCGGATAGCCATATGAATGCCTTCATGCGATTTAAGCTGGCTTTAACGGAAGATCATCCAACGATAAAAGCATATCATCAGGATGGATGGGCTTCAACGGCGGATAATCAGGCCGATATACAGACCTCGGTGGCTATTTTAAAGGGACTTCATGCACGTTGGGTACTCCTGATGAGAAATATGCTGCCAGAGGATTGGGAGAAAACCTTTTTCCATCCTGAGCATCTACGCAGCATTAGTCTGAAAGAAACGGTGTTACTTTATGATTGGCATGGTCGGCATCACCATGCACACATCCGTATCATTATTGATGGATGATCTACCCAGTATGCTTTTTCTTTACATCGCTCTCGGTTTTGTTGGGATGGAAATTCTGTCGTATGTCGTGCATCGGTATCTGTTTCATGGCTGGCTTTGGAAGATTCACAAGACGCATCATGAAGCATCACACGGTATTTTTCAGTGGAATGACCTTTTTTCGCTGTTTTTTGCCGGAATGGCAATTTTTTTAATCATTCGGGGAGCTGATCAACCATGGACAGATCCCGGTTTCGGAATTGGAGTCGGCATTACCATTTACGGGATCCTGTATTTCATCATCCATGATCTCTTCACGCATCGTCGTTTCCTTCCTTTTTCATCCGACAATCGGGTGATGCGTTTAATTCGCAGGGCGCATCAACGCCACCATCAGACGATCGATCATGGTGGACACGAACCCTACGGATTGTTTTTATTCCCATACAGTAAGTACCAGAAAGATAACCGCAAGAAGGAGCAGCAATGATTCGAAAGGAAGACATTGATCTGGCACATGAGCGCATCAGGCCTTATATCCATCGCACGCCTGTTTTGACTAGCTCAACACTGAATGGGATGGCACAAGCTGAACTTTTCTTCAAATGTGAAAACTTTCAGAAGATCGGAGCCTTTAAAATCCGCGGAGGGATGAATGCGGCATTAAGTCTCACTGAAAAAGAGCGTGAGCGGGGGCTTGCAACCCACTCATCGGGGAATCATGCTCAGGCGATAGCTTATGCTGCACGAGAGCTAGGGGTCCCCGCATATATCGTGATGCCCCGCACCTCGCCAAAGCCGAAGGTGGAGGCCGTCCAAGGCTACGGAGCCTCCGTCCACTTTTGCGAGCCCAACCAGCAGGCACGCGAAGATACCATCGCCGCTATCGTAGCTCAAACCGGGGCCGCCTTCATCCATCCGTACGACGACGATCGGGTCATCACAGGGCAGGCTACCTGCGCTAAGGAACTGCTCGAAGACATCCCTCACCTCGATGCCGTAGTGGCTCCTGTCGGTGGCGGCGGACTATTATCAGGCACCGCCCTGTCGGTCCATTTTTACAGGCCTATGGCGAAGACCTTTGCCGGCGAACCCGAAGGAGCCGCCGACGCCTTCGCATCTTTCTACTTGGGGGTCCTCCAGGCCGCTCCCTATATCGACACTATCGCGGATGGCCTCCTTACTAGATTGAGTGAACGCACGTTTACCATTATTCAGCAACAGGTATCTGATATCTTTACAGTATCCGAATCCGAGATCAAAGCGGCACTCAAACTGGTCTACGAGCGTATGAAAATTGTGGTCGAACCCAGTTGCGTGGTGCCGCTGGCTGCTGCGCTCAAACATCCGGAGGTCTTCGCCGGCAAACGGGTGGGCATCATCCTCACCGGAGGCAATGTGGATCTGGCACAAGTTGGAACTTGGATAAATCATTGATAATGATTAACAATTCCCTATTTTTCTTGTCCACTTATAACTAACCAATTACACCAGATGTCCATAAAGGGAATTGCCTTGGTGCTTGCGGGTGTCTTTTTTGTATCCTGCGGCAATGCCACTGACGAAAATACTACCAACCTGGGTGTAGAGTACGTTAGTATCGACGAGCCCACTTATAGTGTCTTGACTCGCGTTTTGGACGGATACTATGGAATTAAAGACGCAATGGTGACCAGCGAGGCTGAACAAGTTCGGACTGCTGCAGAAACCATGATCGCTACGGTATCTACACTCGATGCCAGTACACTTGATGAACAGACAGCTACGGCACTGAGGGCCGAAATAGACGCGGTACGTTTTGGAAGTCAAAGTATCTTTGAAGCAGCGACTATCGAAGATCAACGAGCACTGATGCCTGCACTTACGCAGAACCTGGAAGCCATCGTCAGAAAATATGGCGCAAGTAACTCTGCAGTCTACAAACAATTCTGCCCTATGGCTTTCAATGATACCGGAGCATATTGGTTGAGCAATAGCGAAGAAGTGATCAATCCCTACTTTGGAGATATGATGCTTCGCTGCGGCGAGGTAACCGAAAAGATAATGTAAAAAAACGCGGTCACTTTTCAGGGTGACCGCGTTACAGATAGGTATGCTTAGTGCTCTTCCTCTTGACGAGTCAGAGTTTCTTCTGTGATATCAGGCATTTGCCTGAGGTTTCTTATCTCATCTCTTTTTTTTCAGCTGCGGTCAATCGAAATACGATTGGGATGCTATACTGAACCCGAACGGCACGTCCACGTTGTTTACCGGGTCTGAATTTGGCTTTTCTTACCGCTTCCAAGGCTGCCTCATCACATCCCCCACCTATTCCTCGTAAAACAACGGGATTTACCACGTTACCCTTTTCATCGATGATGAACTGTACAAAAACGCGTCCCTCGATACCCGCTTTTTTCGCTATTTCAGGGTATATCACGCTACGTTGAATAGATGCTAAACCCCCAATAAGCTCTGGCATCTCTTCGACGGCAATAAAGACCTCAGGCTCTTCTGGAAGTTCCTGTTTTTTTGCAGAGGGTGGAGCAGGCGGATTGGCTGGCAACTCAAGGGATTCGTCTAT
>CAZXGO010000006.1:57592-60757 GCA_964640035.1 uncultured Chitinophagales bacterium
CTGGAACAGGAGGCCGAGGAGGAGGGGGAGGTCGGTTTAACTGTTCCGTTTGAACAACTTCTTCAATACTGATCAGCTCATCTCTAACGCTTAATTCAACTTCTTTTGACTCAATGGTAAATTCCACCTTAAAGATGGTGATCATGGCAAGAAGGCTGATGATAAGTCCGGTTTGAAAGTAAATCTTGTAGTAGGAAGCTACATCCGCACCGGGTTTTTTGAGGTTAATGTGTCTCATGGCTGTACCTCTTCTGTCTGAATTCTACGAACATCACATCAATGGCTCTATTCGAGCGCTAACGTTAACAGAAGGTTATCGTTTAACCTTCCGTCTATCTGTTACTATGTGAAGTATACGTGGATACAGCCCTACTTATGTAGCGTCTTATGGCTAAGATTTTACACTATTTGCCCTCTTTATCTCGACAAATACAGGTTTTTGAATTCATAAGGCTTGCGGAAGTGCTCATCATTGAAACTATCCAGGAAGTAGATGCTTTCACCGGTAGATTTCATTTCTGGTCCCAGCTCTTTTTTGACCTCCGGGAACTTATCGAAGGGAAATACTGGCTCTTTGATGGCATAGTTTTTGAGACTGGAGCTCAGATCAAAATCACGAAGCTTTTGACCCAACATAACCTTGACCCCTATTTGTGCTTCCGCTCTCCCGGTAGCCTTTGCAATGAATGGGATCGTTCGCGTAGCACGTGGATTCGCTTCGAGTACATACACGATCTCATCTTTGACGGCGTACTGTACATTGATAAAACCACGAATATTCATTGCTTTTGCAATACGAAGCTGATAATCCTCAATTGTTTTGAGTACATGTTCACTCAGAGAGTAGGGAGGAAGTACAGCTGTTGAGTCGCCCGAGTGAACACCCGCAGGCTCAATATGCTGCATGATGCCTGAAATATGTAATTGATCTCCATCAAAGATAGAATCTACGTCTACCTCAACGGCATGTTCCAGGTAGCGATCAACCAGGAAGGCATTTTCAGGATGCGTTAGCAACACCCGCTTTACATATCGCTCGAGTTCTTCGTGCTTAACCGCTATTCGCATTCCTTGTCCACCGAGAACATAGCTTGGCCTTAATAGCACGGGGTAGCTGATGCGGTCGGCTACCGCCAAAGCTTCTTCTACTGTTGTGGCTAATCCGTATTGTGGGAAGGGGATATCGAGCGATAGCAATAGGTCAGAAAATTTGCCCCGATCCTCGGCTAAATCCATCATATCGTAGGAGGTGCCAAAGATTCGGATCCCTGCTTCTTTAAAACGATGCGCTAACTTCAAGGCTGTCTGCCCTCCAACCTGCAGAATGACACCTTCAGGTTTTTCATGCTCGAAAATATCCAGAACCCGTTCCCAGAACACCGGCTCGAAATAGAGCTTGTCGGCAATATCAAAGTCGGTTGATACCGTTTCAGGGTTACAGTTTACCATGATGGTCTCATAGCCCAGATCCTTAGCGGCCAGCACGGCATGCGTACACGAATAGTCGAACTCGATCGCCTGGCCTATTCTGTTAGGACCACTTCCAAGGATTAATATCTTCTTCTTATCGGTTACCAGGCTCTCGTTTTCCTGTTCATAACTGGAATAGTAGTAAGGTGTCTCTGCCGGGAATTCACCTGCACAGGTGTCAACCAATCGAAACGTTGGTTTCAGACCAATCTCAAGACGTTTACTACGTACCTGATCTTCGGTTACTATCTCTCCACTTTTACTTAATAGCCATGCCAACTGTTTGTCTGAAAAGCCGGCTTGCTTCATCTCATAGAGATCATCCCTGCTTATGGTAGATAGCGACTGCCCCTCTGTTCGGTTTTCGAGGGAGACCATGTAGCGAATCTGTTGCAAAAACCAAGGGTCAACTTTTGTGATGTCTGCGATCTCTTCGACCGATGCGCCAAGTTTGAACGCATTGCGGATTTGAAGACTACGATCCCAGTATGGTTGAAGAAGTCGGTCACGCACTGTTTTACGATCGGGGATATCATAGCCATCTGCGCCCAAACCCGCACGTCCCACTTCCATCGATTGCCATGCTTTGTTCATCGCCTCGGCAAAGGTTCGGCCGATAGCCATGACCTCGCCCACAGCTTTCATCTGGGTTCCGAGCGTTTCGTCAACACCAGGAAACTTCTCGAAGTTGAAACGAGGGATTTTCACCACTACATAATCAAGCGAAGGTTCAAAACAAGCGGAAGTAGTACCTGTTATTTGATTTTTTAGCTCATCTAAATTGTATCCAACGGCTAATTTAGTGGCGATTTTGGCAATGGGATAGCCGGTTGCCTTAGAAGCCAAAGCTGAGGAGCGACTCACACGCGGATTGATTTCAATGGCAACGAAACGGTCTGTTCCTGGTTCCATGGCAAATTGCACATTACATCCACCGGCAAAAGTGCCAATACTACGCATCATTTTGATGGCGGCGTCACGAAGGATCTGCAATTGCTTGTCGGTAAGTGTTTGTGTCGGTGCAACGGTCACAGAATCGCCGGTATGTACTCCCATCGGATCCATATTTTCGATATAACAGATGATAACGACGTTGTCGTTGTTATCGCGAAGTAACTCCAGTTCATACTCTTTCCAACCAAAAACGGATTCTTCGATAAGTACTTCATGAATGGGGCTGAGCTCTAGACCACGTAACACTTTGCGCTCAAACTCATCCTCGTTCCAAACAATACCTCCACCCATACCACCTAAGGTAAAGGAAGGGCGTATCACAATCGGCAAGCCCCCAAGCTCTTCAACAATCTCTTTCGCATCAAGGAGTGATTTTGCCGTTCTGCTTCTACATTGACCTATACCGATCTCATTCATCAGATCACGAAATTTCGCGCGATCCTCGGTAATTTCAATGGCATCGATATCGACTCCAATCACATGGATGCCCTCTTTAGCCCAGTATCCCTCATTATGTAGATCACGTGCCAAATTTAAAGCGGTCTGTCCTCCCATAGTGGGTAGAACGGCGTCAGGACGCTCTATTTCAACGATCTCCTTGATCGATTGCGTCGTAAGAGGCTTGAGATAAATGGTGTCTGCCATGATCGGATCCGTCATAATGGTGGCCGGATTCGAGTTTATGAGTACCACTTGATACCCCTCTTCTTTCAGGGATCGGCAAGCCTGAGTGCCCGAATA
>CAZXGO010000007.1:0-1037 GCA_964640035.1 uncultured Chitinophagales bacterium
ATGTATTAAACATGCTGATTGGTTGATAAATTTTGAGGAAGAGTGGTCAGGACCTGTAAAGGTGTTTTTCAATACATGGTAGGAAGCATCCCAAAAGAGGGTCGCTGGATGACAAACATGATAGGTATGAGTGGTACAATGGAAGGGGGTTTTAAAGATCTTGAGCGTGCAGCAGCATCTAAAAGCTCCAGTAGAATTGATGCTATGATGATTCTTGCGTATCTGTACGATCGGGAAAAAATGTATCAGGATGCTCTGCGTGTATCAAAAGAGTTAGTTAAGAACTATCCTCAAAACATCATTTTTCAATATTATCTTGCCAGATCGCTCGACATGACGAATCAGATCGACAAGGCAGTAGATGTATATCGTCATGTTGTGCAACAAAACCACGATCTAGATAAGTTAAAAGATCTGAGTACACAGCGATTAAATGCACTTAACCGGTAAGTAGTTACTGAAAGTACTTGATTAGCTGATCTGCTTCGATAGAAGGAAAGTAAAGATCTAAAACAGCCCTAATTCTGGCTAACACTTCCCGTGATCTAGATCGCAATCCATAGAAAAAAGGCACATCTTTAGCGGCATATGCTACTGAATTTAATCCATGGTACCTACTGATAAAAATAGCACGATAAACATGGTATCGTTCAGATATAATGGTAGAATGTTGGACTCCAAAAACCTGATTCATTCTTACAATAGATTCATATGTTCTAAAACCTGCTGAGTCGAGCGTGATATTATACTCTGGAACACCACGCTCCATGAGTGCTTTTTTCATTGCTGTAGGTTCGTCATAATAGGGTGTCAGGTTATCGCCACTGAGTATAAGATGTTTAACTTTACCTGCATGATATAATTGAGCTGCAGCATCCATTCGGGTAACAAAATGGAGGTTAGGCTTACCTGATCGGGTTGATTTAGAGGTGCCTAGTACCATGCCCACAGAGTTGAATGGGACGTCATCGATGTTAGAAAACACAAAAGGCCTAGAGTCAAACCAAATCCAGGCATTAACTACAAAAATTGTGGTC
>CAZXGO010000007.1:1047-15470 GCA_964640035.1 uncultured Chitinophagales bacterium
CTAACGATGAAAGAAATGGGCCGTAGCATTATCGCTTCAAAAAATTGCAGGGGAGATGCAGCAATGCAAAGATATTTTCTGTTTTAAAGTATTCGAAATGAAGGACAAAAAAAAAGGATGACTCGTAGAAGCCATCCTTTTAAAATATAGAAAATTCTTTAAGTCGTTTTTTCGGGCATTGCGATCCATGAGTTACAGTATCCTTCAGGATGAACTGGCCCTTTAAACAAGGTACATCCTCCACATGGACTACCCTCAGCTGGAGCTACATAAAAATTACAGTTATTGCAGCGTTTTTCAGGATCAGTTCCCGCTTTAACATAGCCAAGACTTGTTCTCATTTGTTTGTCTTGGTCTGAAAGTCCGCTTAAGTCTGCACAGGGATCTGCCGCTGCCGTTGGTTCAGCTGCTGTGGGTTCTGTATTAGTTGATTCTCCACCACCACATGCGGATAATACTGCGGAAGACCCTGCAGCTACCATCCCAAAAAGGCTTACTTTTTTTAGAAAATCTTTACGCGAAAATGATTCGTTTGCCATAGAAATGAGCGAAAATTATAGGATGCCTTAATTTGCAACCATTTCCCAATAAGCTCAAGTGAAAAACGATTCAAATGGAAATTTAGAATGATTCCAAACTATGGATTGGCCGTATCTCCAGCGCTTAGTTTTTGGTCGATAGACCATTTGCCACCACCAACCGCTAGTAAAAATAAGCTACCCATTAGCATACTAAAATCTGTTCGTGAAGCATGAAGCGTTTCCCATATTCCTTTTGCTTCCACTTGCGGGAGTTTTGTGCTGATGATTGCCACAATCATTATCAAAAGGAGTGGAATAACTGAAACACGAGTAAGCAGGCCAAGCAGTAAGAATACACCACAAATAATTTCAAAAAAACCCACAAATGAACCCAAGAAATCGGGAGATGGCAAACCAATAGATGCAAATCGACCAGCACCCCGAATCTCTGGAAACAGAAATTTTTGAATGCCTTCCGATAGAAACACAGCCCCAACCATCAAACGGATAAAGAGAATGGGAGCGAATGGTTTTGTATGTACAAGTTCTTTGAAACCTATCATTTGGGATAATTACATGTTTTTAGAAAGAGTAAATACAAATTAAACTATTTAACAGGTGTTCTCGATAAACCCATTGCCCTAAACAAGATAGGAGGCAATGGCTTAGCTGGGTCACGTTTTTCCAGATGGAGGTACCATCCCAGTTTTTTGATAATCGGCAATTTAAAAGCCTCTACAAATTCGATTAGTGTACCATCTGGATCCTCAACATAACTAAATCGACCGCTTGCCTCGTTCATATCAAAAGCATGTTGGCTATCTACAGTAAATGGATAACCTAGGTTTACACAATGATCTTTGAGCGCATCCATATTCTGGACATCGAAACAGAGGTGAATAAATCCTGCGTCACCCCAGTAACGATGCTCAAAAATGTGACCATGTGATCTCTCCAGAGACTGAATTAACTCAATTTGACCTGAATCAACGAGATGGCTAAAGAATCCGCGTGCTTTCTGCTTCTTTTTTAATTTGACACGACGAAACATCTGATTATCTACATCATAGGCAGTTTCCAAATCCTCAAAAACACCTTTTTCATCATATACAACAGTGTCAAATCCTAACACATCTCTGTAGAAGGAGATGGATGCTTCCATATTATGTACTCCTATAAGAGCACCGGAAATACCACCCATAGGATGCTTATAGTCAAGAAACCACTCCCCACCTTCAATAACCTGATAAGGATTTCCAAATGGATCGAGCAAGCTAAACCATCTGACCCCATCTGGAGCGGTTAATAGCTCTGTTTGCACCGATAGTCCTCGATGTTTGAGAAGAGTGTGGGCTTTTTGAATGTCTTTGGCTTTAAATGTAGAGGCAAATATTCCCAGATCACCCAATACTGGTTTTGTCGCTGCCGATTCACTGTCTCTACTTTTGAATTGCCATAATTCTAACCCCCCACCCCCTTGTAAATTAAGAGCAAATACAGCGTGTCTCTTGTGTATTTGCCCCCCAGTGTAGCGGGTCATTAAGGTAGCTTCATCAGCTGAGTCGAATAGCATCAAATCAGAACCTACCATCCTGGCCCATTCCCATGCTTTATATACGTCAGGATTACCGATGCCAACTTGTTGAATTCCTGTAATAATATAGTTCGCCATGATTGCGGTTTAATCTTAGAGTGAACGTAGTGCTTTGTCACCATTTTGCAGGCGACGAATATAGTGCTGCCATTCCAGGGGAGAGGTCACTGGAAAAACAAATTGAAGCATAAAATTTCGGGTAGTTAAACTGATCTTCCGACTTTGTTCAATCGATACGTACAGAATTTCCTCAATCTTGATAGATCCCGATTCGGAAGAAGCGGACCATTCGACCCTATCTGTAAATAATGTTGCTCTACCTCTGCCTTTTGGCATTAAATTTGGGTATGAGAATTCGATAAACACATCAGCAGGTTGATCAAGTATCATTTCTTCATCATCTGCCAGAATAGGCATAGAACACATCTCGTTGTACATCGTTATCAGACTGAGTTCCTGGCCTTGTTTATCAATCAGGCGAGATGCAGGGTTCATTTGATACGACCAATCAGCCAAACTACTCGATACGGTTGTACCATCAGGTGTGTTCACCATTTGGCTCACGCCTGTAACCGGACATCTGAATAAAAGTTTATAAATACCTTTTGCCGGTTTATATGCAGATGTTGGAAAGCACTCCTGGGGTGGGTTGTAATCATCGGTGTTCAAAACTTCGATGCAGGCCTGTCGAAAATCCTCAAAGTTCGAGAAATCAGAGGCCTTAAACGGTTTAGTAAACTCAACAATACAGTTGTTTCTTCTGGGATTGTCTGCCCATCGAGGCCAATTCAAATAATTTCCATGTACTTTTACACCATGCACAGGTAGATTGAACTTATGAAATACCTTGAGCGTGCTTTCCACTACTGGTTTGGGTTGACCATCCCAGCGTCGACCACCCTCTGGATAAATGACAATCATCCGCTTTTGTTCTTTCATTTTTACCAGATGACGCACAACCCCAGGGTCAGGTACATACTTTACTGTAGGAACAATCCCAATAGATCCCATAAAGATTTTCGATGTAGTTTTCCTGAAATATTCGCTTGTCATGACTCCGGCAGTGGGCTCGTCAAAGAATTTATCGTTAAGGATAAAGGGGTCGAAATTATTAGAGTGATTCCCAAAAAGAAAAACTGGACCCGTGGTTGGCATATTCTCTCGCCCTATAATCTTTGGATTGGTGTAGTAGCGCATCACGGGCATGATGATCATTCGCTGCAGTCGAAACATCAACTCAGAAAAACCACGTTCATTCTTACTGAAGAAAGGCATAGGACTTTATCAATTCATAAACTGGGGTAAGTCAGAGGCTTTTGAGGCCTTTTTTAAACGCTCAATGACCTCTTCAGATCGTACTAAACGTGCAATACTTGCTAGATTTTGTAGATGTTCTTGTGGAGATCGATCATTTGGGCGAAGTAAAATAAACAGAATATGAATCTTATGATCATAGTCTTTGAGCTGAAAGCCGTCTTTGTGGATACCGAGTAACAATTTAGGGTGACTCAATGTCGAATCGTTACCATGTAACAAGTATACTCCCTTTGCAATTGCAGGATTTCCTTCTTTTGCACTTTTCAGAACACTATCAATCAGTTCGTTATTTTCTTCATTTTCACTAATCAATTGGGATGACAAAAGCTCTCGAACAGAGTCGGACATGGAGCTTGCTTTTAAATCAAAATGGCAGTCATTTGGGCTAAGTAATTTATGTATTACTGGATCTGTGTTCGACGGACTACTCGTGTTGTAATCAGAGGATATATCTGAAGCATATACTGTAATAAGATTCATATCAGGTCTGAGCTCAGCAAAAGTCCTGGGTAAAGTATTCAAGGATGGTTGCCACCCGATACCATCTTCCTTCACATTTAACAGCACACATAAATCCTCAGTATTCAACCTGGAGCGTACCATCACCATGAGGTCATTCCACGTACTGGCTGTTTCGAATTTGATGTCAAAATCGGGTTTAATTGTTTTATTAATTTCAGTGATTCGTTTAGCATTTTCATGTACAGTGAAAACGGTAATTCCAGCATCCAATTGAGAAGAAAGTAGTTTAATAGCGCGTAAAGCTGCTGGAAATCCCAATTCTCTTTCCACGTAGGGTGGAATGATAAGTATTACCCGATTATTGGTGTTAATTGGACGTTCCAGTTTGCATACAAACAGTAGCTGATGGGTATCAATGAGTATTTTGTCAAGAATACTTCCAAATATCCTTTCTTGTGTCGTAACCTTGCCATTCCATCCTATCACTATGGCGCTTATCTGGAGCTCTTTCGTTGCTCTTACTATTCCAGAAGCGATATTTAGATCTACCCTTGTTACAGGTTGCACCGGAATACTAGCTGCAGACAAGTGGGTTACTGCATATCCTAGCATTTTCTCACTTTGAGCCACCTGTGCTTGAACATTCTCACCATCCCTTGCTACGATAAGAGGGAACATTGGCTCAACTGAAGAGGGATCCCGAATTAAAATGGCGAGATCAATTAGGGAGCTAGCCGTACTGGGATTAGCAAGAGGTATGAGGAATCTGTGGTGTCCAATTTCTGGCGTTTTTTCAACTTCATCTTCTTCAACAGCGAGTAAACGGCCATATTTTTCAACAAGCATTGGTCCAACAACACATGTTATTAAAATCATGAGAACGACGGCATTAACGGCATTTTGACTAAATAATCCGACTTCAAAACCAACAAGTGTTACTGCTAGTGTAGCTGCAGCTTGTGGAGTAGTTAAACCTGAAATAACACCAAATTCATTTTTACTGTATGAAAAGATCCATTGTGAGATTTTAGCAGCACTAATTTTTCCAACATATACAATGGAAGTAAAAACAAATGCATAGATCCATACGTCCAGGCTTGAGAATAGGACCTGAAAATCCACCAACATTCCTACTGAGATAAGAAAAAAAGGTACCAATAACGCATCGCCTACAAATTGGATCCGAAGCATAGACGTACTGTTTTCGGGGATTAGGCTATTTAATGCCAAACCGGCCAAAAAGGCCCCAATGATCGGTGCCAGGCCAATAGCCTGGGCTAAAGCTGCCGAAATAAACAAGCAACACAAAAGAAAGGCATACTCAGTACTACTTTCATCTTGAACATTACGGAAGAACCACCGTCCCAATTTGGGTAAAAAGACAATAATTCCCACTCCGTAGAGAGTCATTGAACTGATAAATTTTATCCAAAACCATATGTTTAGATCACCGCCTAAGGAGGCCATTACAACTGCCAGAACAATTAGGGCAACCAAATCACTGACGATACTACCACCTAATACCATAGTAACAGCCTTGTTTTTTGTAATCCCAAGGCGACGGGCTAGAGGATAAGCTAATAAGGTATGCGATCCCACAATTGATCCGAGTAGAAGGGATGATTCGAGCGAATAGTTTAATAGATGTAGTCCAACTGCAAAAGCTAGCAATTGTGGAAGAAGGAACGTGAAAAGACCAAACACAGCACTACGTCCTCTCATCTTTTTGAACTCATTCAAATCAATCGAAAGTCCTGCCATAAACATGAGATAAATCAATCCCACTGTACCTAATAAAATGATCGTGGCATCACGATCAAGTAATCCCAAAGCACTAGGCCCCACAAATGCACCAAATAAAATCAGTCCAATAATCCCAGGGATTTTATATCTACGAAATAAAAGTGGTGCCGAAAAAATGATGAGCATTACTAAACCAAACACAAGTACTGGATCAGTAATTGGGAATGGTAATTGATTGTACAGATCATCAAACGATGAAAACATGCCTGCGAAGTACGTGTATGTTTGGGTATTTCAGACGAATATACTGTTTTCAATCAATTTGAAGCGCGCTGAAATTTTCAATCCGTATCTTTGAGATATGAAAACTGTAAATGATTATCGACTCCTGGACAGCGGCAATGGTCGTAAACTGGAGCAGTTTGGTGATTTTGTGTTAAATCGTCCTGCATCGCAAGCAGTGTGGAAACCTCGTCTTTCGGAACAGATATGGTCGAATGCTCATGTGATCGTTGATCGTGATGGTAAACGTACGCTTTTGCAACGAAGTAAGATACCCGACACGTGGTCAACCACTATAGAGGGTATCGTTTTTAAATTATCTGTCACTGATTTTGGTCACATAGGAGTATTTCCTGAACAACGATCTAATTGGGCTAAACTTCAGAATACTATCTCAGAGACCGTCAGCCAGGGTAGAGTACCCAATGTTTTAAATTTATTCGCCTACTCTGGGGGATCCACCTTAGCATGCGCCAAGGCTGGTGCAAAAGTAACACACCTCGATGCCAGCAAGGGAATGGTAAGTTGGGCTAGAGATAACGCTGAGCTTAATGGCTTAAAAGAAGCACCAATTCGATGGATTGTTGATGATGTAATCAAATTTTGTGAAAGGGAACAAAGAAGAGGGGTTCATTACGATGGTATTATTTTGGATCCACCAACCTATGGTAGAGGAAAGGCTAATGAAGTTTTCAAAATCGAAGAACATTTACCATATCTTCTTGAATTATGCGATACATTGCTCTCCGATAAGCCGATCTTCACTCTATTAAGTTGCCATACTCCAGGATTCACACCCACTGTATTAGAACATCTTTTACGACAATCTATTTCTCAGCAGACAGGAATATACCAGCCAAGTGAGATGCTTCTCGAAGGAATTTCAGATCAAGTTTTATCTTTGCCGAATGGCACGCAGTGCCTTTGGTTAGCATAAGCATCGATGGATTCAAAAGATGAGAAGATTATTCTATCTATGGCTTGATATGTCTTCCAATAGATCCAACATCCAAGCCTCAGTATTTAGAGGGCTGTTGTGTTTGTCATCCTCATTTTTATGCACATCAATATGTATATCAATTCCCTCCAGATCGATTGCATATTCCTTTTTCCTTTTATCATCAGCGGCATCACGCATTATGATCCATGCATCACGATGTAGATAACCTGAGTAAAATTTTGATAGAACTTCATTAATCCTTTTTAAGGTTATGTTTCTTTGCTTGCGTGCGAAATCAGAATTGTTTAGATCTGAAAAGAAAAAAGCTTCAATCTTATCTGTTGATTGGTAAGGTTTTCTATTTTTGTACTGAATGCACAACCAAGCTAATACATTCAAATCTTTTTTCGTGAGATCCGTGTCTAATGAAATTTCATTTATATAAATCGCTGCAGTTGTATTCAATGTAATTCGCAAATCTGGTACTTTTTTTCTTGGCGGTAGTTGAAAAATGGATTTGATCTTCCTTAAGTATACATATGCAATCACTGAAGCTAAGCCTAAAGAAAGAAGAATCAGAAGACCTTGAGATGACAAAACAGGTAGCAGACTTCCTTGATGTCCTTCATTTGCTTCTTGATCACGTTTACTATTCTCCTGGATCCGTGTTCGTATGTTATCCGCATCGGGTAGTTTTGCGATGCTTACATTAACAACACTTTGATTTTGCTCAGATACCCAGGGCGTCCAAAACACTATCAGTTCATTTGTGATTGGATCCAGACTAAAGTGTCTTAAAATGGGTTTTTTTTCATTGCCAAGCATTGAAATTGGTAGATGTATCCCGTGTTCCAATCGAATATCATAAACGATCAAACTGTGAACAACATCTCTCATACCCTTGAAATGGAACCAAATCAAATCATTTTTTTGATCAACTAGACCGTTAATGTAACGATGTCGATATGTACCTCCAGGTTTTCTATGATAGTTGTCGTCGGAAAGACCAAAGATCTTTTTTGGTGACCATTGTGACTTATCAAGATCATATTTCCAATAATCCCATAATTCAACATTGGTTTTTGAAACATCCATTCGTCCTTCTTTATACCGTATTCCACCAAACAGATGTACACTCCTATCTGAATCTGATGCAACAATCGATGTATATATTCTTCCAGGAGGCTGTGGGGATGAAGTACGGATATTAACTATTTCCCATTCCATGTCCTGTGTATCTAAGACCCACAATAGCCCACTATCTACTCCATATCCTCTTCCACCGAATGCGTATACCTTTCCTGAAATGGGATCAATAAAACCTACATGCTGTCGATAGAGTTTTTGATCACTCGTGTAATTTTCCAATCTCAGATCCTTATTGCCAGGCGACCAAATAGTTATCAAACCCCCATCAGAGGACCAAAAAATAAACTGCTTTTCAACGGGATTATACACTACATAATCCATGGCCTCTATTCCCTTAACTTCAGCGTACTTTGTCCATCTTTTGTCAATCAATGAAAAAAACCAAGCTTCTGACTTATCGAAATACCATACCTTCTTTTGATCATCGCTAGTAAAATTACCCGAGTAATGAATACTAGCATATTGCTCGTATGAGGTTATAGGTACGGGTTTAGATAAAGGCTGTATCGGTGTAACTATTTCATTAAACAGAAGTCTACGTTCATCACTAGGTGTTGATAATTGAAAACCACTAAAAACAAAAAAACAGATAATGTTGGCTAGATAAACAAAACTCATTTTTTGAGATCAAAAGACATATTTTGTATCCAGGGCTTTTTTTGAATCATGAACTCAGGTTTAACCTCTATTGAATAGGAAATTGAATCCAGGTCTAAACCGTACTCTTTTTTTCTCTTATCGTTATAACTATTTCGAGAGACGATTATGGATCCTGAATTTGTTAATGATTCAAAAAGGCTAGTCAAGAGGGCATCAAGATGTTTCAGTACCTGATTTCTTTGTTTTCGAACATACTCGGCGTTGGGAGTAGAACCCCAAAAAAGATCCTCTATAGTTGTAGAAGATTGAAATGTGTTCCCTATGTTGTGCTTCCATGATAGCCACACAAAGATCTCCCGTTCGATCATGTTAAACTCAGATGATATTTCCTTTCCATCCAGCCAAATTTGAATAGATTCATCCAAAAGTATAAATAATGTGGTATCTGGTTTTTTGCTATCGTTGAGATGAGACAGATGAGGTGATGAGCCTGATTTTATGTTCTTCGATTCGTTTTTTAAACGAAAAATGTTACGACCTATGAATACAAGTCCAATTATGCATACGATCACTATTACTGAAGTGATTATATATGTTATGATTGGATTTCTCAGCTCATTCCCCCTTATGCTATCCATCAACCTACGTGTCACATCCGGCTCTGGAAGATTATAGGCATGTAATTTAACTTCAGCATCACGTTGATCATTCAGTATATCAATTTCGTGGATAATCAATCGATTATTGGTTTGATCATACCTGATATATCGTAGATTTTTACTATCAATCGTATTAGCTAAATAGGTAGCAAATTGACGTCTTATGTCATAGACAAGAACGCGTAGTTTTTGACTGGTTCGTTCTGGAACCAAATGCCAGGCCAACTCATTGATAGAATCATAGCCTACCGTACTTATAAAATGCGTTTCAGGCACAAAATTTTGGTCTATATTTTGATCATTTTGGCCATAAATAGGCTTTTCATACCACAAGCCTTCATCAAAACTAAATATCCAGTAATCATCATAGAATATCAGATCCGTGCCTTTATCATATCGCTCGTATAGGTGCCCATAACCACCCAGAATATGAAGCTCGTTTGCAATATGATTATATATTCCTGAGGCGTGCCGTCTTCCATCAGGGTGATTATCATTATTGTTTATGGGTACGATATTCCACTCTAGCGTTTTTGAATCAAATTCAACGATATAACTTCGATCTTCCCAAAAACCTGTCCCCCCAAACGCATAAAGAGAACCATTTTGAGGATTAATAAATCCATAATGTCCAAATTGTGTTCTATGGTGATCGGATTTATCTATCCGGATAGGCGCTGACATGCCAGGTTTCCATGTATATACTTTGCCTACACCTCGAGACCAAAACCAAAATTCTTTATAGTAGGGATTGTAGGATCCAACGATATCGATCTCTTCAAATTCGATACGTCCAAAATAGGTCCAATCTTGATCATTTTCGAGGAACCAAATTCCGTTTTTATGAAAAAACCAGGTTTTACCACTCTCATCATGTATAAACAATGAGGGTTTTTCGTTTTTGAATGAAAAAAGTGGTGTATTACTATTACTTTCAATTGGATAATATGAGGATGAACTTGACGAATCCTGTGAAGCGTAAGAAGACAACCACATTACTAAACTCAGTATTGTAAGAATGTTCATCATGTCGTAGTCTTTTCAAGAAAGCGCTTTTTATAGAATCAAATTACCAATAAGGTAACTTAACAATTTGAGCAGAAATAGTTTAATTAAATTGAATAAGTATAGTGAGTGAAAACAATATAACCTACGTTAGGGTTAATACTAGTGGGCGAGATGATTAATCCTAAAAACTATACTACAGACGTTTGGATATCTTTGCGAATATCCTCGACCCATTTGTAGTTTAAGCCGGGGTAAATGAATGATTTTTCGTTGTCTGGATATCTGACTGAAATATGAATTTTACGTATATCAAGACCGTATTCTCTTTTACGTTTATCTACGAGAACGGGTCGCTCGATTATCCATATATATTGATCTGATGATCCTTTTATTAAACGTCGTAACTGCTCGTTAATCCGTTTAATAGTGATATTTCGATGTTTTCGAGCATAGTCTAGATTTGGGAATTCGTTAAAAAACAATTCTTCGATGGTATCAGTAATCTGGAATGCTTCTCCGATGTATGCCTTCCACGAAAGCCATATAAGCACATGTAGTTCAGTAGGCGAAAATTCGTGATCAAGGTCTTTTGAATTGAGAAACAGTTTAGGTTGTTTACTAAGATCAATGATATACTGGTTTGCCACAGAAGAACTGTCGGATTCATCTGATAGGTACGAATCTGAATATGTTTCGGCCGCTTCTGTTGGCTTATTATTGGTTCTTTTTTTACTACGATAGAAGTAAAATGCTATTAGGGCAAGTATTCCAGTAAACCCTGCAAGTATCTTGTATTCAGACATGATACTATCCGGATCAGGTTCAAGACTGCTCTTCATTTGCATTTCCATGAATGAGCGAATCAATGTTGGCATGGGAAGTTTATAAGCCGTTATTTTTATGCTGCTGCTGTTTCCACTGGATGTTAAAGGTGTCCAGAAAACAAGCAGTTCATTATTTAGCTGATCAAAAGTGAGGTACCTGATAATGGGTAATGTTTGATTTCCTAATAGGTAATCCGGCAATTTAACCCCATATCCAGTATTAATATCATATACAATTAAACCATAGGAATCTTTACCTCCGTGTATGTAAGGATACCAGATGAGTTTATTTTTTGAGTCTACTGCGCCTTGAACAGGACGTTGATGAAACTTTCCGGAAAGCGTATTGAATAGAATTTCTTTGTTAAGATTTTGCATACCATAGATTGGGCGACTCGTCCAGCGTGATTCATCGATATCAAAAACCCAATAGTCATATATAAATTCTTGAATTCTAGAAATATCCTGTCTTCCAGTAACAAGTCTAATTCCGCTGAACACATGAAATTCATTTTCTAATGGAAGATATGTGGAATGAGCCGCTCTACGAGGGGGGGGGAGCGATGCGTCTGCTTCTATAGAGACAATATTCCAGGACATGGCATTCGGTTTAAACGAATACAAGGTACCGTGATCAATACCATGTCCTCTTCCACCAAACGTATATAGTACGCCAGAATTTGCCTTAATGAACCAATTATGTCCTCCTAAAAGCTTGAAATTATCGTCATCCGAAATCATGCCTAAACTATTAGAACCTGGACGCCATTCCATCACATCCGATCCATCCCGTTCCCAAAACAGAAATCGTTCGTTTTTGGGATCGAATTCTGCGTTGAACTTTTCGCTTATTCCTTTCACTGCACCGTAGTATTCCCACTGTCTATCAGCCAGGGAGAAATACCAAATTTCAGATTCACTCAGAAACCAGACTCTATTAAATGAGTCTCGTACAAAAAATCCTGAATAATTACTTCCAATATCTCCTAAGTTACGAGCCTCTAATTCGTCTTTGAACGTTGATGGACTTTCTTTGGTGATTACATTTTTTTGAATTAATAGTGACTCCTGGTCAGCTTCTAAGCCTGTTGAAGCTGAAAATATCCTAAAAATTCCAACAAGAATTATGAATGTGACCATATTGAGTACTCTGATCGAATGTCATCAACCCATTTACCAGAAAATCCCGGCAAAATGTCCATTTCAGGGATGTTCTTATTATCTAAATCAAAGGTAATATTCACAAGATCCAAATGTAATGCATACTCCTTTTTTCGTTTGTCATTGTATGCATTCCTGTCAACAATCCAATCTTCACGCGCTATTGAATCGGCAAAAAACTCGTTTAATTGAGCATTTAATCGTCTTAAACTTAGATTTCGTTGTTTTCTTACATAATCAGGATTTTGAATATTAGCCCAAAAAAGTCCTTCAATGGTATCTGTGCTTTGAAATAAATTACCAGTCTGGGATTTCCAGAATAACCATAAAAATAATTCTAACTCCTTCAAGGAAAACAAATGATTAGTTTTTTTATCGTTAATCCATACACCTACATTTTGAGTGAAATTTACTTTTAAATTAACCGAATCAGTAGATAAGGGATTAGCAACCGATTTCTCATGAATCATGGATTTGTTCGTCTCACTTTGCCTAATCACTGACTGTTTTCTTTTATATAAAAAGTACCAGATAGAAATAAATAAAAAAGGAAGAATTGACAACACTACTACATTTATGTTGCCTGTTAATGATGTTATCTCAGTTTCATCTTTAGTACGTAAATCATCCAGAATACGTCTTACTTCACTTGCACTTGGCAGATCGTATGACAAAATTTTGTTTATTACATTATTTTTTTGCCCATTTTGCTCAGTTAATTGATAGACGATTAATCGATTATTATCCTCATCATACTCCAGTTGAACAACAGGATTTGATGGAAAATAAACGGGCAAATAAGCCCCAAAATCACGTTGTATATCAAAGACAACCAGTTGTAAACTCTCATCAATGTCCGTATTCATCAGATACCAAATCAATCGATTTTGCATATCGATATTTGAAATACTAGGGTTTTGATTTTGGTATGCTCCTAAATAAAAACCATGATTGCTGGGTTTATTGTACAGATTTTTTTCTTCCCAGGAATTCGATTTAAAATCAAATACCCAATAATCACCCAGAGCCACCGACTCATTTGATAAATCAGCTCTGGAGAAGCGATAATCATAACCACCCAAAATATGTAGCTGATGATTCTCAGAGTCATATGCACCCCGAGATGCCATTCTTGGGGGTGGATAACGCTCACTATTAATGGGTACGATTGACCATTCTTTGATCAAGCGATCATATTTAGAAATATAGCCTCGAGTTTGCCAGTATCCCCCCCCACCAAATGCATATATAGAGCCTGTATTGGGATCAACAAAGGAATAATGACTAAATTGCGTTCTGTGTGGGTCTGATTTGTCAAGGCGCATTGGAGCATTCATCCCAGGTTTCCAAGTGTATACCCTCCCAACACTGCTTGACCAGAATAAAAACTCTTTTGAATAAGGATCATAAGCTCCTACACGTTGAGTCTTATTGAAATCTATTTCTCCGAGTAGTCTCCATTGATAAGGCTCTCTATCAAGTTTCCAAACTTGATTACCAACAAAAAACCACAACGAATCATCTGGGGTTTCGATCATCACTACATCCACTAGACTGGAATCACTACTAACCGGGGCAGCAGTAAGCTCAATAGGAAGCTCAATGATTGGTTTTCTAAGTAGCGTGTCACTTGCTGGAAACCAAGAGACGGATAACCAAGCTATGAATACCGTTAGGAACATAAAGTATAGTTAGGGTATGTATTATTATAAAAATATAGTACAGGTATTATGCACCCCAAATATATAGAATCAAAGACTCAATAAACGCTAAATTAACCCAAATAAAGCGATTTTTTCAAGACTGTATTGGCTATACAGTATGCTTAGCACTAAAGACTATACTACGAAATAAAAAATTATTCTAAAGTATAGTCAAAATTGTGGCCTAAACATATTTTTCAGATATCATGGGAGGGTAGACATAAGCATTGCGAATGCTCAATCAAATCATTTTGGAGGGTAAATCGAATACTTAAGTAATCTACATTCAATTTTAGCATTCATAAACGGAGTTTTATCATCTGGTTTCAAACCCACAGCTTTCATTAGTTCAGGATTACCTGTAAACAAAAAGGTGGTGTAACCGTAACATTTTTTGAACCACTTTCCGATATCGTTGTATAGTGGCTTCAATTCTTTTATTTCACCTAATTGTTCGCCA
>CAZXGO010000007.1:15480-26564 GCA_964640035.1 uncultured Chitinophagales bacterium
TTTATAATTACAATTCCGTCTTTCTTACATTCGGGAATCTCTAAGTCTCGGATATCTGTAATCTGAAAATGGATCAGATGAGCGACACCTGCTTCTATGGCATTGAGTTCAGCAGCTCGTATGGCAGCCGGGTTTATGTCGCTGGCGTAGATGAACAATCCATCCGGATCCTTAACACTATCCTTTAAACCTTGAACTATAGATGACTCCGATTCAGCACTGAACTTTTTTAGATGTTGATATGCATAATGATTTCGTAATAAACCAGGTACTTTCTTACATGCCATCATAGCCGCCTCAATGGCTATTGTACCTGTTCCGCACATGGGATTTATTAGAGGCGCCTTTTTATTCCATTTCGTTTGAAGTAGTATCGCAGCAGCGAGTGTCTCTTGCATTGGTGCGGCAACTTTATGCAGACGATACCCCCGTTTGTTTAAGGGTTCTCCAGTTGTATCCAGAAATATTCCACCTTCCTTTTCATTCCAGTACAAGAAAACAGAAGCGCCTTTGTGCTCATTTCCACTATCGGGTCGTCGTCCATATTCAGCTTTCATTTTATCAACGATAGCATCTTTCACCCTTAAATTCGCAAAACGGCTATCTCTGATACTCGGATGTCTAACGGCTGAATCTACTCGAAAATAGCCATCTACATCGATCCACTCCTGCCAGGGTATTTCCAGGATTTGTTCATAAAGCTGATCTGGGTTTTTTGCATAAATGTCTTTAAGATGAAACATCACACGATGACCCGTAAATAGAGACCTATTTAGCCGCATGGTATCTTCGAATGTCCCCTCTGTTTCAATACCATGTTGTAATTCTCGCAGTATTGGATATCCCAGTTGCTCCAACTCCAATCGAAGCATTGGAGCCATATATAAATTAGTGGTAACTAATATTTTGGTCACAGTCATTTAGTTTTGTCTCAAATATTCCAATTCTGATTCAATCAAGTGGTGAACCTTATCCCTCAGATCCGCGATACTTTTTGAGTCCATCCCGACTGTTGGTATAGGTTCCAGTACTTTCACAATCATATCATTTGCCTTACCGAAAACCCAGGTGTTTTTTGGTATACAATTAAATGTACCTTCAACCACTACAGGAAGAATAGGCACCTGGTGTTTAATTGCTAAGGCAAAAGCTCCATCGGTAAATCGTTGTAAATTTCCATCCTTTGTTCGAGTACCTTCCGGGAAAATCATTACAGAACATTTACGCTCAAGATAGTATCCTGCTTTTTTTGCAACGTGTTCCCATCTTCTCACTCCTTTTCGGTTAACGGGAATATCACCTGCTAATTTCATTTGCCAACCGACGATTGGGATTTTGAAGAGTTCTTCTTTTCCAACCCATTTCATTTCCCAGGGTAAATGAGAAACTACGGGAATATCTCCAAGTGATTGGTGATTGGCAACGACCACGTAGGGGTGGCGCGGATCTTCGATGTGTACCCCTGTTACTATCACCTTCCAGTTTGGGTTGATTTTTACCAAAACCAGGCCAAGGTTTCGAAACATGCGCCCAGTTCTATACAGAATTGGATCTTTATCAAAAATTCTGACTGCAGTTAATACAAAAAGCCATACTACTATCATCAATGATGACAGGAGCCATATTAGTGCCGACGATAGATACTTCATGATGAAGGTGATTGAGCATTACAAATGCGTTTTAGTCGGGTTTTACTACCTCATGACCCGAACTGGCCCAAGCTTTGAATCCACCATCGACTGAAACGACTCTAGTATAACCCATTTTTTGCAGATTATCAGCTGCTAAGACAGATCTGTAGCCTCCACCACAATAAAGCCAAATTTCGGTCTTTTTTTCGGGTATCATCATTTCAATATCCCTTTCTATGATACCTTTACCCAACCAAATAGCACCGGGTATGTGTCCATTCTCATATTCTGATTCTTCTCTAACATCAATCAGTATGAGTTCTTTTTCTCTGTGTAATTGATTAACCAACCCATCTATCGTTGATTCAGCGATATTTTTTCTTATTTGGTTAACCAATGTCAAAAAGGCAGTGGAATGATTCATGAATGGATGGGTCGATTCAGTGTAAACTTAATTTCCAAAAAGTTTTAGTATAGTGGAAAAATCTTTTTTGAGGGTAGTAAGTATAGTAAAATAGCTTGTCAATTTCATAAAAATAGTCCATATTTCAACGTTCACAGGTGTATACGAACCTGGCGGATGGCTTCTATTAAAAACATTTACGGAAAATAAGGAAACAGACAAATGAGTGAGATCCTAAGTATGAAGGGGATTAGTCGAATCGACACCCGTGATACTCATGGCTGGTATGTTAGAATTTACAAAAATGGTAAAACCTATTCTAAGCTCTACTCAGACAACAAATATGGTGGCAAAGAACGAGCACTCATTGTTGCTTTTAAAGCTCGAATGGTTGCATTAGAGGCTCTCAAGGATTTACCTAATGATAGTAAACGTCGCCTTGTGACTGCCGACAAAAGAAACAAAAGTGGCATCATAGGGGTAAGCAAAACTACGAAATACAACAAAAATGGCACTACGAGTGACTATTACCAGGTCACATGGTCTCCTGAACCTGGCAAAGTTAAAAACCGC
The DNA here is from genome assembly GCA_964640035.1 of uncultured Chitinophagales bacterium. Lineage (GTDB taxonomy): Bacteria > Bacteroidota > Rhodothermia > Balneolales > CAYWCV01 > CAYWCV01. The sequence continues at coordinate 18,088 of CAZXGO010000007.1, forward strand.
CAATGGAGTGTTCGTAAATTTGGTGAGATTGAGGCTAAAAAAAGAGCTACAGAATTTCGACAACAGGTAATGGTCGAAATTTATGGTGATCGCCTTCCAGAATATGAAGAGGGTTTATCTTAATTGATATACCCTCTTTTTTTACTAAAACCGTAGTTGAATGCCGAAGGCTAAACGGTTTTTCGATACCTCTAGGTTATCATAAACCTGTTCAAACTCATAGTCGGAAATATTTTGACTAAATCTCATTTCTGCAAAGGGTCGAATTGCAGGGATAAGGCGTAGTTGTATGCCTACACTTGCATTGAGCATTAAAGATCTATCATCTGCCGGTACATTTACTTGCCCTGTTCTAGCATCAGCTTTTAGACTGTAGTTTTCAAAACCAAGTCCACCCATAAGGTAGGGAGTTACCAGCGGAGCATTTGCCGCAAGTTTGATAGCTAAACCTATATCAAAGGTGCTTAAATCAATCTGGTCGAACAGCATGGCGCTACCGTTTGTGACAGTTCTCTTGAGAGTGATGTTTTTATTGAAAATTGATGTGTGTCCAACGACGCCAAGATTGATGAAATTTTCATCAGAGCTGAATTGCTTTTCAACTCTAAACCCCAATCCATCCGTTGGCTCCTCTTGACGTATTTCATACGTAGCGGAAATACCACCTTGAGCGTGTACCATGGTAGTAACAAAGGCTAATAACAAAATGGATAGTATGATTACTCTTTTAGGCATATTGTGTCTCCTACAGACTATCAAGTAGTGCAATAAATGGAATGAGTTTGTTTTTATTGTAGATGTTTTCTACTCCAAAGGTTTCTTTTTAGGGTCAAATAGCATTGCTGTACACAAGCAGTTTTTTCTGGATGTTCGAGTTAGTACATCATAGTTTACGCAGGATGAACAACCATTCCAAAAAGCTTCATCATTGGTTAACTCAGAAAATGTGACCGGTTTGTACCCTAAATCAGAATTAATTTTCATTACAGCAAGACTGGTGGTTATACCAAAAATCTTCGCATCCGGATATTTAGAGCGGGAGAGATTAAAAATCTGTTGTTTGATTTTTTTTGCTAGACCAAACTGTCGAAACTCTGGCACAACGATTAATCCCGAATTTGCGACATAATTTCCATGTCCCCAGGTCTCTATGTAGCAAAAACCCGCAAACAGTTGAGTATCTGTTAGCGCAATAACGGACTTCCCCTCCAGGATTTTGTGTCTAATGTAGTCAGGTGAACGTCTCGCAATTCCAGTACCTCTGGCTTTGGCTGATTCCTCCATCTGTGAACATATTTCCTCTGCGAACATTAGATGTTGCTCATCAGCAACAAGAACGTGGAAATTCATTAATAGTTGGCTAGCAAGAAATTGTGTTAGAGGGTAATAGGGTGTGAATATACCACCCTTTTATAATTAAATCATTGTGCTTCATCAGAATCTAGATGAAAGCGCTTCTAGTATAGGGATGCATCTACCCAGGTGCTATATTAGGGCTCTTTATGATGAAGCCAATTACGTATGCAAGAAATGATGGAAAATAGGCTCAAATTTGGGCTTGGGGGTCACCTTGAATGGGATCCAGACACTTTTTTTGAAGATAAAATGGCTTTAGTGTATGAAGAATTAGCAGAGATCGATTCTGAAGCTCATATCGACTATTTAGATGGTATACCAGTCAGGATGGTGATGCTGAACGTGCCATTGAACATGGCCTTCCGTACCTTAGTTTTTTGGATTTATTTATAATAGGTGGCTCTGAAACATGGCCTGATGCTCTTCAGACCATGAAAAAATGTATGGATACTGCTAAAAAGGTAGGTACGTACAAAGTTCTAGACATGCAAATTCATGGTGATTCATTTAAGCCCAGCATATCACATTTGGTCGATTTCTTTCGCAGAGCTTGGGATCTGGCTGATCCTCTGGGTATTGATCTTTGTGTCGAAACCCACATAGATCGTATTAGTTACGATCCACGACATCTCATGAGGCTTCACGAGGCACTACTTGATGCAACAAAAGGTGAAAGGGGCCTAACTATATCAGCAGATTTTTCACATTATGTTCATCAGATTGGTAATACGAATGGTTTACTTTGGGCAGATCATCAATCTGGTGATTTAAATCTAAATCCATTCGATTCCAATAATTTTGTATCAACGGTCGTGATCCCATCCGGTTTGATTAAAATGGGCCATCTTAGGATGGCTGTGCCCAATAATTTGAACAGAGAGCAAGGTAGCATTCAATATCCTATCATCGACCCTTATTTAGATCCAAGGTCCACCGAATATTCCGGCCTCTGGCACTATGAATCCTGGACGGAAGAAAGAACACAACCATGGAAATATTGGTATAGAGAGCTTTTTACCTTTATTCTTAAATCTAACAATGATGAGCCAGTGTATTTTAGCTCTGAATTTATTCGATATGATGGCGACTATGCACAAGAGCCCTATCGCAATAGATATCAAAATCTTGCAGTACTAGCCTGGGCTCAGCGAACAAAAAAAGAACTCATAGCTGAATTACGATCTGAAAAAGGGATAACTGGATAGTTTGAGATCTCTCTACGTGAAAACCAGACGTTCTTGATGAACTATGTATTCTTTATTTATGATTATCGAGTAATCCCATTGGTGGTTTCTTCTTACCTTACGATGAAATGGGCACCATTTATCAACAACTTATGTTAGTTAGATTCACTCAAGTTTAATCATCATATATGCAACGTCTCTTCATCCATGCAATTCTGCTTGTATCATCTGTTTTCCTTTTAAATTCATGCTTTAGAGATAATGAACCTGAATTTTCATACGAGTGGATTGATTACCAGGAGTTACAAGGAAATGTAACAGGATCTGCAGTTGCTGCCTTAGGAAATAGGATTATTGTTGGTACTGAAGATGGCATCCAGTATTTCACCGTTGGGTCGAATGCTCAGTGGACTCACTCAAACCTCAGGGGTATTCACATTACTGCTCTTTTCGTGCATCCCTTTATTCAAAATCTCGTTATTGCCACAACTGATCCAAATGCCAGCACTAACACGAATACAAATCCCTTCCCAATTTACAGATCAACGGATAGCGGAGCTACATGGACAGGGGTTCAAACCGGTTTAAAAATCGAAGGCTCGACCGTAGTACCCACTATCCAATCGATTTCATGGAAACTTATTGAAGAAGCTCAAATAGGGCGTCAATATGCCGATATGTATGTGAGCGTTTCCGGTAGTGGGGTTGCCAGATCCAGAGATGATGGTGTGACTTGGCAGTTGATCAAAGGTTCAATAAGTGCGGACAATACCACAAAATGCCACGTCAACGTGATGCAGAGTTTCTACACCGATCTATATCTAGGATGCGAAGAGCCTGGAAACCAGACTTTTGTTGAAATTATCGACCTCAACCAAGACAATTATCAAACGCTACCTGCTGCGAATCGTTTTGTTACAACATCCCAGCTTGGTCAGAAAGCAGTAGTTGGATTGAAACCTAGCTATTTCACACCAGGTTTATCGTATGGTCTATTAAAAGGTGGACTAATTGCCATCGTCAAAAATGAATTTAGATGGGTGTTTGATTATTCTACAGCTGGAGGTCAGGCTCTCAACACAACGCTCACAACTTTTTGGATCAATCCGTCTGATTTGAATGATCTTGTTTTTGGGGGATATGAGAACACTGATAACAACACATTTAGTCTCTACAGCACACCTGATCACGGTAAAACATTCAAGCTTATAGAGCCTCCATCTTTTATGAACTTAAGCAGTCCTAAAATTATGGGTAGCTTCGAAACAGGTCTCAGTGCACAAAATTTGATGTTATTAGTTTCAGGTAAGAATGCCCAGGGCCAGACTAAGACCAGGGTTATGTCACGAAATCAAGTCTCAAGCAATTAAAGAAAATCGTGTTTAAATGGCTTAGCCAATGAAAAAAGCCCTGTACATATGGGTCCTATTTCTGGTAATGGTAAAAACCGTTACGGCATTGGCTCAACCTAAACCAGACATTCTTCTAGACAACCTCTCCAGAGCCAGCGCTTTAGCTATATCACCAAACTCAGAATTGTTTATTGTTGAAGCGGGTAAAAACAGGATTATCAAATACGATCTCGATGGTAATTTATTAGATACATTCGGTGGCAGAGGATCAGGTGATAGTCAATTTGACAATCCTGGTAGTATCGACGTTACTAATGGATTAAAACTATTCGTTACCGACGTAGGAAATAAACGAATTCAAATTTTTGATAACAGATACCAATTTATCGGGTCGTATTCTTCTTTACTTATTCCTAAATATCGTTTTGATCCTTCATTTATCAGTGTAGATGAGTTTGGGAACCTATTTACATACCTCCGATCTGATCATCTGATCATTCGTTTTGGGATTTCTGGTCGTCCTGATGTGGAAATTGGACCTCTTCAAAATTATGGAATCGAAAAAGTAAGTGGCTTTATTAGTTTTAAAGATCAGATTATTGTGATCGATTCCCAGCAAGGAATATTGTTTCGCTTTAGCAAAGAAGGTGAATTCTTAAATTTTATCTCAGGATATCCTGAGATTCAAGCAATAAGCTCAGATCAAAACTACATTTATCTTGTGAATCGAAATACAGTATTTATCGTTGATCCACATGGAAAGTTAGCCAAAGAGATTCCATTATTACCGTCCAGTTTTACAGGTATATCGATTTGGAAGGGAATGATCTATCTATTAACGGAATCACGTTTAATCCGGTATCGTTTATCATAAAATTGTTATTCTTTGCTCGTTTTTTAATCACATTGTATATTCACTCACGAGTTTTAAGTAACCATAAATCAGTAAAAAGAAAGAGTCTAATTACGTGAAAGCATATTTGGATCTGGTGCAACGTGTGTTAGAGCATGGCGTGCTTAAAGAAAATCGAACAGGTACTGACACCATCTCATCATTTTCAGAATTTTATAAAGTTGATTTAGCTGATGGTTACCCGCTTCTAACAACAAAAAAAGTTGCATTTAGATCTGTAATTCTAGAATTATTATGGTATCTGAGAGGGGAGGACCACATTCGGTGGTTAAGAGATGAAAACGATTGCCACATCTGGGATGCCTGGGCTCAGGAAGATGGTCACGTTGGACCCATTTATCCGGTCATGTGGCGGAGATTTCCGTATTTAGAAGAACAAGAGCAATCTAACACCTCCGAGAAGCAATGGATCAAAAAAGAGTACGATCAGGTTCAGAATGCTATCCATTTACTAAAAACGAACCCTCACAGTAGAAGAATTGTCGTTTCGGCATGGCATCCAGGAGAACTTTCAAAGATGGCTCTTCCTCCATGCCATTTGATGTATATTTTCAATGTTTCTAATGGTCGTTTAAATTGTCATTTAACCCAACGATCCGGTGATATTGCGCTTGGAATCCCTTTTAATTTGGCATGTTATTCAGCATTAACCATGGCTATTGCCCAGGAAGTTGGATTGGAGCCAGGTGTTTTTGCCCACACCATTGTGGATGCCCATATTTATGTGAATCATATTGAAGGTTTAAAAAAACAACTCCTTCGTGAACCCAAAAGTCTACCTCAACTTGAGATTGCACGTAAACCTCTAGATGAGCTTCAACTCGAAGATTTTAACCTAATTGGCTACGATCCTCATCCGGGAATCAAATTCGAAGTGGCTGTTTAATTGCCCAACTTCCTGATCACTATTCCTCCCATGAAAATCGCCCTCATCGCTGCACATGACGATCACCTTCTGATTGGGAAAGACGGTGATTTACCGTGGCATATTCCATCAGATTTAGCCCATTTTATGCGACATACCCGTGGATCTACGTTAGTAATGGGTAGAAAAACATGGGAAAGCATTGGGTCAAAGCCCCTTAAGGATCGTGAAAACATCGTTATTTCACGGACAGGGTCATGGGACAATGTAACAGTATATCCAAGTTTGGATATGGCATTAGACCAACTAAAGAATCGGGAGATTGTATATATCGGTGGTGGTAGCCGATTGTATGCAGAGGCTTTACCCATAGCAGATCAATTGGTGATAACTCTTGTGCATGGATCTTTCACAGGAGATACATATTTCCCAGATTACAGAAATGATATAGGACGTGTCTGGAAAGAAACCGATCGGCAAGATTTTGAAACTCACTCATTTATTTGGTACGATCGAATCAGACTCTCATAATCTCAGGTCGTTTCAAAGTGTAATGTTAGTTCTCTTTCAGTCCCTTTAATCGGTATATCCATATGCTTGGAAGAGATTTTAAGCAAATCTCCATTTCGGTTGTGTGCTACTACTGTGTATTTCCCTTGTGGGATTCGATGTACAATCCATGTTTGATCACTAAAGAATTCAATTTTGTACGTGTTCCCTGATCGTTCGTCCTTTAGTACCGCCATCAAATCACTAGATGAAATGGAGATGTCTTCACTTGACCATTTCCCAGCTAATTCCTCTCCGGGTACACAAGGCACATATATAGTTTGAATACCGCTACTTGGTGCCTGCACTAACATGTTCGAATGGTAAACCATTAGGTCCTGATGATCTAAAAGCTCCGGTTTAAATGTGATCCTATACTTGTTTTTTGGAATCATATCCGAAAGAACCAAAGACGCATTAGGGATTGTAAATTTGATTACCTTCATCAAGTAATTGGCTATCAATCACTCCCCCTAATTGTGATCAAATGATTATTGAAAAATTATTTATTTATCCAATAAAAGGATGTGCCGGTATTTCACTAACTCAGGCAACGCTGGATGAGTATGGATTACAAAATGATCGCAGATACCAACTCGTTGACGCTAACAATCGATTTCTTTCACAAAGAAATTCACCCCATTTGTGTTTCATTCACACTTCCATCAGTGATGGGATTCTTAGCGTTCACTATCCAGGTATTCAGGATCTACAGATCTTGAATACCACATCAGTTCAGAAACGTAAGGTTGTCATCTGGGAGGATGAAGTGTTAGCAGACGATATGGGTGAAGAAGCTGCAGAATGGTTTAGCTCTATTTTGGGTGAAAAAGCACGTCTTGTTCGCATTGGATCTGGATATGATCGCAAAGTACGGGTAGGGGATAGCATCTATTCATCTCAGGTACATTTTGGCGATAGTCAGCCAATCCTCATCATTTCACGAGAATCACTCGACGATTTAAATAGTAAGCTGGATATATCAGTCGATATAGACCGTTTTCGTCCGAATATTGTGATTTCTGGAGCACAGGCATATGATGAAGATCATTTTAGTGACATCACAACGGATACAGTTCATCTTCAGTTTACAAAAAGATGCGCGCGATGCTCGGTAATTACTATTGATCAAAAGACTGGTATTTTAGGTCCAGAGCCATTACGAACGCTTGCAACTTTTCGAAAACAGGGACCTAAAGTATTCTTCGGCGCATACTTCATAGCTCAAAAAAAAGGTACTCTGATAATAGGCGAGCAGATCCAGGTACGTTAACCATAGATCTGCTCATTCCTATACACGATTATTCACCACCTGATTCAGATGCAGGTACTTTTTTGATATCCTTTTCTTTGGGTGGCGCATTTTTAACATACTTATCCAACCAGTTTGTAGTTTCCCACATCATATGAAGGATTGACTCTTTGGCTGCATATCCATGACTTTCTTCAGGTAGCATAACCAGTCGAGCTGTAGCACCATGACCTTTGAGAGCAGCATACATGCGTTCACTTTGAATCGGGAATGTGCCCGAGTTATTGTCGGCTGTTCCGTGAATCATTAAAATCGGTTCGTTGATTTTGTTTGCATACGTGAAAGGCGACATTTTGATATATAGATCACTATCATCCCAAAATGTGCGTGGCTCAGATTGGAAGCCAAATGGAGTTAAGGTTCTATTATATGCACCACTTCGGGCAATACCAGCTCTAAATAAATCGGTGTGTGCCAATAAGTGAGCCGTCATAAATGCTCCATAACTGTGACCGCCAACGGCAATACGATCCCTATCTGCAACACCACGTTGAACCATTTCGTTAACAGCAGCCTCTGCATTGAGCACTAACTGATCAATAAACACATCGTTGGGTTCAATTTCTGCTGTTCCAACGATCGGCATAGAGGCATTGTCTAATACGGCATATCCTGCTAATACATAGGGTAGGGCAGAATTAACACTCACGCGGGTAAAAGCATAAGGTGATCCCGTAATTTGTCCTGCCTCATCCGCACTTCGGAATTCTCTCGGATAGGCCCACATTAGCATCGGCAGCGGACCATCTTTTTCCTTGTCGTACCCAGCAGGCAGATATAAGGTACCAGTCATATCGATACCATCTGAGCGCTTATACTGAATGAATTCTTTATACACCTCTCCAAATTCAGGTGTTGGATGCGGAAAGTCAGTGATCTGCTTTAAATCTCCACTCGCTACGGTCAGGATGTAATAATTTGGTGGCGTATCTACCGATTCTCTACT
>CAZXGO010000007.1:26574-49031 GCA_964640035.1 uncultured Chitinophagales bacterium
CTTGTCTGGTGTATCATTGACAAAACTTGATAAAGTCTCATAAAAAGGTGGTTTCGATTGCCAAATTCTCTGTGTCGAGGCATCATCCAAACTCATGATATCTAAAAATGGCTCATTACCACGTGGGGATGCACCTTGGCCGCTCATATAAATACTTTTACCATCGGCAGTAAATTGAAGGACCATGTTACCGTATTTGTTTCGAGTCATTCGTGGAGATCCCGGATTTCCGTAGGCATCTTGGGTCGAACGTTCAATTAAAACCCGTTTTTGGGAAGGATTTGATGGATTGACCACCCATGTTCGGGAAACTTGTTTAGGAGCCCAACTTTCCATCATCAAGGCAGTGCTTGTATTACCCCACATGATTCCACCGGCTCTGAATTGTAATTTGGCGAATGATGTTGGATTTGATGTAAATGGCGCTGATAATGTGAAGACTTCATCCCTGAACTCAGCTTCTTTACGAGGATCGCCACCATCAAGAGCTTCTACCCAAACGATCGTTGCTGGTGCATCATTTCTCCACGTAATGTTTCTTGGTCCAGCCGAGCTTGAACCCCGTCCGGTTGGTGTTTTTTCACTGGATGGTAACTCTGCAAACATGCGGATATATTTACCCTTTCCATCGAGAAGATGTACTGTGCGATTGAACCCACTAACCGGAACCAGGTATGACCAGGGTTTATTTACTATCGTTGCAAGCATATAATTTCCGTCCGGAGACACATTTATATTCGCATAAATGGCTGGTTCACCAAATGGTGTTACACTACCATCCAACCCAATAAATGCAGGTTGTGAGGTGAAGAAGTGCTCAAATAGTTGTTCATCGTAAGGATTTGATAGCATATCCTGATACGTACGAACAGCATTAACATCACCACTATTTTCCTGAATGATGGGTCCATCTGGACGACGAGGTTTTGCTGGTCTTGGACCTTTATTCGCAACTAAGGATACCATAAGGGTTTTGTCGTCAGGCATCCAACTTAAGCCGGGTCCATATACATTATTCACAATCGGACCCGTCAGTTTTCTTGCTGTTCGATCATCAAGACTCATTAGCCAAATTTCATTTCCAGTTTCGGTCATATTTAGAAATGCCATCGTTTTCCCGTCGTTTGTCCAACTCATACTAGTCATTTTAGCGTTGGTTGGCAATCCTTTAACTTCCTCTTCACGTCCACTTTCAATATCCTTGATTTTCATCGAGGTGGTATATCCAGATCTGCTAGGAGAATGATTTGTAGGATTAAAGCGAATACCAGCAAGTCGAAGTTCTTCCTGGGCTAAATCTTCAATACTTGGACTGTCAGATCGGGTCATCAAGATCATTGATTTTCCGTCTCTGGTAAAGCTTACTCCTGGAGTTCCGGGTCTGTTCACTAAATTTGCCAGCGCTTCCGGCGGATTCTGATAACCACCTTGAGAAGCGTTTTGAGCTAAGCTTGTGAAAGGTATCGCCACCACTATAAAGAGTAGCAATGAGGATAGTTTACGTGGGTTAAATCGTTTCATCGTTGTATATATTGAGCGTAGAGGTTCACTAAGGTCTAATTAAGTAACCTAATCAAAGAGCATCGAATCATCAATCCTTAGGGTGACTTTAATTGTAAAATTACGTGAAGAATATTTAATTGGAACCAAAAATAAACGCTTTGATTCAGCCAAACGCTTCGTATATTTGCAATCCACTAGCCAGTGTGGCGGAATTGGTAGACGCGCACGACTCAAAATCGTGTTCTCTCGGGAGTAAGGGTTCGAGTCCCTTCACTGGTACCACGGTTGTATTCCTTAGCACTAGGGAATCGTTTATGCATCGACTGCGCTGTCTTACTCTGCTGATTGTTATTCTTACTTCACTTTCTTGTGAGCTTAAATCTCAACCGATTTTAGGCCAAGATATTTCCACTCAAACTATACCAGCAGTCATCAATTTTGATTCCCCAATCCATTTCTTCATGGGGCCGGACTCTACGTATTGGTTTACTAATCAGTCAAATGCACATTCTTTTTCCCTGGTAACGTTAAAATGGAATCATCATACGATTTCGAGCATATCAGGTAAATCATTTCGACCAGGATATAATGAGAAGACAAACCAATTTTATCTATGGTCGCAGGGTGCTGGAAGCATGTACGCATGGGATCCCTATTCCGGATCAGTAGAAGCAATTGGAGACAGTACAGATTTTAAAAATCAGTATGGTCACGCTTCAGTAATATCATCTGAATTAGATAAAATAGTCCTCTTTGGAGGTTATGGGTATTGGCAATATAAAAATGCACTTACCTTTTTTGACTTTAAGACAAATCAATGGTCGTCAATATCGTCAAATTCACCTGATTCTACATTTCCTTCACCACGGACGGATGCAATGATGACCATAAATCTTCAAAATAACCAACTTCATTTGAATGGGGGGTTCAGCACCCCAAGCGGTCGAGATGATCTACAAAACGAAAGTACAGGCTACATAAATGATTACTGGATTTTAGATTTAGAACGTAACGCTTGGACACAGTATCCAGTTCTCAAGGATGTTCGTTTTTTAGATATCAGGGTTGTTCGACCCAATCCACCTTTTATCCAGACGAATTGGGGTACCTATGATAGTAAACACAATCAGGCACTATTTGTTCATAAGATCGATGATCAAAATGGTAAATATGGATTGATGGTATTCAATGAAAAGATCCAACAAGCAGTTCCTTTGAGCTTGGGGCTTGAGTCTGGCTTTAAAAATGCGGCATTACTTGGATTCGATTATTTGGAAAAAAGTCATCAGATTATCGCTTTCTGGATGCCACTTAAATCGATAGGTGAGAGGTCGGATATTGTTGTTAAGCTTTACAACTTACCGGCGCAAGCAGATATTATTGCTGAAATCGAAACGATGGTTGCTCAGGAAAAAAGGGCTAAGGTCATACAATCTCAAATCAACATCTTAGTTTACGCTATCCTCGGAAGTAGCCTGCTTCTGATTTCTTTCATTGTATTCAAAAATCTGTCAAAGAGATATTTTAATAAAAACTCAAGCTTAACCGTACTCGAACTCCATTACCTCAAAGAACCTCAGATATTTTACAATAATAAAAATATAAGCTCCAATCTGGCCCATTCAACAGTGTATCTATGTTTATGGATGTATTGGAAGCATTTAAGTGGCATCGAATATGTGATTACTGATGAGATAGAATCACGGTTTGTGGATGAATCCACCAATGTGGATTATAGTCGAAAAAAGCGAAATGCTCTTTTAAAACGGTTTCAGGATGATTTCAACGCTATCATCAGCAATCAGGAAGTATCATTACAGATCAAGGATCGCATACACCCTGATGATAAACGCAAACGTGAATTTTTTATCCATACCCAAGGCGTAGAAATAATCTCCGATATAGACTCCTTCTTCAATACCGACAACTCCTACACGAAAACTGAACCAACTGAACATGTTGATTCAGCACTACTACTAAAAAATATCAATGATGCCTGGGCAAATGATATCAGGAGATCTGTTCAAAGTCGGTCTAAGGAAGTCATCTGATCTATTTCAAAACGCCCTTCAGATCCTTTTACGCTAATCACCTGGTTACATTCATCATGTTCGATGAATAACAACCAATTTTCTCGTGCGGCCTGCTCTAAAAATGCTTCTTTCTCCTGAAGTGTCTGCGTAGGATTCATATCATAAGCCATCACCCAGGGTAGGGGAATGTGAGCAGCCATAGGAATTAAGTCAGCACAATAGACCATTGTGAGCGTCGACGACTCAATAACTGGTAATTGCATGCCTATGGTGTGTCCATCAGTGTTCAAACAATGCAATCCTTTTTCCCACTCAAACCCATCATCAATTAAATTTAGTTTTTTAGGATCACGAAGTGGATCTAGATTTTCTTTAAAAAAACTCGCCTTTTCTCTGGCATTTGGATGTGTGGCTGTTTCCCAATGACGTCGATTAATCCAATATTGTCCATTTTTGAAAATTGGTATGGATGTCAAGCCATCCGAATCCCATTTACTGGCTCCGCCACAATGGTCGAAATGCAGGTGTGTAAAGATGATATCTGTGATATCGTCGGGTTTGAATCCATGAATAGCCAGAGATTTTTCCATTGAGTATTCACTGTCATCATACTCATAAATACCTCTAAGTTTAGCATCAAACTTTGGCCCTGTTCCCGTGTCAATTAGATATCTTCTGTTGGTTACCGTTGATTCAACCAATAAACATCGCATTACCATTGGGATTCTATTATTCTGATCGGCTTCCACCTTTTTAGACCACAATGTTTTAGGCACTACTCCAAACATTGCACCACCATCGAGTCGAAATCGACCTGTTTCAATGGAATACAGATTGAATGAACCCCATGCTGTTGAATTGATAAACATATCTTAATCGATACTAAAATGTGTAGGTGGGAATTCTCTGAAATGTCCATTACTTCTGATCTTCATCCGTGTTTCTTCAAACGACTGAAGTTTTGGGAGTATGGCAAGAATGTGATTTTTAATAAAAAGTAATCGTAGATACTCTGACTTGATTTCAAGCAAATTTTGCTTTTGTGCCAGGTCAAAACCAACATAATGGGCAAAATCGTAAGAAATGCTCGGAGTACGTACAGGATGGATATTGGTCTCTTCTTTGGCGTATTCCATTAATTGTAAAAACAAGGGTTCCAGATCGTCCAGTAATCGCTCATTTTCATCCTGCTCATCCTCACCATCCTGATCATGGAAATAACTCACATTTCCCTGTAGAAAAGACCGATTCGTCGAATAACTGTGAATCAAAAATCGATCATTCCCATTTCCAATGATATCCATCCTTCCATCTTCGTAGCGATTTACTACATCTTTTATGTTATAAATACACCCCACTGAAGAGATACGCTTATTGATTACACTCACCATTCCAAATGAATGTCCATCGCGAAGACACTCATTCACCATCTCTTTATATCGAGGCTCAAAAATATGCAGAGGAAGTTTTTCGCCCGGGAAGAGCACTATTTCCAGTGGAAATAGGGGAAGTGGATTCACGTCGGTCATAACCGATTCTAAATACGCTGTAGTAGGGACTCCAGAAATATTTTTACTTCACGAAGGTCGCGACTAACATCTAGTGGAAGGGGATCTTTACTAGGGGCTTGGGATGATTTATCTCGTGTATTTAAAGCCTTTTTAGCACCTGCTGTACTATATTTTTCATCCTTAATGAGCACCTTAAGCTCCATAATCACTTTTATATCAGCCTCTGTATACATCCGTTTTCCGGCACGATTTTTTGTGGGCTTGAGCGTATCAAAAATAGTCTCCCAATATCGCAAAACGTGTGCTTCTATATCACAAATTTGACTTACTTCACCGATACTATAATAGAGCTTTTTGATTTTTGACATGAGGCTTGAAATAGATTTACGTATTTTATGAAAAGTAAGCTAAATGGATGGAGAATACCAAGTTTGTATTACGGATTGAATCTCTTAGAATCTTGCAATGACGCATAACCTACTTTCAATTGTTATTCCTTTACTAAATGAAGAGGAAAGTCTTGAGGAGTTATACACTCGGATTGTTGCCAATATCCCCAAGGGCTATTCGTATGAGATTCTTTTCATCGATGATGGTTCTACCGACCAGTCATGGGCCAAGATTCGTAAACTTTCAGACAAAGACCAGCAGGTTCATGGCATCCGATTGCGTCGTAATTATGGTAAGAGTGCGGCACTTCAAAAAGGATTTGAGCTTGCAAAAGGGGATATTATCATCACGATGGATGCCGATTTGCAGGATGATCCCGCCGAGATTCCCGTACTAGTATCGCGACTGGAAGATGGTCTTGATTTGGTTAGTGGCTGGAAGAAAGTACGCTATGATCCAGTTACCAAAACGATTCCCTCTCGCTTTTTTAATGCCGTAACGCGTTGGGTATCCGGGATCCAGTTACATGATTTTAATTGTGGGCTGAAAGGGTATCGTCGAGAAGTCGTAAAGGATGTTTTTGTATATGGAGAGATGCATCGCTATGTTCCGTTACTTGCTTACTGGCAGGGCTACAGAAACATTGGAGAGCAAGTGGTTACCCATCATCCAAGAAAACATGGAAAGACCAAGTTTGGCTTATCCCGATTTATAAACGGATTTTTGGATCTGGTAAGCATCGTCTTTATCCATAAATATCTTCAGCGCCCGATGCATTTTTTCGGAGGATTGGGAACCCTATTCATTCTTGTTGGGACCACAATAACCACTTATTTGATCATTGCCAGGTTATTTTTCAATGAATACTTGTCTGGAAGGCCGCTCTTTTTCCTGGCAATATTTCTAGTTGTTTTGGGTGTTCAACTTTTCAGTACTGGATTATTGGCTGAAATGATCACTCGAAACAAAATCAAAGACAAAGGCATTAACATTAGAGAAGAACTCTGATCAAAGAGTTCTTCTTATTGGGATAAGCGATTTAGGTACGATCAATTTCCTTTGGCCACAAAGGATTGAATGCCGGTGATTTCGCGACCCAAAATCAAACCGTGGATGTCGTATGTGCCTTCATAGGTATTCACAGACTCCAGATTTACGACATGATGAATCACTCTATACTCACCTGTGATCCCATTTCCACCGTGCATATCACGAGATACACGAGCTATTTCCAGCGCCTTACCTGAATTATGGCGTTTTGCCAGTGATATCATACTTGGATGAACCTTACCTTCATCAAATAATTGGCCAAGTCGCCAGGCCAGCATCTGCATGGAGGTGATGTCCGTGAGCATATTTGCCAATTTAGTTTGAATAAGCTGATTGGCAGAGAGTGGTAAACCAAATTGTTTACGCTCTCCGACGTAACGGCGTGCCCTGTGATAGCAATTTTCAGCAGCGCCTACTACACCCCAGGCAATTCCATATCGGGCATTATTTAGGCATTCGAATGGTCCTTTGAGACCTTTGATATCAGGAAAAGCATTTTCGTCGG
This sequence comes from uncultured Chitinophagales bacterium, assembly GCA_964640035.1. Lineage (GTDB taxonomy): Bacteria > Bacteroidota > Rhodothermia > Balneolales > CAYWCV01 > CAYWCV01. The sequence continues at coordinate 33,567 of CAZXGO010000007.1, forward strand.
GAACGAAGACATCTTCAAAAATTAGTTCACCGGTACTGGATGCTCTCAGCGACATCTTGTTTAAGGTTTTTGGCGCACTGAATCCTTTCATGCCTTTTTCAAGAAGAAATCCACGGATGGTGCCATCCTCTTCAGTGGTCGACTTTTTGGTTTTGGCCCAAACTACCGCAAGGTCCGCAATCGGAGAGTTTGTGATCCATGCCTTCGCACCATTTACAATCCAACCTCCATCGACTTTAGTGGCGGTTGTTACCATTGATCCTGGATCGGAACCATGATCAGGCTCAGTCAATCCAAAGCATCCGATGATTTCGCCAGTAGCTAGACGAGGCAGAAATCGTTTTTTTTGCTCATCGGTTCCAAATTTAGAAATCGGGTGCATTACCAACGAACTTTGAACCGACATAAATGAACGGTACCCTGAATCAACACGTTCAACTTCACGAGCAATGAGACCATAGGCTGTCTTTGAAACTCCTGCTCCACCATATTGTGGATCAATAGTAGCTCCCAGTAAGCCCAGTTCACCCATTTCTCGGGCAATACTCATGTCGAAAATCTCATCTTGATTCCCATCCAGAGCACGTGGTTCCAGACTTGATTGGGCATAATCGCGAGCCGTTTCCATGACCATTCGGTCATCTTCATTCAAAAGTGACTCAAATAAGAAGGCATCGTCGATGTTGAAGGTATTTTTTGACATAATAGTACTGCTGATGTTCACCGTATTTTATACTCTGAAGATAAGCAGGATATTGGATATTTATGAAATAAGATGCTCTTTCAGGTGTTTTTGGAGTGATTCTTTAATCATCTCAATAAAGAGATCCACCTGTTCTTTATGGGATCGAAACGATAGGATGGCTGCACGCAAATAGAATTTTCCATCAATCGTAGTAGATGATGTAAATGTTCTGCCATCCTCCTGAATATTGCTCAGAATTTTGTGATTGAGTTCGTCTGCTCGATCAACGCCTTTGGTGTAGCGAAAGATCATTACTGTCAGATCAGGATATGGCCCCATCTCAAACCCAAGCTCACGTATATGATCCCACAAGTATCGGGTGAGGAGTAATTTTTCATCCAAACTATCCCTAAATGAATCAACACCATGAATTTTTAGCGGTATCCACATCCTAAGAGCCCGAAAATGCTTGCTTAATTCTGCAGATAGGTCAGTCGGAGAATCCTCATGCTCTCTGTCTCGGATATCCTGTAAATATGAGGCGTTATACTGAAAGGTACCTAAAAGATGCTTTTTGTTTTTAACTAATACGATACCAGTACCATAGGGCAAGAAGAGTCCCTTGTGTGGATCCAGGATCACTGAATCAGCAAGTTCAATGCCTTTAAGAATGTGTTGTCCCCATTTGGTGAGCATAAAAAAGCCACCATACGCTGCATCTACGTGCAACCATACATTATATTTCTGTGTAACCTTTGAAACTCCAATCAGCGGATCTACCGCCCCAACATCGGTACTTCCCGCATTTATGATACATAAAAAAGGTTTGAGTCCGGCGGCGATATCTGCTTCAATCTGAGCGTCAAGCTTATGGACATCCATTCTGTAGTTGGCGTCCAAATCGATATGACGCATCACACACTCGTGCAGACCACTTACTTTTAGGGCTTTGTACACACTATGGTGGGTGCGTCGCGTAGTGTAGATTACGGTCGAGTCTGAGTCTCTGTTTTTGATATTCATTGCATGACGAGCCGTGGCTATTGCTGTTAAATTAGCCATGCTGCCGCCTGAGCTTAGATTCCCTCCAAAATCTCCGCTGTAACCAATTACCTCGCCCGCCCATCGTACCATGGCATTTTCCATACGTACTGCACCGGGTGAGGCATAAAAAACGCCAGCATAACGGTTTGTTACCGCTGCTAGATAATCACCTAGGGCTGCCTCATAGAGTCCACCACCGGGAATGAATCCAAAGTGACCCCCTGAACTTAGGTTAATTCCAGGTGTATCAACCCGAGTATTCAAGTAGGACATCAAATGCTGAATACTGTCTTTTTTGCCTGGTTTCAGGATCTCATCTAGGGGAGAGGGGTCGTAGCCCTGAGCCGTGTATGCCTTTTGTATAGGCAGCGTTGCCAGGAATTCGTCAGTATAATGACGAACGGCACCAAACAGCTCTTGACGGTGATGTGAATCTAACTCTAATGCTTTGCTTTTTGCCTCTAGTGAGGCGATGTCTTCTGCCAACGGGTGTTCACCCTTTTTCATGAAATATGGATCGATTACCGGATAACGTGTTTTCCTATCACCATGCGTTGCACTTCGGAAGTGCCTTCGCCTATTTCCAGTAATTTAGCATCTCTGAGAAATCTTTCCACATGATATTCTTTGGTATACCCATAACCACCATGAATTTGGATAGCATCCAAACTTGCTCTGGTTGCAAGTTCACTGGCATACAATTTTGCCATTGAAGCCTCTTTTGAAAATGGTCTGCCATGGTCTCGTAACCAGGCTGCTTTCAAGGTTAACAGGCGGGCTGCCTCCACTTGAGTAGCCATGTCGGCAATTTTAAAGCTGATGGCCTGGAATTGAGCTATCGCTTTTCCAAATTGTTTCCGTTGTTGAGAGTATGCGATGGATTCTTCCAAAGCACCCCGGGCAATGCCTACACAAAGCGCGGCAATACCAATTCTGCCCGCATCAAGCACTTTCATGGTATCGATAAACCCATGATTGAGTTCGCCAAGTAGGTAATTGGATGGTATTCGGCAATCTTCAAAATACACTTCTGCCGTATCCGAACTATTCATACCCAGTTTGTGCAGTTTAGGGCCTATTTTTAAACCAGGGGTATCGCGTTCGATAATAAATGCACTAATTCCTTTTGTACCGAGCGATTTTTCGGTGACGGCCAAAACGACATAAATTCCGCCAACACTTGCTTGAGTGATAAAGATTTTGGATCCGTTAATAACCCACTGATCCCCATCTCGAACAGCGGTCGTTTTCATCCCCGAGGCATCACTGCCGGAGCCTGGTTCCGTAAGGCACCACGCACCGAGCAGTTGACCCGATGCCAGGGGAGTTAGAAATTTCTTTTTTTGTTCATGAGTACCCGCTAAAGCGATATGTCCCGAGCACAGAGACGTATGGGATGACACCGTCAACGAAAGACTTGCATCCCAACGAGCGAGCTCTTCCAGGGCAAGGGCAAAACTGACGTAGTCAGCATCTGCACCCCCATATTCCTCTGGATGAACCATACCCATCAAGCCCAATTCAGATAATTCTTGAACTAAGTCGACCGGAAATGTGCACGTAGCGTCTCTTTCCATTACCGTTGGGGCCACCCGACGCTCAGTAAATTCGCGGACTGCATCCCTGATCATCATCTGGTCTTCTGTGAGATCAAACGACAGAGCTGTCTGCACGTGGTGTTCTACGGCCATATCAAGGTATTGATAAATTTATCAGAAAAGCGGTTTCAATCGATTCGTTATCAATGTAGTAAAAAGGAAATCTAAAGTAAATTAACTTAATTAACTAGTTAATGATTTAATAGGAAGCCCTCTTAGGAAGTACGTTGTAAAGGGGGTAAACAGCTCCCTTTGTTTATCGAAAACGTAACTTTTTCGTACTCATCAGAAGGAAAAGTGTACCAGCAAGTGCAAGGGCACTAGCTACAATCGCAGCGTTAAGATTTCCATACATCCAATATCCTGTTGCAAATAATGCCGCATATACTGTCGCACATCCCGTCACCATGAGCAGAATTTCAAAAGGCAGTTGTCCCTTATCTTCTTTCATATCTGGATTTCTATCTAGTACGGGCTTCCAGCCCAGACTCGCGGGTCCCACCAGCTCGTAAAATCGTCTCAATACGCTATCCTTTTCAGGTTGGGTTAGGAAGGTTACCAATAGCCAGGCTGCCGTTGTAATGCCAATACCGATCAGGAGTCGCCAGTGTCCCTCTGGAATGGAATATCCCATCATCGGACCAAGCACCTCAAACCAGAGTGCAACCAGAAATGAGACAATCATACCGGTGATTTCAGTGTACGCATTAATTCTCCACCAGAACCATCTAAGGATAAAAATTAGGCCCGTTCCGGCTCCAATTTGCAGCAAAATGTTAAAAGCTTGTAGCGCATTGGTCAGCATCAAGGCAAATACAGCTGAGATAGCCATCATACACGCCCTACAGCTACCTGTTGGCGATCTGACGCTGATGGATTAATGAATCGGACATAGAAATCATTAACCACGTAGGAGGAACCCCAATTTAGGTGTGTCGAAATGGTTGACATATACGCCGCAATCAAAGAGGCAATCACCAATCCCAGCATTCCTGCGGGCAGGTAGGTTAGCATTGCCGGATAGGCTAGATCGTCATTTACGGTACCGGAGGGCACATTAGGAAATGCAGCAGATAGGGAAGTCAGATCCGGAAATACGACAATTGAAGACAGGGCTATGATAATCCAAGGCCATGGTCGTAACGCATAATGGGCCACGTTGAAGAGAAGTGTTGCTCCAAGCGCATTTTTTTCGTCTTTGGCTGACAGCATGCGTTGAGCAATGTATCCACCTCCTCCCGGCTCTGAACCAGGATACCAAACACTCCACCACTGAACAGCTATTGGAATTATCAGCAAGGGTATTAACGTACTACTGTCATTGAAGTCAGGGAAGAAATTCAGCTTCTCATTTACTTCCGGATGCATGAGCAGCTGTTCCAGCCCTCCAACCTCAGGCAACTGGAGGATGATATATGCTGCTCCCACAGAACCAATCATTGCTATGATAAACTGAAAGAAATCAGTGATAATGACTCCCCGAAGGCCTCCAAGAGAGCTGTAAATTACCGTTATAACCGATGCAATCAGAATAGTATTTACCGGACTCAATCCTAGCATGATCGAACCAATTTTGATCATTGCCAAGGTTACAGATGCCATGATTATAATATTGAAAAACACACCCAAATATAATGCTCTGAATCCTCTTAAAAAGGCAGCAGGCTTGCCTCCATAGCGTATTTCATAAAACTCAAGATCTGTTTGTACCCCAGATCTTCGCCATAACCGTGCGTACACAAAAACAGTGAGCATACCAGTCAGCAAAAAAGCCCACCACGCCCAATTTCCAGCAATTCCATTTTTTCGGACGATATCGGTAACCAGATTTGGAGTATCCGCCGAAAATGTTGTAGCCACCATCGAGATTCCAAGTAACCACCATGGCATGTTTCGACCCGACAAGAAAAAATCAGCAGAGCTCCTGCCGGCTTTCCTCGACGTCCAGAGGCCGATGAATAGAGAAATGACAAAAACTGCTGCAATAATCGACCAATCAATTAAGCCTAAAACCATGTATATTTTCCCTATTCCTTACAGTGAGCACCTTAAGTTCGTCAAGTATACCTATTCCATCTGAAAATCAAAACATGGCACAACAGGCTCCAACCTTACTCGTCTTAGCAGCAGGTATGGGATCCCGCTACGGCGGAATCAAACAAATCGAAGGATTTGGACCATCAGGTGAAACTATCCTTGAATATTCCATCTATGACGCTATCCGCGCCGGATTTGGGAAGATCGTCTTTATCGTACGCGAGGATATCAAAAACGCAGTCAATACCATTGTGGCACCGGGCTTACAGGGTCGTATTCCCTATGAATTCGCCATTCAAAATGGATCCCGTTTTGTACCTGAGGCGTTCCAGAACACTGAACGCGTTAAACCATGGGGTACCGGGCATGCCGTTCTGTGTGCCTCTGACGCTATTTCGGAACCATTTGCTGTTATTAACGCTGATGATTTTTACGGTCCGGAAGCGTTTAAGGTGATGGCTGATTTTCTGAAAAATGATACGCATCCTCAACATCATGCGATGGTTGGATATGAGCTGGGAAATGTGCTTTCAGATTTTGGGACAGTATCACGAGGAGTGTGTACTATGAACGGTGATCGACACCTAACGGGAATTAACGAACGTACCAAGGTGGGAAAAAAAGACGATCGCATTGTATATCAGGATGGCGATCGCGAGGTTGAATTATCTCCCAAGGATATCGTATCGATGAATTTTTGGGGTTTCAAGCCATCATATTTTGACCTTAGTTTGGGGCTGTTTCACGATTTTTTGGCAAGCAATGCAAAAAGTGTAAGTGCTGAGTTCTTTATCCCCATAGGAGTACAGCACATCATTGATCATAATGTGGGAACGATTTCAGTGTTGCAGGGGGGAGAAACCTGGTTTGGAGTAACTTATCCCGAAGATAAACCTCACGTTCAACAATCCCTGAATGAGTTATTGTATAGGGGTATTTACCCCAGGAAACTCTGGGATTGAGTTTTTTATACTGTAAGAACACTTGGGAGCGAACACGAAAGCGCTTCCAATTCAAGACTTGTTTTTCGTATCTTGGTACTAAGATAATGCAAGCATTGTTTTGCATTACTATAGATGTTTTTTGTCCCTATTTTCCGGGAAATTCTTTTAAATCGTATTCATCATTATGCCTAATATCTGTGTATGTATTAAACAAGTGCCTGATGTAACGGCACCCGTGCACATCAGGGATGGCGTGCTCTCACAAGATGCAGAACGTCTGGTATTAGATGCTTACAGTGCATCTGCTGTCGAAGAGGCGCTCGTAATTACAGAAACTCACGGTGGACAAGTAGATGTTGTGCTTGTAGGACCTGAAAAGGCAAAGGAGACTATCCGCAAAGCCCTGGCTATGGGAGCTGAACAAGGATTCCACCTTCTAACAGCCGATGAATCGTGGGATTCTGCTAAATATGCCGCTATTCTGGCTCAGTTCTTATCCGATAAACACTATGATATCATCTCAGTAGGGAAACAGTCGCAAGACAGTGATTCAGGCCTCACCGGTTCGATGATCGCTGAGCTTCTAGGTTTACCCTACTCCACAAATGCAGTGGGCATGCAGTGGGATCCATCTGCGAAAACCGTACATGTAACCCGTCAAGGGGATACTGGTCAGGAGATCATACACATCCCCAGCCCAGGTTTGGTGACTTGTTCCAACGATATGAACGACCCTCGTATTCCAAGCTTGAAAGGTATTATGGCATCCAAAAAGAAAATCATTGAAACGATGGATGCCAGCGTTCCCCAGTTGCGTGCGCAATCAACACAGGTTGATGGCTATCAGCCGGTACCACCCCGTAAGGCTGGACAAAAGTTTGAAGGTGAAGCCGAAGAACTTGCATCACAGCTATTTGATTTGCTACGCAACGAAGCCAAAGTTATTTAAGGAGACGCACTATGGGACTCATTTTAAGTTATATCGCCGTTCAGGATGGCAAAATAAAGCGCTCTTCCCTTGAAGTTTTAAGTCATTCCAGAGCGCAGGCAACTCAATTTGGACACCAGCTCAAAGCAGTGATTACGCATCCCAATGCAGGCGATTTTGTTCATACGATCGCTGAGTATGGACCTGACGCTGTTCTTACCGTTTCTCATGCTGCTTTTGACAAACATCGTAATGAACCACTTAAAGCGGCTTTAGCCCAGGTAATTGAAAACGAAAAACCGTCGGTTGTTGCTTTTGCCTCTACTGAAGCTATCAAAGATATTTTGGGAGCTCTTGCCGTGAAGGTAAGTGCTGCTGCATTGCCGGATGTATCCTCCTTTGAACTGAGCTCTTCTGGAATCAAAGCATTACGCCCTGTTATGGCATCCAAGGTGTTAGCTTCTGTAACCTCAAATAGTTCGATGACCTTAGTTAGTGTTCGTTCGGGTTCTTACGATGCCTTAGTACAACCATCCAGCCCTGTTGTTCAAACGGTAGATTTTATCTGGGATGATCGTGCATCCAAAGCAAAACTTGTTGAGGTGAAAACTGCTTCTGGAGGTACTGTAGATCTGTCTGAGGCTGAAGTTGTTGTTGCTGCTGGACGCGGGATCAAAGATGATGAAAGCAAGGCGATGATCGAAAAATTGGCAGGTCTTCTAAATGGTGCTGTTGGTGCTAGTCGTGCGGTCACCGAATCTGGCCTGTTTCCTGCCACAATGCAAATTGGTCAGACCGGTAAAGTGGTATCCCCCCAACTGTATATCGCTGTCGGCATTTCAGGAGCCATTCAGCACGTGGCAGGTATGACCAACAGCAAAGTGATTGTTGCCATCAACAAAGATCCGGATGCACCTATCTTTCAATATGCCGATTATGGTATCGTCGGTGATTTGAATAAGATTATGCCTGCATTTATCGCCAAAGTAGAACAAGGCGGTTGATATGGATGATCGTTTTGATTGTATCATCGTTGGTGGTGGGGTTGCCGGACTAAGTGCTGCTTTGACTCTTGCCCGAGGTGGAGCAAAATTTTTGCTCATCGAAAGGGGAGAGTTTAGTGGTGCAAAAAACGTGTCGGGTGGCGTGTTATGGGGCAATCAGCTCAATGATCTCGTTCCAAATTATTGGGAAGAGGAAGAAGCCGGTTTTGAGCGATACATAGCCCATCGCAGACTTACTTTCATGGATGAGCGTTCTTCCTTCTCGATAGACTTCAAATCGGATCATTTTAAAGAAACTCCCTACACTGGGGTAGTAGTGCTTAGGGCCCGTTTTGATGCCTGGTTAGCAGGCAAGGTGCAGGAGGCGATTGAGGCGGGTCCCCATGCTGATGAGAGTTTTATTGCAACAGATATTCTAGTAGAGGAACTCGTCAAAGATGATACTGGAAAAGTAATTGGTCTCCGGGCAGGGGGTGAGGCTTTCAACAGCGATTGTGTGATTCTAGCCGAAGGAGTCAATAATTTGCTCACCCGTCAGGTTGGCCTTCAGACGGATTATGTAGGAGCCGACTATGTAGCTACAGGGGTCAAAGAGGTCATTCGATTTGAGCGCAAGGTGCTTGAAGATCGTTTTCAACTGGATGGCTTGAGTGGTATGTCGAATGAGTTTATTGGCTTTGCTACGCAGGGGGTTGAAGGGGGTGGATTTTTATACACCAACCGTGATTCAATCTCTTTAGGTTTAGTGCTTGGCTTGGCGGAGTTACGCAAAAGTGGCAAAAAGCCATATGACATTCTCAATGAATTCAAAAAGCATCCGGCCATCAAAGATATTATCAAAGGTGGGGAAGTGGCCGAGTACTCTGCACACGTCGTTTCAACCGGTGATATGCGTGTGATGCCCAAAGAGATCTATGCAGACGGGGTGATGGTAGCTGGAGAAGCGGCAAATCTGCTTTTAAATAGTGGTAAGGCGATACAGGGAATGGATTATGCGATGGCTTCGGGGGTGATTGCTGCTAAAACAGCACTAGAGGCTAAAGAAAGGAAAGATCATTCCGCTTCATCGCTTAAATCCTACCGCGACGAGCTTGAAAAAAGCTACGTTATGAAAGATTTACGAGCTTTTCAGGGGGCAGTGCATTTTCTGCACAACGAAGCTATGTTCACCCGCGTGCCAGCTCTGGTATGCGATTTTGGACGGGAATTCTTTACCATTAAGAATCAGCCAACACCTAAAGTCAGTCAAATGCTTCGTGGTGCTATCAAACGGAATAGTTCGTATATGGAACTCATCAAACTGGGCCTGAAAGGGGCCCGATCACTATGAAAGACCTCAGTATTGCTGAACGACTTGGTATGGTGAATTACCGTAATCAAGGAAAAACAAAAGCCAAAGCCCATATTGAAGTTGAGACTGAAATCTGTAACTCAACATGTCCGCATAAATGTACGACGTACGTCTGTCCGGCAAATTGCTATACTCTGGATGATCTTGGTAAAGTTCACTTCCAGTTTGAAGACTGTATCGAGTGCGGTACCTGTATGTTTGCTTGCGATCAGGGCGCTGTGACCTGGAGATACCCACATCCAGAAGAGGGCAGAGGTGTTACCTGGAATTTCGGGTAAAAACGTTACGATGAAGAAACTTTCTGGGGATTCAATATCCATCCCTCCATTACTTTTCCTGAAATGCAAACCCTACTTTAACCACTTCTGTTTCGGTATTGGCGCTTTTTATTGTGTATTCGAAGCCAGGAGTGGTACTCCATGCTCCAATTTCGCCAGCATTGTTGATCGCTAAAAAACAGACCATAATCTCTTTTGCCGCATCACCATGTTTTTTGATCACTCTTCGAATAGCTTCTTCACAAGCTTGCTGAGGGGTATCACCCATGCGCATACGTTCCACAATCAGATGAGCACCAGCAATACGAATCATTTCTTCTCCATTGCCAGTTGCGGTAGCCGCGCCAACTTCATCATCTACGAACAATCCAGCACCGATAACCGGAGCGTCGCCTAGTCTTCCTCTAAGTTTGTATGACATTCCACTTGTACTACATGCACCAGCCAATGTGTTGGACGAATCGATGGCTAGAATGCCTATTGAATCATGGTTTTCCATGGGATGATCGAAGGGTGTCACTTCCTCATGTGTCTCGAGCCAACGTTCATAATCAACTTTTGATTGATCAGAAAGAATATTCTCTTCAACAAATCCGTGCTCAAGGGCGAGTTTTTTGCCACCATCACCGACGATCATCACATGAGGAGTTTTTTCCATTACCACACGCGCCAGACTCACAGGGTGCTTTATATCTTCCAGCATACCGACAGCCCCGCAATTACCCTGTCCATCCATAATGGAAGCGTCTAGGGTCATACGACCCGTTCGATCCGGATGACCACCGTACCCTACAGAGCGATCACCAGGATCAGCTTCCGGAACCCTTGCGCCTTGTTCAACAGCATCGAGCGCTGAACCATCCTTCGCTAATATCTGCCATGCAGCATCTATCGCCTTCCGATTTGCCCATGTGGCGATCACAAGTGGTTTTTGCAGGGTGTTCGTTGGTTCTAAACCAGAAGCACACTTAGATAAAGTGAGGGTAGTTGCAGCCAAACTTGTTAGTTTGACAAAAGAGCGACGATTCAAAAGTCTTTATTGATATGTTAAGAGAAGGGTGGAAAATATTTCTAAGACACTAAGACTACAAGTCATATCTGATACATTTTTTTATTATCGCAGCTTATCGTACTCGGTTAAATGAGAAGAATCTACCTGAGATAATAGCTGGTAAGCCTGAATACGAAGTTGTTGGTCTGCCTCTAAAAATACTCCCGTTAATTCACGGTATTTGGCGTTAAAAAACATATCAAATACAAAGGTATCGGCAGTACTTCGCTTATTTTCGAAGATGCTGCGAATGGCTTCTATAACATTGGTTCTTGCCAACCCTTGGTTATCAATAAATAGGTCAAGACCCCGCCGGTGATACTGATAGTATGCTTTTCGAAATCGATCGTAGTTTGGGTCATTGAGTCTGGATATCAGGAAATATCGATTACGATTACCGGTGGCACTGCTCGACCAACCTGCCCCACCAGCTGTTGAGGCGACCTCGACAATATTTTGTGCCCGTCTAAAAAATGCGGATCCACCCAGCTCAGCAAATGAGTCACCATCATAACCAAGGGCTAATAAGGCATAATAATCGAGCATGGTTGTGAAATCATCATACTGGAGAGGATCGTTGAGCAAGGTTCTGTTTGGAGTAAAATTAAAGCGCCAAGCAGGCTCCGATAACTGAAACAGAATGCTATTTGAAGTCGTGTTGTAAATAGGTCTTTCGGCTGTAACAATCATCGCGGCTTCAAAGACAGAATTGGCGTCTACAGACACGAGAGTAAGTTGAATGTTTATGACAATTCGCTCTTCCTCACGATAGGTATCTGTTGTCCATTTATGCTCATTAATGTAGCGCTCCATAACCGGTTTTATATCGTCGATATAATTGATTGCTGAGGCTCCTGCCAGACGAGATTTGTCAATAGTAACGGTTGCCTTCAGCTCTTGAGCATGGGAAATCTGCTGTAATAGCGCCAAAAACAAGGCCAGTGAAAAAAAGTTTAAAAAAAGTCGATTTCGCATGTAAGGAATTGAGTTTTCGTGGCTCTTATAGAGACAAACATGTTGATTCTAAAAAGTACACATATCACACCATCTATAAAAAGAGATATCTATTCAAATGGATGTAAACTTCTACATGTAACGTGTATCCTCATCATTTTCGTCTTCATCTTCCCTCTACCAACGTGAAGGTACATGTCTATGACATCATCGGTCGACGCGTTGCCACAATCGTAGATACTACTTTAGATGCAGGAATCCATGAAATCGCATGGAATGCGAAGGGGGTGTCATCCGGGATGTTCTTACTGAAGGTACAGTATCAGGATAAGATTCTTGTTCGCAGTATGACTCTGTTGAAGTGAGGTAGTATGAGCTATTTACCAGTCTTTTGTACATTGTTAGTATCAAATCGAATCCTCAATATGAACAAGATTTTTCCCTGGCAAATCAATGATTTTGCTCACTCAAATACGTCATTTTTTGATCCATTTCCGACTGCATTATCAGATTTTCATCCTTTCGGCTGGGTATCTGTTTGCCGCCCTTTTTGTCGAAGAGCTCAATGTGATGGATTTTGTAGTGCACTATGCCAATATGACCATCCTCTTATTCGGAACAGCTACGGCGTTCAATTCCTATCACGATCGGGATGAAGGACCTATAGGTGGACTCAGGCAGCCTCCGCCTATGACCTCTTGGATGCGTTCAGTAGCGTTGGTCTTGCAAGGTGTTGGATTTGGTTTGTCGGTATCTCAGGGTATCGTTTTTGCAGCCATCTACCTTTTGAGCATGATTCTTTTCTGGCTCTACAGTACCCCATTGGCCAGGTGGAAAGGTCATCCTATCAAAAGTCTGGTAGCCATCGGAATTAGCACGGGTTCCAACTCATTTTGGCTGGGAACAATTGCGGCCGGAGGAACGGTATTTTCGCCGCAGATCATTCTGGTTGGAATAGCTTCAGCGATGATCTTTTTGTCGTTATATCCAGTCTCACAGATCTATCAAATGTCGGAGGACAAGGCTCGGGGAGATCATACTTTTGCATTAGTGTATGGGTTGAATGGGATCAAGGTCTTTTTTTTACTCACCTTTTTTCCAGGCGTCATCATCGCGGGGATCTCACTATGGCTGTTGCACCCTTTACCTGGATTCCTTTTTCTTATTGCAGGAGTATCCATAGGAATCCTAGCCATGCTTACCATTCGACAGTTAAGTGGGGATAAAAACGAGTATTCAAGCGTTATGAAGATCAAGTACCTTAGCTCACTAGGGTTCACACTTTTTACACTCCTATCGATTCTACTTGTCCATGGTTATGGTTACTAAAACTCCTATTTTCAGGGATAAATAAACATTATTCATGAAGATATTATGAAAGACATCAAGGGAATGAGTTACGACGAATATGTAGCCTTAATCGATCAACTAGTATCAGAGGGAAAATCTACCGGACCCAACCAGTCAGAAAGTCTGACAAACTATTCCAAGCTGAATGCTCAGCGCATGTCGCGCATACACAAGACGACCGATTTGCTTCCTGAAATGCTTGAAGCTCTGGCAAAATGTAACCCGCAGCACTGGACCGTCTTCACGGAAGGGTGGTGTGGAGATGCGGCCAATAATATTCCGGTGATGGATCTCATTGCCAAAGCCAGCGCAGGTAAGATCACACTCAATCTTCTCCTACGCGATGAGCATCTGGATCTGATGGATCGGTATCTGACGAACGATGCCCGCTCGATCCCCAAGCTGGTTGTTCATGATGGGGATGGATCGCAGGAAAAAGCGGTCTGGGGTCCCAGACCAGAACCCGCTCAGCATATGATGATGGATCACAAGGCCAATCCGGTGGAAGGCCGCGATATCTATCGTGAGGTACAGCAGTGGTACAACACGGATAAGACGCAGACCTTACAGCGGGAATTAGTCGATATTATCCTGAAGTAACCACAGGCAGGGGTTTATCTAAGTAAAGTCATCTTACCGGTGACGGTATTTTCTGTGCCTCCCTCGAGCTCACGGACCTTGAGTCGATACAGGTAGGTTCCACTGGGGAGGGAGCCTCCTTGAAAGCGAATTCTATGTGTTCGAGCCCTGAGCTCCTGATCATTTAATAAGGTCTGAATCGGGCGACCGAGAATGTCGTATACTCTCAAACTCACGATTGAGGTCTTCGGCAGATCAAAGGATATGATCGTTTCCGGGTTAAAGGGATTCGGATAATTTGGGTTTATGGCGAAGATCTCAGGGATTTTTTGTTGCACGACGGGTAGTTTTAAGATTCCCGAGAATATCCCTCGACCGTGTGTTCCTACGGCAACTTTGCCATCACTAAGACGAGCTGCAACACGCTCTACAACTACTGTCCCTAGCTCGTTTAAGCCTTCCCGTGCCCAAATGGTGTTTAACCCATTGATCTTATCCGTTGAATAAACCCCAGTACTGGTTGCTACAATAGCGAAGGTGCCATCTTTGATGGGCAGGAGTTGAGCTGATCGAACTGACGGACCAGGTATAGACCCAACATTACCGAGGTTCCCATCAACCACCTGATAACTTTGTCCTCCATCCTTGCTGTGGAAGAGTCGGTTTACATTATAATTCGACATCACTACGATGAATTCATCGGCATCACCGGGGTTAACCGCAATATCATGGATATACGACCCTGCTGTCACGCTGCTAGGGAGAGGAATCAGCTTTGCAGTGTTCGATGAACGGGAATTATCCATTCGATACATTTGTGGGATGAGCGCTGTGCCGGAATTTGAGCGCTGACTTGCTCCGATATATAGAACATGCTCTGGGTTTTGAGATGCTTTGAGACTTGTTATCGTCAAATTCGTTGGTATTCCCAGGTCAATCTTTGTCCATCCATCCGAACTGCCATCAAAGCCTCGACTGTCTCCAATAGCGGTAGAAATTTTCGTATTTCTCCATAGGACATTTCTTTCCGGATAATACATCACATTTTGATCTATAGGATCCACAACAAAAGGGTGAATGAACAGATGTCCACTTGTTCCCTTAGGCTGGATACTTATCCTCACATTCCTGCGAATATTTCCATCTACATCGTATTCAAGTCGGTAAGTATTTCCTGACTGAGTGGCTCCATAGGCAAAGTTTTCACCCAAAAAGGCATAGCTCCCATCGCCGGATGTCACATCTCGGGCATCTTCCGTTCCAACAAAATAAAGACTACCATTATCCTGAGTACCCCCAATAATGCGCTGATCTCCGGCAATATCAGCAATACTAACAGTATAAAATTGAGTGGTTACATATCCTCTGTTTTTGTCGATCCATGCGATTTTATCCAGTCGGATGTCTTCAGTCACACTTACTCCTCCATCGTGCCCACTCCACATTCGATTTGGATTAAATGGATCAAAAAAGACCACGTGTTGATCAGGGTGATGGTTGGGATAACGTGCAAAAGAATTACCAGAATTGTACCCACCTATCCAGTTGAGATCTGCACTACCTGGATAGGTTTTAAATCGATCTAACGAGCGATACAAATTTGTACCTCCAAGGATAACAATATTCGGATCGTCTGGCTTCACCGCAATCACCATATTGTAC
>CAZXGO010000007.1:49041-59144 GCA_964640035.1 uncultured Chitinophagales bacterium
AACCTCCCTGTGGATTGAAATTTCCAGCAGGAGCTCCTAAATTTGGAATCATGGAGGTAAGATTTTCACTCGCACCGCTTTCGACATCGAATCTGAATAAATTCATCCTATAATTACTTCCATCCAACACTTCATGTGTGAGGGCATACACCAAATTCGGCTCTGAGGGGCTGTATGCGAGTACTGTTCGATGATGGTTTGATGGAAAACCATTTGGACTTATGTTTTCCCAGCTACCCTTTTGTCCATCTGTTTCCGATTTGTATATCCCGGCAAAAGGGGCCGTATCGGTGGCACGATCACCGGAGATCGAGGCAACCACAGTTCCATTTGGAAGAACAATGACATCATTATAGGTGTGCTCATTAATATTGCCTAAAACTACATCGTCATTGCTCAGACTAGTAGAAGTACTGATAAAATTACTTCCTCCATCCGTTGATCGATAGATGCCGATCGCATTACTTGCCATGAATATGGTACCGGTTACCGGACTGATCGCCAATTTGGAAACATAATCGAAGGGTGAATCAAATACGACCGGATTGCGTATAACAGTAGATGGGATTGCGTTCCAGGTATCTCCGTTATCCGTCGATCTATAAATCCCACTTCCGTACGTAAAGGCTCTGGCACCTCGATCGCGGGCAGATCCACCAATATATTCACCACCTGCATAATACCAGGTGTCCTGGAAACCCGGCCTTGGGTCCTGAATAAGCCAGGTGATACTCAGATTCTGCTCAGGGCGATTTCGTAAGGTCCAGGTAGTTCCACCGTCGGTCGATTTCCACAGTCCTCCTGACACACTTCCCGCCAGGACGATATTCGGGTTACGCATATCCAGGGCTAAAGCTCTGGTACGACCACCGATGTTCATGGGTCCACGCGCCTGCCAATCAATCTGTGGATCTGCGGAAGTCTTCATCACCGCGGTGATACGGGCATGTTCGAGCTCTCCTTGTCGAATGCCCGCAGGAACCGTATTGGATCTGGGATCGCGTAGCATCCAGAAATAATGATCATCTTTGGCAATTTTTGCCTCGATACCAGCCTTGGCCGACCCACTTGAACGAACCCGTAGCAAGCTGGAATCACTACTTTTAAGCGGGGTGAAAAAGGGCAAGGCTACCGATAAGCCTAACATCCCGATTACAAAAAGCACGTAAGATGCTGCACGCAACCTGAAATTCATATGAGATCGAATACGATTAACTTTTTTTCTTGTGAAGATACATATTGGGTTCAATATCCCTTAATATATCATCCACACTAGAATCGATTATCTTGAATGGAAAATAGCCTCAAATCGTTCTCGGGAAGTTCCGAACGCAGCTTTTTCGACCATATTGCTCAGACGAGTGACGCTCCCATTGGGCTAGAAATATCACATGCTGAGGGTCCTTATTTCTATACCCTTCAGGGTGAGCGTTATACAGACTTTATCTCTGGTATAGCAGTAAGCTCGTTAGGTCATCGTCACCCGGACGTGGTTAAGGCCATCCACGAACAAGTAGACCGACACCTTCATGTGATGGTCTACGGTGAGTTCATCCAAAAGCCACAGTCTGATTTTGCAGGTCTGCTGGCCAGTCAGCTCCCGGATTCACTCTCACGCATCTACTTCGTAAACAGTGGTACCGAAGCCAACGAAGGTGCCCTCAAATTGGCTAAAAAGTACACCGGTAGAACCAAGCTAATTGCTTTTCGAAACAGCTATCATGGTGATACGCACGGTGCCTTGAGTGTGACTGGTCGGGATGTGTATCGTGATCCATTTTTGCCCTTGTTGCCAGATATCCATTTCCTAGATTTTAACTCTTATGATGGGCTGGATCTGATTGATGAGAAAACGGCAGCGGTTATTTTGGAGCCCATCCAGGGAGAGGGAGGCATCATCAAAGCAGAAGCTGCCTGGCTCAAGGAGATCCGCCGGCGTTGTTCGGGATCCGGTGCCCTGTTAATCTTCGACGAAATCCAATCCGGTTTTGGTCGCACCGGCGAGCTCTTTGCTTTCATGCATTATGGGGTAATCCCAGATATCCTTACGATGGCCAAAGCTATGGGCGGTGGTATGCCAATCGGTGGATTTGCCTCTTCGACTGCTATTTTCAAGGTTTTTACTGAAAATCCTCCTCTATGTCACGTCACAACCTTTGGAGGTCACCCGGTAAGTTGTGCCGCCGGACACGCAGCTTTGAAGGCACTTCTACGTGAGGGTTATCATCTACGTGCCCCCATCATTGAATCACGTATTCGTGAGCGACTCATCCATCCTAAGATCAAAGAAATTCGGGGGATGGGTTGCATGCTTGGTATTGCTCTTCACGATTACGATACCACTCGTCGGGTTGTGGAATATGCCTTTTCCCGCAAGGTACTCCTAGGATGGACGCTTCACTCGAATACCCTTATACGTATCGCACCGCCCCTTACCATTTCAGATGAGACCCTAAATGAAACGCTAGATACAATTAAAGAAGCGTTGGATAAGAGTTGAAGAATGAAGAGTGAAGAGCTGAAGAGTTGAAGGGTGAAGATTGAAGGGGGAAGAGGGAATAGAGAAGGTTAGTGGGGGGAGCCGAGGAGGCTATCCATTTTTTTACGGAAGGTTCCAGGTGCTTCGCGCTGGACCTTGCGAAACACACGATTGAATTGGGATAAGGACTGAAATCCCGATTCATAGGCAATCTGGGTGATGTTTTTATTATGATCACGCATGAGCTGCTTGGCTCGTTCGATACGCGCCTTTGCTAAATATTCGGTGAAGGTGAGGCCTGTAACTTGCTTGAACATCCTGCTGAAATAAAATGAGGATGTGTGAACGGCATCGGCAACTTTTGGCAATGTAAGCGGCTCATCCAGGTGCTTGCTTATAAAAGTTCTCGCTGCTGCCACACGTTCCGGCTCCCGCTCCTCATCGGTCATATCTAAACCCATTTGGTTGACGATTGTGGACAGGTGGCTGGCAAAAATATCCAGCAGATTTAACGCCGCTTCATACTGCGAGGGACTCATCACATGGCTTTCTAAGAATAATTCCCTGATCTCAGTGGGTTTCAGAGCTACTCCAAGCTCCGAAAGATAATGTTCAAGGTGGTCCATCTCGTTTTGGTCGGGCTCTTTCAACAATACCTGACCCGTTTGAAGATACCCAATCACTTCTTCGCCGAGCTTAACTGGGACGACAGATTCGGTTAAGCCTGCGAAACAGGTAGCCGTATGAACCTCATCAGCACTCAACTCACGCAGTCTCTCATGCATCATCGCGCATGTATTGCACACTTTTGTATCAACTAAAAAGTGCTGGCAAAGCGCATTATCATGATGAGAAATGCCATCAATAAACTCATCACTCCCAATGGGGATGTAATGTAAAGGTAAGTTGGTGAGCTCAAAAAAAGCATCTTCATATTTTTTGAAGATGGCAGACTGTGTTAAGGTCTCACCTATTTTTAGTGCATGATCCTTATCCATGGGTAATCCTGATAATATCTCTTCAAATAGTATGGATTAACGCATTATACGTAATTAATTGGGCAAAAAATGAAGGAACTTTTTAGATCTACTACAGTACATCATACTTCACCAGGCTAAGTACAGTTATTGCCTGTTTGTTATGGCTGATACCTTGAAAAAAATACCGCAACCAAGTACAGATGAAAAAAAGCCTGAGCATCATAATAGTGAGCAGATCGCCCGTAAGGCTCTTCAAAACGGTATGAAATCTATGAGCCGGAAGTTGTCAAAAGATGGTTTTCAAGTGAAGAAATGATACGCATGTCGTACATTTCAGAATGAACCATCTACAGATATCCCGACCTAAACTAGCGCTGTTGATCAGCCTTATGTTTGCATCCTGTACAAACACTCATGAAAACCGAAATGAGGATGTTTTGCCCGTGATCTCAAAAACGGAGGGAAACTTCATTGTCCATTTTTCAAATAAATTGGGCAGTTTTTGGTCAACAGAGACCGCACTCTACAACAATCATTGGAGTACTGGATTTGTAAGCTACCGCAAACGCATATTCGGAGAAGTCGTACCTGTATTGAATGGAGTAAAGCCGGACAGATCAAAAGCATCGATTGTCTACACTCCTGTAGAGTTTCGTCGATCATTCGAGAGTGGATTTACTGAGAACTGGTTTATGCCCGATGGGGAAGATGCTCTAGTCGTAGAATTTTCATCGTCATCGAAATCGAATCTACAGGTGCATATCGAAGATCTTGCACTAGATACAAGCTCAGTAATCCAAACAATTCAACGGAATTCAGTCTCTATCCTAAGTGCAGCCTTGATGGACGAATCGGGCAAATGGATCAGCATTGCAAGTTCAACAACGATCAAGGATTTACCTACTGTTACGCAAGGTCAGCTTAGGATAGATCTAGGTGACAATAGTCCTTCAACAACCCTGGTAATCACTATCGGGGATGATGAAGTTTCAGCTGGCGAACATGCCATCCGCATTTTAGGGTCCGTTGAGGCCTTAAAACAGCAAAAAAAGGAACGCATCCATGCTCTCTATGCCGGTAGAACGGTCAATACGTCAGATAATCGTCTCAATCAGGCCTGGCTTTGGGCACTTTCTTCCTTCAATGCTCTGAACATGAATGAGGAGACGTCGGGGATGGGTAAGGGTATTTATGCAGGGTATCCATGGTTTCAGGACTACTGGGGGCGCGATTCTTTTATTGCCTTACGTGCACTAACGGTAACCGGGCAATTTGAATTGGCAGCTGCCAATCTTGAATCCTTTTTGAAATATCAGATGCTTGATAGCCTCAATCCTGCCTATGGTAAGATCCCCAATCGAGTACGACCTGGAGACATCATCTACAATACCGCAGATGCCACGCCCCGGTTTATTATTGAGGCTGACCGATATGTTGCCTATTCGAAAGACACGGCTTTTGCCCGGCGAATATTCCCACACATTGAGGCTGCTGTTAAGGGCACTCTACGCTATCGAACCGATGCGGATGGCTTGCTTGTGCATGGTGATGCCGATACCTGGATGGATGCTGTGGGCCCCAAAGGACCGTATTCACCTCGAGGGAACCGTGCGATCGACATTCAGGCCCTTTGGATCGATGCCTTACAGGCCGCTTCGAATATTGCCCGTTTCAAACGCGGATCATCAGCCGATGAACTGATGCACCTTGCGCAGGAAAGCAGAGAAAAAGCACTAGCTGCATTTTTAACCTCTTTCGTCGTGTCTGAATCAGACACTTCAGAGACGACATTGAGTCTTTATGACGCGATTTCAGCTACCAACAAACCCAGTCCTCAGATCCGTCCCAATGCCTTCTTTGCCTATCATCTGATTCCAGGGACGCAATCGAAAAAAGCATTGGCTCAGCAGCTCACGCAACAACTCGGAACTCCCTGGGGGCTTCTATCATTGGATGCCAGCGATCCATGGTTTCATCCTTATCATAAAGCTGAGCCATTATACGAGCAGGATGCCTCTTACCATAACGGCATCGTCTGGTTATGGAATACCGGAATCTGGGTCGAAGCTCTAACACGACACGGCCAGTATGAGCAAGCCTGGGAGGTGAGCAGGAATTATGTCGATATCATGCTTGATAACATCACCCTTGGCACCCTTCCGGAACTCATCGACGCTATGCCTCGAAAAGGTAAGTTTGTGAGTGAGTTTCCCTCAGAGAATGAATTTCCGGGGATTTCACGGCTTGATCAGATGAGCCTGAGAAATACCTCGAATCGTCCAGCTGAAGTTCCGGCACTGTCAGGTACCTGGTCGCAGGCTTGGAGCTTGTCGGAATTCATCCGAAATGTAGTGGAAGATTACGGAGGACTTCGCTACGACCTACAGCAAGGATTCACCTTGAGTCCTTCCATGCCTCAGGATTGGGGCGATGTGCTCATCCGACGTCAATTTGCCGGTTATGCCATGGATCTGCGACGAATGACCGGTGTCAACGGACAGGTTTTCTTACTGCGATTTGAGGGAGGAGAGAAGGCTGCTCCCATGGAACTCCCTTTTCAACTTCCCGACATGAAAGAGGCATTGATATTGGAATTGTCCGGTTTTGCGGATGTGTTTGAAATACGGAAAAAAAAGGGGATGTGGACGTTTATTAGGAATAATGAAGCCTATCAACCTAAAATAGCTCCCGCGAGTCCTTGGCAGAGAGGGTCTGAAGAACAAGAGCGCTGGCCCTTATGGAAGAGCAGTGGATTCGATGTGGATAAAGCTCGGTATCGGTCACACTTGCCTCCGGTTGCGAATGATTAGATTCAAAACAATTTTCTGACAAAGTACCATGATGTAAATCCGTTCCTGAACAGGTATCGGTTGCGTATATTTCGCTTATGGGAAAACAGAAAATGTATCGGTACGCCACGGTGGGAACCCTCCAGAATGTGGTGGAACTCAATCCAAAGTACAAAGGTCGCTGGGCCAACGATTTCTTTGGAAATACGAATCCCATCATACTTGAACTTGCATGTGGTAAAGGGCATTATACTCTGGAATTGGCACGTCGTTATCCCGACAAAAACTATATCGGAGTGGACATCAAAGGGGAGCGTATTTTCGTAGGCGCTTGTTTTGGTCTGGAAGAAAACATCACCAATGCCGGCTTCCTCAGAACTCAAATTGAAGATCTACATCATTATTTCGATCCGGGAGAAGTGGCCGAAATTTGGATCACATTCCCGGATCCTTATCTTCGAAAACCTGACAAACGTCTTACTTCGCCACGTTTTCTTGAGATTTATTCCACTATCGTTCAGCCGGAAGCGCCCATACATCTTAAGACTGACGATCCAAGCTTACACGAGTATACTCTCAGAACCTTGGAGAAGTATTCCATTCCTTTGTTAGCGCATGTATCCGATGTATATGCTCAACCCCCAGACGATTCAGTCCTTTTTATCCAAACACATTACGAAAGATTGCATCTTAAAGCGGGCAAAACCATTCGATATGTTTCATTTAACCTTGCATCATTCAGACCTAAGCTAAAGGGTACTCATGAATAAGATGAATTTAGCAGACATACGTACCGACTATACCAAACACGGTCTGCTCGAAAAGGATCTCGCTGTAGATCCTTTTACACAATTTGGCCGTTGGTTTGATCAAGCCTTAAGTGCTCACATTGACGAGCCGAATGCGATGACGCTGGCAACGGCCAGTCTCGACGGACAACCCTCAGCTCGCGTTGTACTTCTGAAAGGTTTTGACCAAAATGGTTTTGTTTTTTATTCCAATTATGAGAGTCGAAAGGGGAGGGAATTGGATCAAAATAATAAAGCCGCATTATTGTTTTTTTGGAGCTCCCTGGAGAGGCAGATACGCATTGAAGGCGTGATCGAAAAAGTCTCTGTCGAAGAATCAAAACAGTACTTTGATTCCCGTCCGGAAGGCTCTAGAATAGGTGCCTGGAGCTCACGTCAAAGCGCATCAATATCTTCGCGTGATATACTTGAAGAAAATTTTAACAAATTTAGTCAATCATTTGCACAGCAAGATATTCCACTCCCTCCATACTGGGGTGGTTACCGGTTAAAGCCACATGTTTTTGAATTTTGGCAAGGCCGGGAAAGTCGTTTGCATGATCGTCTGCGATACCGTTTCGCCGATGATCGCTGGCATATCGACCGTTTGTCTCCATAAACGCTCATTTTTGGTCAAAAAAAGCACACAAAAGCGCTATTTTTTCTTGGAACATGTAAGCGCTTTCATTATTATCATACTATACTAGCGTGAAATAAAAAAAATCATAGCTAAGTAATAGATTGAAAGATATTAATTGATCAGTAAACCGGTTCTGTGGCTCGGACACCTAGTAATATTCATCGATTTGTTGCACTATTATCTACCATCAGTTTAATGCTGATGACGATGGCTGCGTGCAATTCTTCCAGTCAGAATAATCACATTCTGGCCTCTATAGGTCGTTATTCTGTTTCCGAAATCCATTTCAAAAATACGTTTCTTGAGTACTATCGTCGTACTGGTCTGGCTATACCCATCAACGAAACAACTAAAAAGGCGGTTTTGGATGGTGAACTCGATCGATACACGATTGTGACCTATGCCGAAGACCAAAACTGGCATCAGGATGAGGCGGGTCAAAAACAACACGACCTGATTGAGCGTCAAGTACTCATGCAAGAATACGAGCGACTCATTCTTCACAAGGAGATCACTGCCGACGATTCCGACATGCGTGAACTCTTTCGTCGTTTCAATACCCGCTTGAGAGCATCGCATATTTATGCTCCTGATAAAACCACGGCCGATTCTCTGTATCAACGATTACTGAATGGGGAGACCTTCGAGTCGCTCGCGTCACAGGTGTTTTCGAACAAGCATCTGAAGGAAAATGGTGGTGATCTGGGTTATTTCACCGTCGATGAAATGGATCCAGCCTTCGAAAATATTGCCTATCGGCTCAATTCCAATGAAGTAGCACCTCCAGTACGTACACAACAAGGCTACAGCATCATCAAAGTCACAGATGTGGTTACCAAACCCATTCTCTCTGAAACAGAATTCGCAAACCGCAAAGCCGCAATGTATGATTACGCGGTAAAGCGTAATCGTGAAATGGCCACGCGCAGAGACCTCGAGCAAAAAACGCAAGCGGTACGGGTTCGTTCAGAGGTTCTAAATGAGCTCTTCAGGGTCATGAAACCCAACGCCGAATCTATGCGATTCGACACAAAACTGAGTGATGCTACAATCCTCGCCTCTTTAGACGGTTTTGATCTGACCATCGCTGCTTTCCGCAGTGAAGCTGCTCTTCTGGCCGATTGGCGTTTTGCCTCAAAAAAAGCGCTTCAAGAGATCATCGAAGGGATAACCTACCGATCGTATGCTATCCAAAAAGTCCGGGCTCATCCTTCTTTTGATCAGAAATTTGCCGATCAAACGGTCGAAGCAACCTTTCATGCCTGGCTCGTTGAGCGTTTTAACACTTATCTGGAAGAACAGGTAACGATTGATGAGCCTGCTCTTCTTCGCATGTATCAATCCAATCCTGAGTTGCAAATGGGTTCCTTGCAGTTGAATTTGGCTGAACTTGTTGCTTCCAGTGAGCAAGAAGCCAAGGCAGCGATTGCGGATCTGCAAAAAGGCAAGACCTTCAAACAAGTTTTACTTGAATATGGTGTAATGGGTGAGGCCTTACTCTATGATGGTGAACTTGGGTTTAGGTCAATCGATTCGTTCGGAAAATTTGCAACGAACCTCAAGGATCTAAAGCCGAAACAGATTTCTGAAGCTCTGGAATACACACCCGATCGATGGTTGGTGTATTACTGCATCGATCGAAAGGAAGCTCAAAGAATTAGCTTCGAGCACGCCAAAGAAAATCTTATTCAGCTGGTGAAAACGGAAGAAATTAAAAAGATGCGAAAAAGTATCATCGATGCTACGAAACGCACGCACGATGCAAAAATCCATTATGATCGCATGAACGCTGTATCTCTATCTATATGACTATTGCCATGAAAAATCGGGTTCTTAACCTCTTTATCCTCCTGTTTGTTCTCATGCCAGTCACATTATTGGCTCAATCAGGAAAAATTACCGGAAGGGTGGTTGATGCCGCCGACGGTGAAGCACTTCCGGGTGCCAACGTCTTCATCGAAGGTACAACCATCGGAGCGCCTACAGATATGGATGGTCGCTTTCTCATCCTGAATGTACCGCCGGGTACTTATAAGCTCGTCGTCCGATTTCTGGGATACGTAACCCAGACGGTAGAGGGCGTCATCGTACGAACCGACCTCACCACCGAGTT
This sequence comes from uncultured Chitinophagales bacterium, assembly GCA_964640035.1. Taxonomy (GTDB): domain Bacteria; phylum Bacteroidota; class Rhodothermia; order Balneolales; family CAYWCV01; genus CAYWCV01. The sequence continues at coordinate 58,831 of CAZXGO010000007.1, forward strand.
GAATTTTCGTCTTCGTACAGAGTCTTTTGTCGGTGAAGAAGTTATCGTTCAAGCCAACAAAGAGGTAGTAATCAAGGATCTTACCAGTACAGAAGCGCGGGTAAGCAGGGAAGAGATCGCCAAACTCCCCGTTCAGGAACTTCGGGATGTGGTGCAACTTCAAGCGGGTGTTTCCGTGAGCTCGAACGGATCAATTCACATCCGTGGAGGACGCTCTACAGAAGTCTCTTACATCGTGGATGGCGTTCGTGTGACCGATAATTTCGACAACAGTCAGGGAGTGCGGATCGAAAACAACTCCGTGCAAGAGCTTC
>CAZXGO010000008.1:0-48285 GCA_964640035.1 uncultured Chitinophagales bacterium
CAAAACAAGGTCGATTCGGCTGTCCGTGAAATCGAGCGCTCGAATGAGCAGATCGAAGCAGTAAAACAGCGGGTGCAACAACGCGCTGATACTGCCAAAAGAGCTAAAGAGCTCATTTTTAGTTACCGTGGACAAATTGAAGAGGCAAAAACGAAGCTTGACCTTTTACAGCGTGATGAGCAGCAAGCTCGAACCATGCGCGATCAAGCCAATGAAGACTGCATGCGCGAGCGTGGACGTATCAAATCACTCGATGACGAACTCAGAACACTCCGAAACAATCGCGAGCAATCACTAGAACTCTTACATGAGCTTGGACTGGCCAGAAATCAACTCGAACTCGATGCTAAACACATCGCCGACCAAATCTTCGAGAACTATGGCTTACTCATGGATGCCATTGAAGCCGATCTGCCTGAAGAGACAACCGTAGCTCAAGCCAAAACGCGACTCATTGACGTGCGTCAGCGCCTCAAAAATATCGGTGAGGTCAACCCTCTATCTATAGAGGAATATGAAAAAGAGGTTGAACGTTTAAATACCTTCGAAACCCAAATGGCCGATCTAAAAGAGGCCGACGCTCAACTTCGACAAACCATTAAAGAAATAAATGATACGGCTCAGGAACGCTTCCTCAGTACCTTTAATGATATTCGAACCAATTTTAAGACGGTATTCAGCACATTGTTCAATGAAGATGACGAATGTGATCTTCTCCTAGAAGAAGACAAGGAAGATCCACTGGAAAGCCGTATCGAAATTATTGCGAAACCACGCGGTAAGCGACCAAGCGCCATTAGTCAGCTCTCAGGTGGTGAGAAAACACTTACTGCGATTGCTTTGTTATTTGCAATCTATCTGGTAAAACCATCCCCATTCTGTATCCTGGATGAGGTCGATGCACCTCTTGATGATGCCAATATTGAGCGATTCGCTCGTATTTTACAGCGTTTTAGTGCCGATACCCAGTTCATCATCATTACTCATAACAAACTGACCATGGAAAAAGCCCGTATGATGTATGGGGTAACCATGCCGGAGACGGGTGTGAGTAAACTTGTTGGAGTACGCCTGGAAGAGGTCGACAGTAATGGCTAAACAGTTTCACATTCCTGAGATGTATGAATCACCTTTGATTCGTACCATCAAACAGGCTCGTCAGGCCACCGATCCTAGAAAAAAGGATCTTAGTCCTGCACTGCTCGATGTTGGTCCTATTCGTTTCCTCATCCCAAGGCATTTCGGTTTTTGTTATGGAGTGCAAAATGCCATCGATATTGCCTATCGAACCCTTGATGAGGCCCAAGGACGTCCGGTCTACTTACTTGGTGAAATGATCCATAACCCTATAGTAAACGAAGACCTTCAGCGTAGAGGCATACAATTTCTTTTTAATACCGATGGTACCGAAAGAATCTCTTTGGATACGCTAACTTCGAATGATATTGTTATCGTACCAGCTTTTGGAACAACCCTTGCTATCGAAGAGCAATTGAAATCAAAGGGCATTGACCCCTATTCCTATAACACCACATGTCCTTTTGTTGAAAAGGTCTGGAAACGTGGATCACAGTTGGGAACAAAGGGGTATAACCTGGTGATTCATGGAAAAGCGAGTCACGAAGAAACAAGAGCCACGTTTTCTCATGCCCAGAAAGATGCTCGCGCAGTGGTTGTTGTTCTCAACACCAATGAGGCGCACATCCTTGCAGATTGCATGTTGGGTCGGCGTACAAAAGACGAGTTTGATCAAGTTTTCGCCGACAAATGTACTCCAGGTTTCGATCCACAGCATGATTTGATTCGGTTTGGGGTTATCAACCAAACCACAATGTTAGCCACAGAAACACAGGAAGTCATTACTATTTTGCGAGAAGCTGCGATTCAACGTTTTGGAACTGCAGATATCGAAGAACATGTGGCAGACACCAGTGATACACTCTGCTACGCTACCAATGAGAATCAGTCAGCGACATTGGCCCTAATGGAACACAAGGTCGATATCGCGTTGGTGGTAGGAGGTTTCAACTCTTCGAATACCATGCACATTGTAGAGCTGTTAGAAAAAAAGTATCCAACATATCACGTACGAGACCTTTCTGATCTGCCATCACCTGATGAAATTACTCATTTTGATCAGTGGACACACACGATAAGATCGACTCATAACTGGTTAGATACCTCCAAAAAACCACTCAACATCGTTGTTACCTCCGGAGCATCTTGCCCAGATTCTATGGTTGATGCTATTCTACTTCGAATAATGAGCTGGTTTGATGAGTTAAGGTCATTAGATGAAGTCATTGCTCCATTCAAGGAACAGGCTGGTTTTACTCAACCTGAATAAAGTAGGATATACGTCTGGGCTGCACCATACGTATTTTCACAAAAATACTATCGCTGATGGTTGTAATGATAGGAGAGATAAAGCCTGTAGTATCGGTAATGACGTCCTGATATGGGACCTCCGCTGTAAATAGAGGATGTAATTGAGAAGCAGCATAGTCTTGTAAGGCTACCGCATAACGTACGTTTATAAAAGCAGGATTAAAACTTATTCGTGATCCATCAGGAAGGTTAATTGCTTGAATATTTATCCGTTGTTCCCCTTCGGTAAACTCAGATATTCGCGCCCGTAACTGAACACGTTCTTCACTTAGACGAATTTTTGATGGGGGTTTTTCAAGCTCAACCGGAATAGAAATATCAGCTGCAAGATTCTCGAGACGTACCATTTTTGTCTGCCAATACGCAATATCACTTAAAATGCTTCTTGCCCCGTAAAGGATCACTGAATCCGGTTCCAGCACTTCAGTTCCGACAATCTCATGTTGACCTCTAAAAGTAAACTCTTTATTGAGAACGATGGGTACTTTCTTCTGAATGCTAGTTTCCAGATCGACGGTAATATTTGAGGGTTGTACAGTTAGTATAGTGACACCCGATCCGGCCATTTTTTCTCTAATCACATCCACCAGAGAGATCGTAGATTCATTGATATCAATGGTGATGGTTTGGGCATTGGTCATCAGGGATAACAATCGCCACCCTTCGCCACTCACAGTGGCGGTCACCGTTTCTGGTAAATCCGAACGTAAGGCACGATTACCGCTAAGCTCACCTACAGCCAGGCGAAACGTGATATTGGCGTTCAATTCTCTTCCCATATTGACGACGGTCCACATGATAAGGGCAATCACCAAAGCAATGATGAACACAGTGACTTTTTCACGTCGCTCCATTACACCGAGATCACTGTTAGATCCAGCGTATGTTGAATCTAATCGTTCCTGTACAAATTGTCTAAAGCGACGCCAAAGTGTAGTTTTTTTCAACTTAAGCCCTCACGATAATGTCTTTAATGATAGTACCACCTGCGCGCTCGTTCAAAAGTTGTTTGATGTGCTCTCTTTGCATGTTGATTTCGTGTCGCCAACTTGGATTTCCTACATAGATAATCAGTCGATCTTGTTTATCAAAATGTATGTTTTGAATTTGATTAGAAATCGTAGTTCCCAATACAGGCTTCCATTGACTCAAGACCATCCCGCGTAGGATTCCTTTTTGATCACTGTAGGAATCGACAAACTCCTGAACAATATCTCCGATAGATTTTGGTCTGATTTTGTACATGCTAAGAATTGACATTATATCGTCAGTAAACCTTTTTCAACCTTGATATGATGATTATTGGCGTCATTAATATCAATGAGAGATTTCAACAAGTCTGCATTTGCTGCAGTGATACAAACCTGCCCTGGGTGAGCCTGCAGTGTTTCCATTAAAACCCGCGTTTTATTGGGATCAAGATCACCAAAAACATCATCCAATAAGAAAATAGGTAAATCATCCAACATGTCGGAGTAAAAATACAGTTGAGCCAGTTTCAGGGATAGAGCAAATAATCGATGTTGACCTTGGGAGGCAAAGCGTCGAAGCTCCATATCATCCAGGTAAAAAATGATTTCGTCTCGATGAGGCCCAATAGAGGTCGAACCCCGCTCAAGATCCCGATCCAATCGTTCGTGTAATTTCGTTGTTAGCGTTTGTTCCAGTTCATCAGGGCTTAGATCCAGCTCTACAAAACTTCTGTATCGAAAAGAGGGGGTATGTGCAACACCAGCCATCAGGGCGTAACTGCGTTCTAGGTAGCCAGAAAATTCAAGTAATATTTCATTGCGACGAGAAATAATTTGGGAAGCCATGCGAGCATATTGAACATCCCAGGGCTCGAGAAGATCGAGTATCTGATTGCCCTGATCACGATAGCTAATCAAGGTTTTATTTCTTTGACGCAATACTTTTCTAAACTCAACAAGAAGCTGCAGGTATCGGGCGTCAACCTGGCTAATGAGTGAATCCAGAAAGCTTCGACGATATTCGGGTCCTTCATACGTAAGTTGACGATCTTCTGGACTGAGAACCACCACGGGAACCATCCCAATGAGATCAGCAAAACGATCTAATCGAACACCGTTTACAAGGATATTTTTACCCTCTCCGCGTTCATATGAAACCTGAAGGTCTATCGAAGGACGTATAGCTCCAGAAAATTGTCCTTTAAGATCGAAACCTGAGCTATCGCGACGAACGGCATGCATATCTGTACTTGTCACAAAGCTACGACTCATGCACAGATAGTGAATGGCATCGATCAGGTTCGTTTTTCCTGATCCGTTCGCCCCCGTTATCAAGTTGATATGAGCCCCCCATTCCAGAGCAGCATCCGTATAGATACGGTAATTTCTTATATGGAGGGACTCAATTTTCAGCGATCAACTCAAAGGATTATAGTCCAAAAACATCTCTTCCGAGGTAAATGGCGGCATCGCCAAGTTGCTCTTCGATTCTTAGGAGCTGATTGTATTTTGCGATACGGTCGGTACGGCTCATAGAACCTGTCTTGATCTGACCCGCGTTAGTGGCTACGGCAATATCAGCAATCTTAGTGTCTTCAGTCTCGCCTGAACGATGGCTAATGATGGATGTGTAACCATTTTTGTGAGCCATTTCTATGGCATCAAGGGTCTCGGTAAGCGTTCCGATTTGATTTACTTTAATTAGAATCGAGTTCGCTATGCCTTGTTCTATGCCTGAGGCTAGTCGCTCTGTATTCGTAACGAAGAGGTCATCGCCAACCAGCTGCACACGGTCGCCAATCGCATCTGTAAGAGCCTCCCAGCCAGCCCAATCATCTTCTTGCATGCCGTCTTCAATTGAAATAATTGGGAAGCGGTTAACCCAATCGGTCCAGAATTCTACCATACCAGAAGCATCTCGTTTGGAGCCATCACTCCATTTAAACTCATATAAGCCTGTTTCTTTGTTGTAGAACTCTGAGCTAGCAGGATCCAGGGCAATTAGGATGTCCTCTCCTGGCTTGTAACCGGCAGCTTCGATGGCACGTAAGATGACTTCCAAAGCCTCTTCATTAGATTTCAAATTTGGGGCGAATCCACCTTCATCACCAACGCTGGTGGCGTATCCCAGCGATGATAACACTTTTTTGAGGTTATGAAAGACTTCAGATCCCATGCGCACAGCTTCGCTGAAGGTTTCAGCCCCTGTAGGCATAATCATGAACTCCTGAAGATCCACATTGTTATCTGCGTGGGAGCCACCATTGATGATATTCATCATTGGTACCGGTAGAACCTTAGAATTTACTCCGCCGAGATACCTCCATAGTGGGATATTCAGGGCATTTGCGGCGGCATCGGCAACAGCCATTGAGACGCCCAGCATCGCATTGGCTCCAAGTTTGCTCTTGTTGTCTGTACCATCATTCTCCAAAAGTAGGTGATCGATATCGATCTGGTTAAAAACGTTGTGACCCAGCAGTTGATCCGCAATAGTCGAATTGACATTCTCCACGGCTTTTAAAACGCCTTTTCCCATGAAGGCATTTGAGTCACCATCCCTTAATTCCACGGCTTCATGCTCGCCGGTGGAAGCTCCTGAGGGCACCGCTGCTCTGCCAAGGATGCCGTTATCGAGAACGACATCCACTTCAACTGTTGGATTGCCGCGCGAGTCTATAATCTGTCTGCCGATGATATCTTCAATGAGTGACATGAAATGGAGTTTTTGTGATAAATCAATATCACAAAGGTACGCATCACATCAGGCTTGAACAAGTCAGAATCATGTTACCAGAAGCGTCCAAATGAAAGGGAGATTACCGGACTACCGAAGAATGATTCTTTAGATGCACCTTTTATAACAGCCAGTTCGGGAAATCCAGTATCTCCAAGTACAACTTGGTAAGCGTTTGGTTGCATGATCTGGATACCTTGAGGGAAGTATTGGAGTTGGTAGCCAAATTGGAAACTACTCACTCTCTTGAAACGGTCGCCAAAATCAATGGTGACAGCAGCTCTGCCTGCTCCACCCAATTGAAACTCACCTTGCTTCCAGCCCTTAAACACATCATTGTAAAATTCATCCGTATCGCGAATACCATTGCCATCTCGGTCTTCAAAATAGGGATAGCTAAATGCCAATGTAGGACCAGCTTGCATCGTTACATGCAATCTGAAGTTATCGTCAAAGGCATCAGCAAACAGACGTTGACGAAAACCAACGTTTAATGGCATAGAAGCAACCCGCTTGTATTTATTTGGTGTTATCTGACCAAAGTAAAAACTGTTGAAAATTTGCTCTCTTGGATCGCGTAACCCACCAGCTTCTATAGAAACGGTAAGCTCTGTAAACGGACCAGTTATTCTCCTTAATTCTGTACCCAAGGCAAAGCCATTATCCGTGAGTACAATATTTCCCATCCATCCAGTACGCAACCCTTCTTGATAGGCGGTTTTAGCTTTAGCAGGTGGAAGTCCTGGGGGTTCTATACTTTCTCGAATCTGAGCATCACTTTGATTCAATCCGCTTGTTATCAAAACGAAAAGAATGATCAAGATTTGAGGGTAATTTTTGTTTTTCATCATATTAAGATGTTGAAATTCCTTAGAAAGCTAAAAAAATTGTTGCTGATCAAAAAAAAATTGGAAATTAATCTTGTGGTACGGCAGTCATATCTTATCTTCCAACCAACAACACGCCCAAGTTAGACAAAAATTCCATATTCACTCAGATCAGCTTTTGGCAGTTTAACGTAACTTTGACGCCACAGGTATGAATACAACTAGAAAATTTATCATATTCGGCCCATTCGACACATTAAAAAGAATGGGTCCTGAATTGATCGCGGAACTTAAGCCAAAATATCAATACGAATATCACTCAAGTGATATTGATACTGACATCTATGTGTTTGTATTTGAAGAATATCAGCGACAGATTAATTCCAGTACGTCATTGACCGGGATTATCGAAGCTTCAAATAAAATGCTCAAGGTTCAAATGATGGCTACTGGTGGGCGCATGGGGTTTCGCGGATCCTCATGGGGTGCCGAGCGACCACTTATCGATATGCTCACCGAATCCGTCAAAGACTTCTCCAAGCGCTATGGCTTGACCATTCAAGAGCTCAAGGATGAACCAGACGACGATAAGGTTGATATCAATTTTGATGACGAAGAGGAAGACGAGTGAGCCTACAGGGAGACTCCCTGAATCAAGAACGTAATGATCATGACTGGACCGTACTCCGAATGTTGGAGTGGGGTACCGACTATTTTGCAACTAAGGGAATAGACTCGCCAAGGCTGAGTGTAGAATGGCTACTTTCAGAACTAATGAGCATTGGTCGGCTTGATCTCTATCTCCAGTATGATCGACCGCTAACGAGCATGGAGCTGGATACGATGCGCGAATGGGTGCGTCGAAGGGCGCGGCATGAACCCCTACAGTATATCACAGGTTTTGTCGATTTTTACCACTGTAGAATCAAAGTTGCTCCCGGTGTGTTAATTCCACGTCCAGAGACAGAGTATCTTGTGGAACTTCTACTCGCTGATCATTCTCATGATCATAAACGAGTATTAGATATTGGTACAGGATCAGGCTGTATTGCTCTTGCACTTAAAAAAGAACGACCTCAATGGGATATCGTTGCTATGGATGTAAGTGAACAGGCTCTAAAGATTGCAAAAGAGAATGCCACACTCAATAATCTTGATATCGATTGGATTCATCTCGATATAGCCAAAGCCAGAAAAGCTTTTCAAGGTCAACATTTTGATATTATCGTCTCAAACCCACCCTATATACTGCCCTCGGAAGCAGATTCAATAGATCCTCAGGTAAAAAATTTCGAACCATCCGTTGCACTTTTTCACGAATATCCTGAGTCATTATACGAGGAAATTGTGCTTCTATCAGAGCAAATGCAACCAGCAGCCGACGTCTATGCCGAGATTCATTGCGACTACGGGCACATCCTACTTCAGCATCTGAAAAAGGAAGGACGAGAGCTTTTCATCAAGCAAGATCTCTACGCAAAAGACCGTTACCTCGTAGTAAAAAAAAGTCCTAAGCTGTAACTAGTTGATAAAAAGTAGCTTACACTAATTTACTTAAGATCGATTCCACGCATAGTGAAAAAAATGTGGATAACTTGTGGAAAAAAAATTATTTTTGATCGCAATCGGTGCAAGGAAAGGTGACTTTGCCCTCAGTAACACTGAGGTAATGTCAATAGAAAAGCGTAACAATTAGGTAAAATTGATAACTCTCTATGCATCAAATAGATAGATTGTTGATAATAATGTGGATAACCTTTTAGAAGTATTTTTGTTTTATGTTTGACAAGCCTGATTTTAATCCTCATTTTACGTTTGAACGTCGATATCGGAAAACTCAATTGTGGATAACTGTAAACCTGATAGGCGTTCTTTTCGGCAATCTAGCGTAAATGCTTCACAGTCGCGTTTTTTGATGGCACACATTAACTCGGAATCATCCCGTAAAGCAGAGGCAATTGTACAGTGAGTTTAGATAATATTGAGGTAGAAAAAGCAGAGATGGTTTGGCAGGATTGTCTGCTAATTATTCGTGAGAATACGAATGTACAAAAGTTTAAATCTTGGTTTGAACCAATCAAGCCCGTAAAACTTGAAAATGATACCTTAACTATTCAAGTCCCGACTCATTTTTGGTATGAGTGGCTTGAGGAACAATATTATAATCTACTTCGATCAACCATCACCCGGGTCATGGGTCCAAACGGGAAACTTGAGTACTCGATCGTGGTAGAAAAGTCGGAAAAGCCTGATCAGCAACTTTCCATGAATATGCCCCAGCGCCCTGTAGGACCTATAAAAGCACAAGATTTAACGAGTTACGTTAATCAAGCACCCGTTGAAATTAAAAATCCTTTCGTTATTCCAGGACTTAAAAAAGTAAAAGTCGATTCCAATTTGAATCAAAATTACGTCTTTGAACGCTTTATTGAAGGTGATTGTAATCGTTTAGCTCGATCAGCAGCCATGGCAGTTGCTGAGAATCCTGGAAAAAGCTCATTTAATCCCCTATTTGTGTACGGTGGTGTTGGTCTGGGGAAAACTCACCTGGTACACTGTATTGGAAACAAAATCAAACAGCTCTACGGTGATGAAAAGGCTGTTTTGTATACTACTTTGGAGTCATTTACCAACGAATTTATTCGAGCAGTTCAAAGTAACAGAGCCAGCGAGTTCACTACATTCTATCGACACATTGACGTACTGATGGTCGATGATATTCAGTTCCTATCCGGAAAAGAAAAAACGCAGGATGTCTTCTTCCATATTTTTAACACACTTCACATGGAGGGTAAACAAATTATCTTATCGAGTGATCGTGCTCCTAAAGATATCCCTCAGGTTATGGAGCGTTTAATCTCAAGATTCAATTGGGGTTTAAGTGCTGACTTACAAATGCCTGATTATGAAACCAGATATGCTATTCTGGAGCGTAAGGCAAACGACAATGGGATCCAGCTTCCACATGAGGTCATTGAGTTCATAGCTCACAATTTTAAATCCAGTATTCGTGACATGGAAGGAGCTATCGTAAAATTACTTGCCGCTTCTACCTTACAACGATTCCAGGATATTGATTTAGCCACTGCTAAACGAGTACTTAAAGACCTAATAAAGGATTCCAAAAATCACATATCTATTGAAAGTATCCAAAATCATGTCAGCGAGATTTGTGGCATTGATACCAACAAACTCAAAGAAAAAACACGAAAAAAAGAGATTGTTGAAGCGCGTCAGATAGCGATGTATCTGTCAAAAAACATGACAAAGAGTAGTCTCAAAACCATCGGTCTTCATTTTGGTGGACGCGATCACTCAACAGTAGTTCATGCAATTGAATCCGTTGAGCACCGTATTCGCACTAATACCCGCACGCAGCGAATGATCCGGGATTTACAACATAAAATCGAGCTCGCCAGTTTATAAACTGGTCAAGGCTCCTTTTTTTTCATGCCTGAAGTAATACTGGGGATAGGCTCAAATTTGGGCGATCGACTAGGTCACTTGCGAGCTGCAACACGCTTTTTGTCCAGCCTAAGTTCTAAACCTATCAAAACTTCTTCCGTTTATGAATCCGATCCGGTTGGTCCAGGAACGGGAGCATATCTAAATGCAGCCGTTTCTATTTTCACAAAAACGTATCCCAATCAGTTGTTTCCTCTATTGAAAGGATACGAAATTCAAATGGGTAGAGACCCAAATGCTGCCCGATGGAGTGATCGAATCATCGATTTAGATATTATTGCATGGGGAAAAAGAACCTTTTCTTCTCATGGAATCCTTGTTCCACATGCTTCCTATCGTGACAGACTTTTTGTACTATTACCCCTCCGGGATATATCACCCGACTGGATTGATCCCAACACAAAGCAAACCATTGAAATGATTGTGGCATCAGCAATGCCTCTTACCATCGTTGAGACGAACCACCAACTCCTTGTAGATGAATCACTTTAACTACATCGCTGTTGAAGGTGTTATCGGGGCGGGCAAGACCACGTTGGCTCAACTCTTGGCTAAACGATATCAGGCCCGATTGGTGCTGGAAGAATTTGAGGATAATCCCTTTTTACCTCACTTTTATGCAGACCGCGAGCGATTTGCCTTTCAAACGCAACTTGCTTTTCTGGCCAGTCGATTTCATCAGCAAAATCGACTCAAAAGTCCGGATCTCTTTCATCAATTGACCATATCCGATTATATGTTTGAAAAAGATCGCATCTTCGCCAGCATAAACCTTGGTAATGATGAACTTGGACTTTATGACCGAATCTTCAATATCATGAATCTACAGGCAGTAAAACCTGATCTTGTAGTATATCTGCAATGTTCTGTTGACAAGCTGATGTCGAATATTTCCAAAAGGGGACGCAGTTATGAAAAAACCATTGATGCTTCCTATCTATCTGAACTATCTGAATCGTATAACCAGTTTTTTCATCAGTATGATCGGGCACCATTGATCGTGGTGAATACCAATCATACCGATTTCATCCAAAATGAAGATCAGCTCGCGTACATTGAGCATGAAATTTTTCAGGTTCCCCTCACCGATACCCCTGTCTTTATCACACCCCCAGCCTAATGTTAAAGTTCTTTATTTATCTTTTCGCCGCCTGGTTCTTCTTTAGGGTAATTCGACGCTTATTTACCTATTGGCTTCTTACTAAAGCTCCATCCAATAGTTTTCCTAACTCAAAAAGCCCACAAAAGAGTATCAATGACCTCGAAGATGCAGAATTTATGGAGATCGAGGAACCAAAGTCTTGAATCTTTACTTTTCACTCAAAATCTGCGTATCTTTCTTTTCTATCCTGCCCTGGTGGTGAAATTGGTAGACACGCTATCTTGAGGGGGTAGTGCTGGAAACGGCATGCTGGTTCGAGTCCAGTCCAGGGCACTTCAAGGCTTGTAATCTCTTACAAGCCTTTTCTGTTTTAAAGGATGGGTAAAATGGTCTAATTATGCGCTTCAAATGATGATTTAGACCTGCTTGTTAACATTCGCTTAACATTGGTTTTTTATTTTCTTTCACTAACAAACAAGCCCTTCCTGCATGGACTCAGGATCAAATCAACCAAGTCAACAACAACTGGAGCAAAACACCTTCCTTCAGTATCGTTTCTTTGGCTTAATCAAGCAGGAACGCATTTTTCTAGTCATCCTGGGCCTGAGTTTTTTTCTCACGGGTGTAGTGTTCCAAAACCCAGCTTTGGCTATGTGGCTTGGATTCGCATTTGCCGGATATTCTGCCATTGCTAACGACAGTATTCAAACCATTGGAACCTTTTTGTCATCAAACAGCACTCGAAAATGGTGGGTTTTGTGGTTGTACATCGGGGGTATTTTTGTCCTTACAGTTTCCTTTAGTTGGCTTATTTATGACGGTGACGTCAGTTATCAGCGTCTGACTTCGAAAGGATTTAGTGAAGCACCTAGCGAATTTTCATTTCTCCAAGTAGCTGCTCCTCTTTTCCTGCTAATTCTTACTCGCCTAAGAATGCCAGTATCCACCACATTTTTGATTCTGAGTGGATTCTCATCCGATTTGAGCGGTATAACCGGCATGCTTGAAAAGTCTTTCTTTGGATATCTTACTACATTCATCGTGGCTTTTCTGGTTTGGTTTCTTTTGAATCGATTAATGAACCAGTGGTTTAAAGGCGAAGCAGCATGGTGGTGGTATCCGCTGCAATGGGTCACTAGTGGCATGCTATGGTCTGTTTGGATTATGCAGGATGCTGCCAATATCGCCGTCTATTTGCCAAGGAGCTTGAATGCGTACGAATTTATCGGATTTGCAGGCTTCATTTTCCTTGGACTTGGTATACTCTTTTATCTGAGAGGGGATAAGATTCAGCAGATTATCACCGAAAAATCTCAAGTAACGGATGTGCGACCTGCTACGGTGATTGACTTCGTTTACGCCATTTTATTATTCTACTTTAAAATGCTCAGTACCATCCCGATGAGTACCACATGGGTCTTCATTGGTCTTTTGGCTGGACGCGAGTTGGCTATGAGCGTTACCGACGCCAATGGTAAAGGTAAACCCCTATCGAAAACGATGCGATTAATCGGCAAAGACATCTCATATGCTGGAATAGGACTGGCTGTTTCGATTGCTTTAGCTATGGCTATCAACCCCGTCATTTTAGATCAAATAATGGATCTTATGGGCTATTGATTCTATGATCTTTTTGAGTTAATGTACACCCATTAATTTCTGAAGCATTCCCCAATAACGTAGAAGCACATAGCGCCTCATTCTCAAATCCCGGTCAACATCGGGATCACACGCATGTCTTCGCTCGTTCCGCCACCATCCCACTAAGGGAAGAGCCCCGTGAAGGCTCCGAGATGGTCTCACAAATGCTCCTCGGTGAAACAGCTCAAGTTCTCGAGCAAGTGGATCGATGGATTCGCATCAAAACAACCTACGATTCATATGAGGGATGGGTAAATCCTGGTCAATGTGCGTTTATCTCTGCCGAAACGGAAAAAGAATGGCTCAATGAACCACGTCTGCGTCGCTCATATCATCGAAATTATATCGTCCATCATCTGGAATCTGGTGATGCCCTCTGTGTTCCGACAGGCGCCCTCTTGGTGTATACCGACGAAGGTATTCGTCTGCCCGATGGTGAATACCTGAAGGCTGACATCCATCCACCTCTCATCCTTACGGGTCATCTTATTGAAACGGCCGAACGCCTCCTTGGAACCCCCTACCTATGGGGAGGTCGTTCTGACCTGGGTATCGATTGCTCCGGATTCGTGCAACTCCTTTTCTCATTATATGGGTTCACTCTTCCCCGTGACTCCGGCCAGCAATATCAACTCGCCAAACCAGCAATAACGGATCTACATTCAATTCAACAGGCTCAATCCGGCGACCTTGTCTTCTTTGCGAATCCCGAAAAACGCATCACCCACGTCGGAATCTACATCACCGATGGATGCCTCATACACGCCGGACCCAATGTACGTATCAACTGTTTTGCTCCGAAATGGGCTGATAGAGTTTCTTATCCCTTCGATCAACGCCTGGCGGATCGATTCTGTGGTATCATACGCATCACGGATCTGTGCTTACCCTGGCGTGTGCAGCCCGGACATTCGTTCGATATTCTTGAAGATCGCTCACCACAAATCCTGAACACCTATGCTTAACGGACGTGTACTTGTTCTCAACCAAGATTATCAGCCGATCACGGTATGCTCGGTTCAAAAATCCCTGATTCTTCTTTTTCTGGAGAAGGCTGAGCTTTTACATCCGGACGATCGACGCCGTATTGCCACCGTTACGACAACCTATGATTACCCATCGGTAATTCGGCTTCGTCGCTATGCTCGTGTACCCTATAAAAATCTGGTCGTATCCCGTCGAAATGTGCTCAAACGTGATGGTCACCGTTGCCAATACTGCAATAAATCTGAGGACCTCACCATCGATCATATTATGCCCAGAAGTCGTGGTGGTGCCGATACCTGGGAGAATTTGGTAGCAGCATGCAATAAATGTAATCACCGCAAAGGGAATAGAACACCTCAGGAAGCAGGTATGAATTTACTTCGTCCTCCTTTTCGCCCCAATTACCTCATGATGATACGCGACTTTATGGGTTCGGTTGAAGACCACTGGAAACCCTATCTTTACATGTAACCTTGGTTCTAAACCCGCGAAAAAGGCCTCATTTCCCCTTTTTCCTCCGTATATTTGGGAATGAGTACAAAAGGCAGAGTTTTAGTTGCAATGAGTGGCGGAGTTGATTCCTCCGTAGCTGCGGTTATGCTTCGCGAGCAAGGATACGAAGTGATCGGAATCACTATGAAAACCTGGGACTACTCAAGTTCAGGTGGAACCACCGGTAAAGAAACCGGTTGCTGTACCCTTGAGAGCATGAATGATGCCAGGGCTATCGCACTCAAATATGGATTTACTCACTTTATCGTTGATATTCGTGAAGAATTTGGTGATTGGGTGATCAATCGTTTCGTAGATGAATACCTCGCAGGTAGAACACCAAATCCCTGTGTATTATGTAATACTCATATCAAATGGGCAGCTCTTATGAAACGCGCCGACAGTCTTGGATGTGAGTTTATCGCAACAGGTCACTATGCTAATATCCGCACCGAAAATGGCAGACACATCATCTCCAGAGGGGTTGATCACGACAAAGATCAATCCTATGCACTGTGGGGCGTGAAACAGGACCACCTGGCTCGGACTCAATTCCCTGTTGGGCAGTTCCGTAAAAGTGAGATTCGTGCATACGCTCATGATCATGGTCTGCTTAATGTAGCGTCTAAAAAAGATTCCTACGAGATTTGCTTTGTGCCCGACAATGACTATCGGGGATTTCTAAAACGCCGAGTAGAGGGCCTTCAAGAAAATGTTGAAGGTGGTCTTTTTGTTGATAAGGACGGTAAGATCCTGGGAAAACATCAGGGCTATCCATTTTATACCATAGGTCAGCGTCGTGGCTTAAACCTTCCAATGGGTCATCCAGTCTATGTTACAGCCATCGACCCAGTGAACAATACCGTCACTGTTGGTGAAGAGTCTGATCTGATTAACACCACGTGTACTGCAAAAGAGCTTAATTGGGGTAAATACGCATCCCTACCGTATGATGATTATCCTGTGATCGGTGCCATCCGTTACAATGACGATGGAGCCCCAGGTTTTCTTACTCAAGATGGGGATAAGATAAGTATCCGCTTCCCTGAGGGTCGCACAGCGATAACACCTGGTCAGGCATTGGTATGTTACGATGGCGATGATGTTTTAGTTGGTGGATGGATTCATTCAGTTAAAGATCCCGGATAATGAAGTTGCGCGTTGCTCTAGGCGTACCCAATCACTTCACTCCTAAAGCGAGGTATGCATTCAGAGTACTTCTTGCGCCATATAATGTCGAAATTGAATGGTGTGAGCCCAAAGATGTTCTTCAACAGGGTGGTTGTTATTACGGCTCACTACCCATTGGAGATATTCAGCCCAGCCAGTCTGTTTATGTGATCGCCTCGGAGTCATCCACATGGGAATTCTTTCAGGATATCGAGGGCAAGCAAACCCCGAAATATTATCAGAAGGCAGATGATGACGGTGCTGAACTTCCAATTCTCTTTGGAAATCCCAATCACCCTAACAAGGACAATCTAGCTCATTTTTTAGCTGACGATCTCATTGCTTCTGCATTTTATTGGCTCAGTGATTGGCAAGAGATCACCCAAAAGGATCGTGACACCCACGGTCGAATCCTGTACAAGGGTAGCCTACATGATCGACTAGGATTAGCATATCGTGCTCTTGTTGACGAATATGGTGAGTATCTTCTTCAATTTTTAGGGCATCAGCCCGAAGCACTTCGAAGAAGCATAGGGGTTCGATCGATAGTCTCCCATGATATAGATCGCATTAAAAAAAAGACCGCAGGTATCATTGTTCGTGAAAGTTGGGACTATTTAATCTTAAATCGTTTGAAAATGCCTTTAGTACAGCGTTTAAAACGATGCATACAAGCGACGCGTCAGTTTATCTCTCCTACCGATGCCTACCAGGAGTCGATCTCTAAAATATTGGATCACTCCAGAACGTATTCTCTTCCTACTACTTTTTTCTTTAAATCGATCATTGAACGTCATGCACATGATGCCAGTGATTACCTGAATCATTCTTATTTCAGGTATCTTCGCGAACAGGTTTTGCAAGAGCCCTTCGAAATAGGATACCATAGTGGATATCTGGCGGGATCACGACCCGATGTACTACAGAAAGAGTGGGAGCAACTCAATCACCATGTTGGCACCCAGGTAAGAATTCATCGTTCCCATTACCTCCGCTATGATGCACGTATTACGTTTCCAGCTTTGACGGAGCTTTCTTTTCAGGTGGATAGTTCCATTGCATGGGCAGATCATATCGGACTTAGAGCCCAAACCTCTCACCCCTACCCGATATTTGACCTGGTATCTAATCGTGAGCTGTCTATCCTCGAGGTTCCGCTATCGGTTATGGATACGCAGTGCTTTGGATACATGAAACTATCCTCTGACCAGGCTGTGGAACATATTTCCAGACTTCTCAACACGATTAGAAGATTCAATGGCGTTGTGGTTTGGAATTTTCACCATCATATTCACGATCCTTTGGATGCTCCTGATTGGATCACGATCTTATCGTTTGCTTATCAACAAGCCACTTCCTTCGAAAGCACCTCATTTTCAGAAATCTACAAACAATATCGATCCTACTATGAACAATAAATTCGTGTTGTACCTACTCCTCCTCTTACTGAGCTCTGATGCATTTGCCCAGCAGAATCAAACCTTTACCGGATCAATGTTCATAGATCGAACCATCTTCAATACGGAAACAAATCAGCCTGAGGTCTCAAATCTTCTTCAATTAGATGCTAATGCTGAAGTGATGCGGCTCACCAGCGATGGAGATCTTACAGTTTCACGGATTTTTGCTGCTATGAAAACACGTAGCATCTATATAAGATCAAAAAAACAGGATCTACTCCTGATGGCTCAACCCAGAGAAGCGGTTCAGATAAGTCAGGAAACCTTAAATCAAATGACGGTAGCCATGCAACAATTCGGCGGCGGTGGAGCCGGAATGATGATGGGTGGCCGAGGTGGCCAAGCTCAGGATCAGGTCGAAATCATACCTACGGATGAAACGGAATATGTGATGGGGTATTTGACGAAAAAGATTGTGATCCGCCGTCCAGCTCGCGATGAAGTAAGCTTTGTTTATGTCACAGATTCATTAAATGTAAACTGGGGTGTTGCTCTTCAAATGCCCGCGGCATTCAATTTCACTATGTCTGAACTTTTTGATCCCACCTGGTTGAGGTCAGGAGGCTTTCCTCTATTGGCTATTACTTTCAGAGGGGGCAAGGTTCGATCCAGAGTTGAGGTGATCGATATTATCCCAAATGCTCCCGAAGCTGTGGACATCGATATTGCACGGAATGTGAATCTAATCGGATTAACCGATTATTTTATGAACAATATGATGCGAAGGTAAGCTAAATTTCACCTATACTTCTCAGGGCTTTTTGTATTATCTGTAAGATTTTGAACGGTTAAGTAAAGAACATTGAAAAATCACACTCGTTTCATATTCCTAGCTTTTATTCTAAGTATTTCAACTACTTCCTGTGCAGTAGTTGAAAGATTGTTTCCGCCAGACTATAACATCGAATATAGCTTTCGGGATACGGATGAGAATCGATATACTATTACATCAGAATTAGCCGAAGACAGTCTGGTTCTTAGTATGATACGACCCTATCAGGTCGAACTTTCGACCCGAATGAAACGAGTGATTGGCGAAGCTGAAACCACCTTCAGTAACGTACGTCCAGATGGAAGTCTTGGTAATCTGGCTGCTGATATGATCCGCAGAACGGCCTCCCAGGAGCTTGGGGTTGCGGTTGATATTGGTTTGATGAACTGGGGAGGGCTGCGTGTTCCAATTAACAAAGGATCAATCACAGTAGGTGATATTTACACGGTGATGCCATTCGACAATTGGCTGGTGGTACTAACGTTCAAAGGATCCCAAATCAGAGAAATAGCCAATCAACTTGCATCCATGGGTGGTCAACCCATCAGTGGATTACGAATGCGAATCGAAAATCGAAAAGCTAATGATATTTTAATCGGTACCCGTCCTCTAGAAGATGATCTTGAGTATACCCTGGCAACGAATAATTTTCTCGCCGATGGTGGGGATCGTATTACCTCACTATTGAACCCACTCCAACGTCAGGATATTCAAATCTATTTGCGGGATGCTATGATTCGTTATATCACCGAGCGCTACAGTATTACCCCAACAAACGACCAACGTTTACGCTGATGGATCGTAAAACTTTCATAAAAACAAGTTTAGGTGCTGGCCTGGGAGTGGGAGTGGCAGGTATGCTACCAGGTATTGGTTTTGCCAATCCTAAGAACCCTCAGCCGATGGTTATTACCATTTTGCATACCAATGACACGCATTCACGTATAGATCCATTTCCATCCGGACAATATCTGGGTATGGGAGGGGTTACCCGCAGAGCATCATTAGTCAAAGAAATACGTCGTGAAAATCCAAATACGCTTCTCCTGGATGCAGGTGATGTTTTTCAAGGTACTCCCTACTTCAATTATTACAAGGGTAAGCTTGAATATGATGTAATGTCGCAGATGCGATATGATGCCAGTACCCTCGGTAATCACGAATTTGACAACGGAATTAAAGGCTTTGTTGAGGCCGTGGAAATGGCACGTTTTCCAGTACTTAATGCTAATTATAACATCAGTGGTACTGCTCTGGAGTCGGTCATAAAACCCTTTATGATCAAAGAGATTTCCGGAATTAAGATCGGTATTTTTGGTCTAGGTGTGAATCTGATTGGGTTGTTGGCCCCACCAAGTTATGAAGGGGTGTTGTATCAGGATCCAATTTCCATAGCTCGTGAAATGGTTCAGGAACTTAGATCAAATCAACAGTGTGATCTGGTTATTTGCTTGAGTCACCTAGGGTATCAGTACGCAGATGAAACGGTGAGTGACCGTTTACTCGCTCAACAGGTCAAAGGTATCGATCTGATCATCGGAGGTCACACGCATACCTTTCTGGATGAGCCAGAAGCATTTGTCGATGATGAAGGAAAACAAACCCTTGTAAATCAAGTAGGATTTGCTGGAATTCATCTTGGTCGGATTGATTTCATATTTGACAAGAATCATGTTCGGGTCGGTACAAAGAGTAAACGACTTAAAATTTCCAGTTAAGACCATCGGCATGTTGTAGCCAAAATCGTCGTATTCGCCGAAAAAATGGTATCTTTGGCCATCATTTACTCCTAAATCAATTTTATCTATGGCTATTGAACGTACCCTCACCATTTTAAAGCCCGACTGTGTCCGTAAAGGTCTTATCGGAGAAGTTACCCGTAGAATTCAGGAAGCTGGTTTTAAGATCCTGGCGATGAAAATGACACGTCTTACGATGGATACTGCCGGAGGCTTTTATGATGTTCACCGCGAACGTCCATTTTTCGGTGAACTGTGTGAATTTATGAGCAGTGGTGCCTGTGTGCCGATGGTACTCGAAAAAGAAAACGCCGTTGCAGATTTTCGTACACTGATTGGTGCCACCAATCCAGCAAATGCAGATGAGGGCACAATCCGCAAATTATTTGCCGATAGCGTGGGTGAAAATATCATCCACGGCTCTGATTCTGCTGAAAACGCCGCTATTGAGGCTGCCTACTTTTTCGCTGAAAGCGAAATTGTAGCCAACCAGGCATAATAGCTATGACCAAGCTTGCCTTTTTACTGATTCTGTTATCCATTGATTGTTCTAACCTCAGCTTAGATAAAGTCAAGCAAACGGATGAGGATCTTCGAACGGGTGCCGAACTCTTTTTGGAGTCCTTCCCGGAACAGTTAAAAGGCAAGCGTTTGGGTTTGCTCATGAACCCAACATCCCGCATCCGACAAACCCATATGCTTGATACTTTGATGGCTTTGGGGCATAATGTGAAGGCATTATTTGCCGCTGAACATGGGTTCAGAGGGAATTTCGGTGCCGGCGAGAAGATCGTCGATGGCGTAGATGAGGCTACCGGATTGCCTGTTTTTTCCTTGTACGGATCTACCCGCAAACCGACTCCGCAGATGCTGGCAGAAGTAGATGCCATCATCGTTGATATGCAGGATGTCGGTGCCCGATTTTACACGTACATCTCTACCCTCGGATTGGTCCTGGAAGCAGCAGCCCAGGCTAATGTTCAGGTTTGGGTGCTTGATCGTCCCAATCCAGCTGGCGGGCAGTATGTGGCAGGATGGCTCCTTGAGGAGGAACACAAGTCCTTTGTTGGTGCGTATCCCATTCCTGTTGCCCACGGAATGACGATGGGTGAACTGGCTTTGATGATGGTCGGTGAAAAATGGCTGCAGATTGATGATGCCACATTCATCCCTAGGGTTATACCTATGTCTGGCTGGAAACGGGATATGCTTTGGCCTCAAACGGGTCTTGAATGGGTGCCGCCTTCCCCTAATCTACCTACATGGTCATCGGCCTATGTATATCTTGGGACGTGTTTTTTTGAAGGCAGCACCCTATCGGAGGGCAGAGGTACACCGCAACCATTTTTGACCTTAGGTTCTCCACATGTATCCCTAAGTGAACAGGATCTTGAAACATTACAGCAGCGTTGGAAGATCGGTCTGGAGGTCATCACATTTACCCCGGTATCCATCCCTGACAAAGCACCCAATCCAAAGTATAAAAATGTGCAGAGTAGGGGGGTGAGTATCTCCGATCAGCTATCGGAACTTGGTGACCCCGTTGCCTTCGGGCTTGATCTTTTGAGAACGTTGCTTCGAAATGCACCGCAGGATTCTCTGAATGAATTTCGTTATCGACTTGCTGGAACTAAGCGTATCGATAGTTTACTTCAACGTAACATCGATCCGGCCTCAAGTTGGGCTGAAGATGTGTCTGTATTTAAAGAAAAGCGAAAACCTTATTTGATCTACTGAATCGCGGATTAGGACAATCGCTGTCTGAGCCACTCGTACATCACCAGCGCAGCACTCACACTAGCGTTCAGTGATTCTACACCCTCTGCCATGGGTAATTTTAGTTTAAAATCACTCAGTTCCAACGTCTTTTCTCGTATCCCTTTACCCTCGCTTCCCACAATAAGGGCACAAGCACTGTCGAAACGATGTTCCCAAACGGATTCCCTGGCATCTTGATCAAGGGCATAGATCCAAAACCCCGCTGATTGAAGATCCCGTATACAGCTATTGATATTTACTACTCGGACCACAGGAACCATGCCTGCAGTTCCAGCGGATGTCTTTACAACGGTTGCATTAATGGGTGCTTGACGATGTTTTGGAACAATCACAGCCCCTGCTCCAACAGCAGCCGCTGTTCTCAACATAGCACCAAAGTTGTGAGGATCTTCAATTTCATCCAGTATGAGTACCAATGGTTTTGTTGCTGTATCCACAGATTCGAGCCATTCATCTAACTCCAAATATGAAACAGGGCTCACTTGAGCCACAAAGCCCTGATCATTGACGGCACCCACCAATTCCGATAATTTTCGTCCTGGAACCCTCTGAACAGGTATCTTATGCTCCGATGCTAATCTCAACATTTCCTGGAGTCCACCGCCCGTCAGGGTATCCCGAATAAATATCTTATCAACTTTATCGGGTTCGCGATTCAAGGTATCCAGTACAGGATGACGACCGTAGATGAATAGGGATGTTTCCATTCTGAGACGTGATTGGCTATATTAGTGCAAGCTATGATACCACTTTTGTAGATATCCTCTGCTCTTGGTTACGAAAAATGAATCAGGCATCCTTCGAATGAAGACCACAATTCCCCAAAAGAAAATACAACCTGGGATTCACAAGAGACCCGGTTTTTTTACTCGTACAAAGGGGTATCCTGCACTTGTTTTAGGTTTGGCATGTACAGCTATAATCGCTGGTATTCTACTTACAACCTTATCCATCGCAGGTTTCATACAAGCCCTCTTTCTTTCTGGATTATCGAGTATGCTGGGTTCGCTCTTGATTATGCTGGGTAGTTTTGTCTTTTTTGAAGAAATTCGTGGCCAAAAAGATCGTGGCAAGTTAATAAGTGATGCACTCAACAGAATGCTAAAAGACAGAAACTAATGGAAGTACATCAAGACGAGGGTCGTCATCTAGTGGATCGAATGGTCAGGGCTCATGTTCGAGGTGCTCATCCCGAAATGAGCGATGATGAGAAATTACTGGGACTCAAGCGGCGCTTTAAATGGCTTGCCCTGATGCTTTGGCTCAATATTGCGCTAGTTTTAATCTATGGGTACACTTTTGCTCAGGGGATAACTCAGCTCAGCACGAATGTCTTCTTTCTGATATTGGGTGCTTTCATCATTAACGTATTGTTAATTTTCTATCAGCGATCCCAATTGAAAAAAGCAATCGAGTATCTTGAGGGTATATAATCCATACCCATTATCGTCAGATACCCAATGATTCGCTTGATTTTCGTCGCTCTATTGCTCCTCATGAGTGCTTGCAAAGAACCGTCCAAGCCTGAACATCTTAAAAACATTATAATGCCATCCCTATATAACGATAATCAGGATGGATTTATGGTGATTGCGCACCGTGGGGCAAGCGCCTATGCTCCTGAAAATACTCTTATCGCTGTACGGCGAGCAATGGAAATGCGCGCTGAAATGGTGGAAGTAGATGTACTCCTTTCAAAAGATGGAATCCCAGTTCTGTTGCATGATCCTTCTCTCGAACGTACAACAACAGGGCAGGGTCTGGTTTCTGATTTTACCTTATCTGAACTTAAACGTTTGGATGCAGGATCATGGTTCTCTGAGAAAACAAAAGCTGAACCCATACCTACCGTCGAAGAGCTTCTTGAGTTGGTAAAAGGTAAAATGGCACTTAATCTCGAAATCAAAACTCAGGCACTTACCGATTCACTCGAAGGTGGTATTGTGCAGAAAGTAGTTGATCTTGTGCGTAAGCACGGCATGCAGCAAAACGTGATCTTTTCGAGTTTTGACCCAAGAGCGATTCGTCAGCTTAAAGAATATGCTCCTGAGATCCCTGGCGCTATCCTGTATACGGCCGAGCTATATGGCGACAAGCATCCGATCGATATCGTTAACGAACTCAAGGCTGATGCCTTCAACTGTTCCTGGAAAGAGATACGCAAGGATTGGGTTGACTCCCTACATCATCACAAGATTCCAGTAAACATCTACACCGTGAATATTGATACGCTAATCCATCAGATGCTAGACTTGGGGGTTGATGGTATTTTTACCGATTATCCTGATCTGCTTTTGCAGGTTTTACGCAGTCGTAATCCGGCAGAGTAATTTATTCGGGCACATTCGTAAAAAAGGTTTGTTATCACGCAGATAGCATCCTATTTTTACTATCCATCCACCCGATACAGTTTCATGTCTACGAAGTATATTTTCGTCACCGGAGGAGTGACGTCATCGCTGGGTAAAGGCATCATATGCGCATCATTGGGTCGCCTTCTTGTAGCACGAGGTCTTCGAGTAACCGTCGTTAAATTGGATCCTTACATCAATGTGGATCCCGGCACCATGAACCCGTATGAGCACGGTGAAGTTTATGTAACGGATGATGGCGCCGAGACCGATTTAGACTTAGGGCATTACGAGCGTTTTCTCGACTTTCCGACTTCCCAGGAAAACAATGTTACAACCGGTCGCGTATACTTCGATGTTATCACTAAAGAACGACAGGGTGCCTATCTGGGAAAAACGGTTCAGGTGATCCCACACATTACCGATGAAATAAAATCTCGGGTTCTCAAAATTGGTAATTCCGGTAAATATGATGTGGTAATCATTGAAATAGGTGGAACAGTGGGAGATATTGAAGGCTTACCCTACATCGAAGCAATGCGCCAGCTTCGATATGATGTCGGCAGAAAGAATGCTCTTTCTATTCACCTAACCTTAGTACCCTATCTTAGTGCCGCTCGCGAGCTTAAAACCAAGCCCACCCAGCACTCTGTTAAGACGCTCTACGAAAGTGGCTTGCAGCCTGACATACTTGTTTGTAGGGCTGAGGTTCCTCTGGATACATCAATACGAAGAAAAATTGCTCTGTTCTGTAATGTGGACGATGAAGACGTGATCGCATCTTTAGATGCAAAAAGCATCTATGAGGTTCCACTACTGATGCAGGAAGAAAAACTTGATCAACGAGTGATTGAAAAGCTGGGCCTAAAAACTAAAGAACCCGATTTATCAAAATGGGTTAGCTTTGTTAAGGCTGTCCTGGAACCCAAATCAGAATTAGAAATTGCACTCGTCGGTAAATACGTGGAACATCACGATGCGTATAAATCGATCGTAGAATCCTTTATCCATGCTGGAGCTCTTAACGCATGTAAGGTGAATATTCGTTGGATTCAAAGTGATGATATCACCAAAGACAATGTGGCCACCATGTTGAAAGGTATATCGGGTATTTTAGTAGCCCCAGGTTTTGGTGGTAGAGGTGCAGAAGGTAAGGTCGAAGCTGTTCGACATGCGCGGGAGAACAAAATTCCATTCTTTGGAATTTGTCTAGGAATGCAATGTGCGGTGATTGAATACGCACGTAATGTATGTGGTTGGAAAGATGCAAATAGTACCGAGTTTAATCCCGATACTACTCATCCAATCATCGATATGATGCATGAGCAAAAGTCGATCTCTGCAAAAGGTGGTACCATGCGCTTAGGATCGTATCATTGTGCACTTGCGTCGGGGACCAAAGCTGCATCAGCATATGGAACTCATGAAATAACGGAACGTCACCGGCATCGCTATGAGGTTAATAACGCCCTTCGGAAGAACTTATCCGATGCCGGTTTGATATTCAGTGGCATGAATCCTGAGAAAGATCTCGTTGAAATTGTTGAAATAAAAGACCATCCATGGTTCGTAGGGGTTCAGTTTCACCCTGAATTAAAGAGCACCGTCAATCATCCGCATCCCTTGTTTGTGCACTTCGTCAAAGCCGCTCTTGATTATTCAAAAAAAGCATGAGCACAGATGGATTTCATGAGGCTTTTTCAAGACGGTTACGCATTCGGGTTTGTGGAATAGTTGTTGAATCAGATAAAATCCTTCTGGTTCATATTCAATCTCCTACTCGCAAAGAACCATTTTGGACTCCTCCTGGAGGAGGACTTGAATTTGGGGAAAGCCTCAAAGATGCAGTAAAACGAGAAATTCAAGAAGAGACGGGGTTGATCGTTGAGCCAACGGATTTAATGTATACCTCCGAATTTATCAAAGATCCTTATCATGCGGTTGAATATTACTGGCGTTGCCATAGGCTTGGCGGAAATGTCATTTTAGGTACAGATCCAGAGTTTGACCATGGCAATCAAATGCTAAAAGCGGTCGAATTTATCGATCTGGATCAGCTTGCCTATTTGCCGGTATTCCCCGAATATATACGTGATCATCTATCATACGATTATTTTAACCCAACTCATTCAACAACCCATTTCAGTCAAATCTTCTAGCTATGTCTAAATCCAGCTCCTTCGATATTGAGTCTACCGTCGATCTCCAAATGGTAGATAATGCTGTGGTTCAAGCCAACAAAGAAGTGATTACCAGGTATGATTTTAAAGGAACTGACAGTTCAATCACTCGAAATGATACCACGATTACCTTATTCGCAGCCGATGATATGAAATTACGTGCGATGACCGATATTCTGCAGTTGCGTTTGGTTAAAGCAGGTATTTCACTCAAATTTTTAGATTATGGTAAAGCAGAAACCGCAACCAAAGGATATCTGCGTCAGCTTGTAACAATTAAGCAGGGAATTTCTAAGGAAGATGGAAAAAAAATTATCCAAACCTTAAAGGATGCCGGACTCAAAGTACAGGCAAGTATTCAAGGTGATGTGGTTCGAGTGAACGGAAAGAGTCGTGACGAATTACAGGAAGCGATTAGTGTGTTAAAGCAGGCAGATCTTCCAGTTGCACTAAGTTTTACAAATTATCGCTAGTCGGATCGAGTAAGGTGCTTGTAAATATGGTATGGATTCTCGGCTTTATACCGTAATTTGGACGTCCATGAATATCCCGACTTGTATGAAAATATCACCTTCTCGATTCTTAAATCTGCTCTTTTTGAGCATACTACCCCTAAGTGTGTTGACTATGTGCTCAAATAGACCAGAGGCTGATCTATTGATCAAAAATGCCAATGGGTACACGCTTCAAGGTGATTCTCTCGTCCAGTTTAGTGCAATGGCACTACGTGATGGCAAAGTAGTTGTCTTGGGTGAAACCACCGAGCTTTTGGAACGCTTTCCTGAGATAGAGACGCTGGATCTTGAAGGGAAAACACTACTTCCAGGGCTTACTGACGCTCATGGACATGTTATGGGACTTGGATATCGTGCCATGCAAGTCAATCTCGAAGGAACACGATCAATTCAGGAAGCACTAGACCGGGTTAAAGACTATTCTTTGAAAAACCCAGATGTTGATTGGATCTTGGGAAGAGGATGGAACCAGGTTCTCTGGACGGAGAATCGATTCCCAACTGCTCAAGAACTTGAAGCTATTTCCGACGGACGTCCAATTTATCTGACACGAGTAGATGGTCATGCTGCCTGGGTAAATGACAAGGCTCTCCAAATGGCTGGTATCTCCAGAGAGACGATTGACCCCAATGGGGGAAAAATCATCAAAGATCGACGTGGGAATCCAACGGGTGTTCTAATCGATTCTGCTATGGATATGGTGGATGCCGTGATTCCAACCTATGATGTCGATCAGGCACGTATGGCACTCGAATTTGCACTCAAAGAGTTACGTCAACTGGGCATTACCTCAACACATGATGCAGGTGTAAGTTATGATCATTATCAACTGTACCGTGAATTCGCTGATCAGGGTAAATTGACTACCCGTATCTATGGTATGATTTCTGGAGTGGGTGATGATTTCGATCGTATATCCTCAGATGGTCTCCTAAAAAATTATTTAAATGACTTTCTATCAGTAAGAAGCGTAAAACTCTATGGTGATGGTGCCTTAGGTAGTCGGGGTGCTGCTCTTATTCATCCCTATCATGATGAACCAGGAAATAGCGGCTTACTTTTTTATGGTCCCGATTCGCTCACTAAGCTTATATCAAAGGCAGTCGAAAAAGGATATCAGGTGAATGTGCACGCCATTGGAGATGCAGCAAATAGGGTAGCCCTTGACGCTTTTACGAATGTGCAAGGATCAATCCCATCCAGCCGTGCATTACGCCATCGTATTGAGCATGCACAGGTTGTAGCTCCAACAGATTTTGATCGATTTAAAGCACTCCAAATTATCGCTTCAATGCAACCTGTTCATGCAACAAGTGATATGAATATGGCAGAAGATCGCGTTGGTGGCGAACGTATACGTGGTGCATATGCATGGCGAACTTTTCTTGATAAAGGAGTAATTTTGGCATCAGGATCTGATTATCCCGTTGAAAATGCCAATCCCTTTCATGGTCTGTATGCAGCGGTGACCCGTCGCGACACGCTCGGCAACCCACTTGATGGATGGTATCCTGAACAAAAATTAAACCGTCTGGAAGCTCTCAGGTCTTTTACCCTTGATGCCGCTTTCGCTGCACATCAAGAACAGGTACTCGGTAGCCTCGAAAGTGGGAAGTGGGCCGATTTCATCGTTTTGGATCAGGATTACTTTGCCATTCCAGAGACTGAAATTTGGAAGATTAACGTTCTTGAAACGTATATAGCCGGAAAGCGAGTCCATTAATTCCTTTTTATGACCATCAAGCAATCAGGTCTTAAAATACGGTGTCAACAGCTTAATCCTACGGTTGGGGACATAAGAGGTAATACAAATGCAATTCTTGAAGCGCTGGATCTTGCATCAAGAGATGGTGTTCAGCTTCTCGTTTTACCTGAACTCGTTCTTTGTGGCTACCCTCCCATGGATCTATTAGAACGCGATGCCTTTGTCAATGAGTTAACTGAAGCAGTCGATCACATTGTTCAGGCAAGTAAGCAAACAGCCATCATCTTCGGAACGCCTCTACGTAATCCGCAAAAAAGTGGTCGACCATTAGCAAACGCCGCAATCCTTGCTCAAAACGGGAATATCATAGCCAGTAGGTTCAAAACGCTTCTACCCACGTATGACGTCTTTGATGAATTACGTTATTTTGAGCCTGCCCTTGAGAATTCCCCCGTTACATGGATGGGATATTCACTCGGAATTACCATATGTGAGGATATTTGGAATGTTGAAAATGAACGTGTTTACCATGTGTACGATCGTAATCCCAGTCGCGATCTAAAAGATGCTGGAGCAGAGATGATCATCAATATATCTGCTTCGCCATTTACCCATACTAAGGCTGAGTCTCGAAGAAAAATGCTCCGTCGGCACGCATCCGAGCTAAACATTCCATTTGTTTACACTAATCAATGTGGTGCGAATACGGATCTCATTTTTGATGGTGATTCCATGTTTATAAACCCGGGTGGTGATATAGTTGCTGTAGCACCCATGTTTGATGAAGGCTACATTGACGCCACCTTCGCAGCAGGACGCCTTTTGGTAAACCAAGTTCTTTCACAGGGATTACCAAGTAAAGACGAGCGATCCTTTAGAGCCATAATCAAAGGTATTCGAGATTATTATGGCAAGCTAAAGATGGATAGAAAAGCTGTAATTGGTTTATCTGGAGGAATTGATTCGGCTGTGGTTGCTGTCCTGGCAAAAGAAGCACTTGGAGCTGATAAGGTGGTTGGAATTACGATGCCATCCATGTTCAGCTCACCAGGAAGTATTGCTGACAGTGAAGAACTTGCCAGAAATCTGGGTATTAAGATTTACCATGTTCCTATAACAGGGATTTATAAAGCCTATGAGTCGGAGCTAAGCTCTCTTTTTGAGGATAATGCCTTCGGGCTTGCTCATGAAAATCTTCAAAGTCGAATTAGAGGTGCGATTGTAATGGCATATTCTAATAAACATGGGCACCTCATGCTCAACACAGGTAATAAAAGTGAGCTCGCGGTGGGATATTGTACTTTGTATGGCGATATGAATGGTGCACTTGCTCCAATTTCCGATCTTTACAAGACAGAAGTATACTCTTTAGCCAACTGGTTGAACGAGAAGTATTTTATGAAAGCGATAATCCCTCAGAATACGATCGACAAAGCACCAAGTGCAGAGCTTGCTCCTGGTCAGTTTGATGCTGATGCTCTTCCTCCGTATCCTGTTTTAGATCCAATACTAAAGTCCTATATCGAGGAAGCACAATCGGCAAAAGATCTTATTGAATCTGGTTTTGATGCTGCAATTGTTCACAAAGTACTTCGTTTGATTAGGCAAAGTGAATTCAAACGCAGGCAGAGTCCACCAGGTCTACGATTAAGCTCCAAAGCGTTTGGTTCCGGAAGAAGAATCCCCATCGTTCAAGGATGGATTGAACATTAAAATGCATTTTCGCTTCTTTTCAATATACCCTAATTCATTATATTGAAACCCTGTCCCTTTTCATTGAATAAAACACCAGCTAATAAGAGACGTATGAGAAAACTCATAGCAGTTCTCGTAGTCGGCCTCCTTCTATCGTCGGCAGCGCTTAGAGCTCAATCAAGTCAACAGACCGTTACCCAGGATTCTATTGTCACTGGAAAAACATCTGCCACCTTATCGTCAGACTCTGGATTGCATCTCAAAGGGTATGATGATCTAGAAAAAGAGATCTTAAATCGCTTCATTGTGATTTACGATCTACATCGAAATGCTATCATTTCACAAATAGAAGGTGACGTTATCTCCGCTGAAGAATACATTAAAGCTGCTGTTAATGGAACTCAACAACTCTTGGATGAGGTACCTAATATCCAATCCAATCGTAGATTTGTCGCTTTATACCGGGCAGTACTCACTGAGTATCAAGAATTCTATGGAATTACCGAACCATTAGGGGAGGTTGAAGGAGATATCTTCTCTGTTCGAGACGAAATGTTTGGTAGTGATGATGATTTTTTTGGATCTGAATATCTACATATTCCTCGAAATGTAGACATTGCGAAAACGGATGTTCCCCTCGTTCAGAATGATGCGGTTTCAAACTTCATGGCTTACTACTGGATCCGCAGGCCAGAAACGATGGAGACTTGGTTAAAGCGATCTGAATGGTACTTCCCGATGATGCAACGGATCTTTCAAGAAGAAAATGTGCCAACTGAATTGATCTATCTTTCCATGATTGAAAGCGGGCTTCAACCCAATGCTGTAAGTCGTGCCAAGGCAGTTGGACTTTGGCAGTTCATGCAGGCAACCGGGGTTATGTATGGTTTGAAAGTAGATAGTTGGATCGATGAGCGTCGCGATCCCGAAAAATCAACGAGAGCTGCCGCCCGTCATTTAAAAGACTTGTATGCAATTTGGAATGATTGGCATCTTGCCCTAGCCGCTTATAATGCTGGTGCTGGTAGAATCCGATCTGTCGTTAAAAGAGGTAGCAGAGATGCTGACTTTTGGGCTATACGTTCTCAGCTACCATCAGAAACACAAAAATATGTCCCCAGTTATATAGCAGCTACTATCGTAGCTGGCAATAGAGAACAATTTGGTTTTAAAAATCGCTACAGACCAAATGAAACGGGCTTAGAATGGGATACCTATCCTGTTAATGGATCGGTGACTCTTAAAGATCTTGCTAAAGCGATCCAAATTCCCGTTGATTCTTTAAAGTTTTATAACCCTGAACTCATTAGAAATGCAACCCCACCAGGTAAAACTCCATATATGCTCAAAATTCCAAAAGGTACTCGTACTCTTCTAGAATATGCATATACAAAAATTCCCCCTTCATCCCGACGATCCGAACTTGTTCATACTGTAACTAAAGGGGAGACCTTAGGAGCTATCGCCAGAAATTACGATACGAGTGTACGCGAAATCATGGAACTCAATCCCGGTATTAGCTCAAAACTGAAAATTGGGCAAAATATCACAATACCTACCACCATGATTGAAACTGCAAGCAATCTGACATCTGGTTCTACCATTATTTCACAAGATGCAGGTACATCATCGAATCCTAAAGCGACTGTAACCACTAGAAGAACGTATACAGTACGTAAAGGTGACACTTTAGGTAAAATTGCCCAAAGAAATCAAACCTCAGTCGCTAATCTTCAGCGTTGGAATAAGCTTTCATCTACAAAGTTATCCGTTGGTCAGCGTCTCTATGTCAGTGCTCCTGTCACAGGTACAGATCAGACAAAGACTGCAGTTACGTCAAGTTCATTAAATGGAATGGGTTCTGATAACTCAGAGAAAAGCAATGACAAAGCACTTAGGTATGTAGTCAAGAAAAATGACAACTTACATACCATCGCTCAGATCCATAACGTTACCGTAGATTCTATTAAAAGGGCAAATAACTTGAACACGAACAGGATTATGCCAGGTCAAGTACTCGTAATTGAACGTTAATTCAACATTGAACTGATTTGCGCAAAATTTTTATTCCTATAGTACTTCTTCTTGGCATCTTGAGTGCTATTGCTGCATATAGAGTCAACAACAATGATTTATTCTTTCTAATCAAGAAAAACTTCACACTTTTTAGTGAAGTCTACAATGAAATATCCTTACGATATGTTGATGAAGTAAATCCAGAAATTCTGATGCGACGGGGCCTAAATGCCATGTTGCAGACTCTTGACCCTTACACGGTTCTTTTTGATGAGGCTCAAAATCAACAAATGAGTATAATCACGACCGGTAATTATGCAGGTGTTGGTTTAGATGTAGGCGCACGAGATGGCCAGCTGGTGGTACTTTCAACAGCTGATGGATATCCTGCCCAAAAAAGGGGAATCCGCCCAGGTGATATCATCACCGCTGTAAATGGATTCAATGTTGAGAATTTGTCACCCGAGGAGCTTGAAACTCAGCTAATGGGTGAGCTTGGATCAAAAGTCGTGTTATCCATTGAGCGCTACGGCTTGGATCAAATGCTGGAGTTTGAGCTAATAAGAGAGCGAATAGAAGTCAAAAATATCACCTATGCCGGTCTTTTACCCGGCAAAGATCGTATTGGGTACGTGGCAATAGCTCGATTTGGTCAAGGAACCTCCGTTGAATTGAGGACGGCCATCGAAAATATGCTAAAAGATGGTTCATTGGATGGATTTATCCTGGATCTTCGAAATAACCCTGGCGGATTACTCGATGAGGGAGTAAAAACCATCAATAAGTTTATTGGACCAGGGGTTGAAGTTGTTAGAACCCAAGGGCGTACCCCGGATACACGTTTCTCCTATTTAACGGAGGAGCCTGCACTTTTACCAGAAGTGCCTCTTATCATTTTACAAGATGAAGGTAGTGCTTCCTCTTCTGAAATTGTGGCAGGCGCTATACAAGATTTAGATCGAGGCATAATAATTGGTTCTCAAAGTTTCGGAAAAGGACTCGTACAAATTATTCGACCTCTTTCTTACGATTTAAGTATGAAGATTACCGTGTCCAAGTATTATATCCCAAGTGGTCGTAGCATTCAATCCACTCAATATTCAAGCGATACCAAACAAACACCTTTTTCGCCAAAAGTACCTGACTCACTCAAGATACCGTTCAAAACACTTGGAGGACGGACGGTGTATGATGGAACGGGTATTCAGCCAGATATAGAATTAAAACAATCCATTCCATCAATGGTGGAAACGGCTCTACTTCAAAATAATAAGTACTTTTCGTACGCTACACAGACGGCAGGAAAGAATAAAGCAGATGCTAACACACCACTTTCAGATCTTGTTTTTGATGACTTTGTAAATTGGCTCAAGAGGGATGGCTTCAATTTTACCACCCAAAGTGAACAATTGATTTCAACTCTTGAAGGGAACCTAACTCAAGTGGGATTATCAAATGGAGCATCTTCACAGATTAAGGCACTACGTACCCTAATTCAAAATAAAAAGGATGCCGATTTACGGACTTACAAAACATCCGTAAAACAAGAACTTCATCTAGAACTTGCTTCTCGCGATGGTGGATCTATTGAACGGCTCAAGGTCAGGCTCATGTACGATCCAGTAGTAAAGAAAGCCCTTGAGGTATTCAATGATCAAGCAATGTATCAATCGATTTTACGGCCAAATCGCGGATGATTAGTACATACAAAGCAGATCTTCATATGCATACCAGCTGTTCTGATGGTAAATATACACCAACTGAGCTGGTTCATAAGGCAAAGAGCTATGGCCTATCCTGTATATCTATTACGGACCATGATACTATGTCTGGATTGGATGAAGCTCAAATCGCCGCCACAAGTTTGGGAATCGATCTTATTCCAGGGGTCGAAATAAGTTCGAGTTTTAATGGTCAGGAGACGCATATACTCTGTTATGGTGTTGACAAAGATCATAAAATATGGACTTCAATTTTGGATGCGCAGCGTTCACTACGTAAAGAACGTGCAAAGGAGATGATTCACCGCTTAAATGCGATAGGTTGTTCGATATCAACGGAGGATCTTAAGGGGATTGCAGATCTTGATGTCGTAACTCGTCCTCATATTGCCCAGCTTCTAGTTAAGGCAGGGTATGCCACCGACACAAGAGACGCATTCAGTCGTCTTATCGGAAATGATAGTCCAGGCTACGTCCCGATGAAACTCATCGATGTATATGAATTAATCGATGCTGCACATCAGGTGGGAGGTCTTACCGTCTTAGCTCATCCAGCTAACTATTATAATACTGATCAAATTATACGTCTAATTGAAGCTGGTCTAGATGGAATCGAATATGTACACCCCTCTCATAATTACATATTACAGCAGAAGTATAGGGAGATCGCTCGAGTGCATGGTATCCTAGCTACTGCAGGTAGTGATTTTCATGGATATCGATTCCAGGATTATAGTTATTTGGGTGGTATTTATGTCGGATTAGATACAATTTCTGATCTTAAAAAGCGCTGTCAAACAATAAAGTCTGCATTTCTCGCTATTGAGTCGTAATTTACTTTTTATGGCAGATTTTACCCTAAAGCCCTCCATCGGTCTACACGTTTATAAAGGAACCCGAGTTGCAATTGTTGTTTCTCGGTGGAATGATCATATCACTAATCAACTCTTAGATGGTGCTAAAGAAGCTTGTATCTCAATGGGGTTGACCTCTGATCAGATTCATATTGTCTGGTGTCCCGGAGCTTTTGAGATCCCATTATCGGCCAAAATGGTTTTAAAAACTGGTAAATATGACGGTTTGATTGCTCTTGGCGCCATCATACGAGGTTCTACGCCACATTTTGAATATGTTTCAAAAGCTGCTACAGATGGGATATTACAAGTTATGTTAGAGCTTGAGACGCCGATATCATTTGGTGTTCTGACCGTTGAAAATGAACAGCAGGCATTGGAGCGCGCTAGCGTAGATCGTGGAAATAAAGGTGCCGAAGCAGCTATCACCCTATTTGAAATGCTTGCGCTAAAATCCCAAACTCAGGAGGTTGGATAAGATGCAAGCTGAAAAGCCCATGGTTGTTAGCTCACACCACATTACAGATCAGGTGATCTTGGACAAGGTTCCAACCCATGTTGCTATTATCATGGATGGTAACGGTAGATGGGCAAATAAACGTGGTGGGGTCAGAATCATGGGACATAAAGCAGGTGTTGATTCTGTGCGTGAGGTGACAGAAATCTGTGCTGAAATCGGTGTTAAATATCTGACCTTGTACGCTTTTTCTACCGAAAATTGGAATCGTCCCAAAACGGAAGTCAATGCTCTAATGCGTCTTTTAATTCGGGCTCTTAAAAATGAAACCTCTCGCCTGAATAAAAATAATATTCGTCTTCTGGCCATCGGACAAATTGATCGTCTGCCTGAAGACATTCGTTCTGAACTCAAAGAAGCTATCGATAGTACAAAGCAAAACGATCGAATGATGTTGTGCTTGGCTCTTAGTTATTCAGGTAGATGGGACATCACAGAGGCTATGAAAAAAGTAGCAGAAAAAGTTAAATCCGGTGAGATTGAACCCTGTGATATTACTGACGCACACATAAGCTCAAATTTATCGACAGCCAATATACCGGATCCTGATCTAATTATTAGAACCAGTGGGGAGTACCGAATTAGTAACTTTTTGCTATGGCAACTTGCTTATTCAGAACTTGTAATTACCGATACCTACTGGCCAGATTTTCGAAGATCTGATATTTTAAAAGCCATTGAATCGTATCAAAAACGAGAACGACGATATGGAAAAACATCGGAACAAATTCAGCATTCATCTTGATGCTATCAAATAATATCCAGCAACCAGCGTTAATCCCGGCGTGCTAATAAAAAGCTTATTCATCTCATTTGCGCTAACAAGCTTGATGCTAGTTAGTCTCGTTTCTAATTCACTCGCTCAGGTCGTTGTTAGCGATTCTACCCGATTAACTCTGCGCGATCCCAACTCTTTTGAACCCGAGTTATTAACTCTCTTAGGTATAACGGTTCGGGGTCAACAATACACGAATGAACCCTTTATCATTGCTTCAACTGGTCTTCAAGTTGGAGAAAAAATTCTCGTTCCTGGTTCATCCATATCAAATGCGCTCAAACGTCTTTATCGCACCGGTTTGTACTCTGATGTTCTCATTTTGGAAGCTGAACGCACCGATGATGGGATCTATCTGATCATCGAAATAAAGGAGCAACCCAGATTAGACTCATTTGAAATTCGAGGAATCAAAAAGTCAGCGCGTCGTGAAGTACGTGAACGCATCCCACTCCTTACCGGATTCGGAATCACTGCTTCATCAAAAGCTCAAGCCGAAAATGCCATAAAACGTTATTACACGGAAAAAGGACATCGTAATACGATTGTAAAAACGGAAGTGCAAATGGCTGATACCGTATTAAACAGAGCCAAACTCATCTTTGATATCGAACCGGGAGATCGGCCACAAATTGAACGTATTCACATTGATGGCAATGAATCTTTTTCAGATCGTGTGATTCGAAAAAAAATGAAGGAGGTAAAACAAAACACCTTTTATCGACTCTCGCGCCAGGTATTTAAAAAAGACAAATATGAAGAGGCCAAAACAAATCTGATAACGTTCTACCAATCCAAAGGATATAAAGACGTCGAGATCCTAAGTGATACCGTTTATGTCAAGAAATTTGGTAAGAAAGATGGACTCCAAATCGATCTCACGATTCAAGAGGGAACAAAATATTTTGTGAGAAATATCAACTGGGATGGGAACACCATTTACACCGACGATAGACTAACAGAATCTTTGGGATTCAAGAAAGGCGATGTCTTCAACCAGACACTCTACGATGAAAATTTAAGTTCAAACAAAGAAAATACGGATGTCAACGCGCTATATAATGACATTGGGTATTTGTTCTTTAGACTTGAGCGTTCAGTAGATGTAGTAGCTAAAGATTCTGTTGATTTAAACTTCTTCATCATTGAGGATGAGATTTTTAACATTGGTAAAGTAGAGATCAAAGGCAATACCAGAACCCACGACAATGTAATTCGTCGAGAGCTACGTACCTATCCCGGCGAAATCAACAGTCGTCAAGCAATCATCCGTTCGATACGACAGTTGCAAACACTAAGTTATTTTGTGCCTGAGAAAATAGATCCTAATCTTAATCCCGATTACGAAGCTAAAACAGTTGATATCACCTATGGGCTGGAGGAGACCTCTGGTACGGATAACTTTGAATTATCGGGAGGTTTTGGTGGACGTGGAATTGGTATGATCCTTTCTGCTAGGGTGAATTTCAACAACTTCTCCATCCAAAACGCGTTTAACCGTGATTCCTATTCCATTTTACCTACAGGGGATGGACAAAAACTCTCACTAGGTATTCAGGTAACGGGTCGTGGTTATCAGAATTACGATCTCGGGTTTTCCGAGCCCTGGTTTAACGGTAAGC
Source organism: uncultured Chitinophagales bacterium (assembly GCA_964640035.1). Classification (GTDB taxonomy): domain Bacteria; phylum Bacteroidota; class Rhodothermia; order Balneolales; family CAYWCV01; genus CAYWCV01. The sequence goes on from CAZXGO010000008.1 coordinate 37,482, forward strand.
CGACCTCTGTCGGATTCAATACCTCATACAGTTTGTACAATACCTCTACCTTCAAGTATGAGTTATTCTCAAGCTCAGTATCACTTGGTCGTCGATTAATCTGGCCCGACGACTATTTCCAGAATTCTAATTCCATCGTAATCCAAAAATACAACGTTGACGATCAGGAAGGTCAATTCTTTGGGGCAAGCGGTAATACCTTCTTGCTCATCTTTAGATCTATATTGGAAAGAAATTCTCTTGACAATTTTATCTCACCAAATTCTGGTTCTAAGTTTACCCTTCAAGGAGAACTTGCTCCACCATTATTTACGTTCTCACAATACTATAAGATAAAGGCCAATTTCCATTACCATATACCCATCATTGGAAAACTGGTGATGTCGTATGGTTTAGAATGGGGGCATTTAGGCTGGTTGGGCACGGGCGAGCGTAGTCAATTTCAGCGATTCTTTATGGGTGGAACCCCTCTACAACAACGACAGTCATTTACAAACGACAACATTGATTTACGTGGTTTCCCTGGAGGGCAAGGTGGTTCTATAACACCTTATGTGAATAATCAACCGATTGGTGGACGCATATACAATAAATACTCGGCTGAGATGCGTTATCCTCTCGTGTCGACAGCTCAGCTTCAGCTTATACCATATGTCTTTGCTGAAGCCGGGAATGTTTATCGTACATTTAGTACATACGACCCATTTAACGTAAAGCGAGTTTCTGGTTTTGGTACCCGTATTTTCCTTCCAATTCTTGGTTTGGTTGATCTGAGTTATGGATATCGATTTGACGGTGTAGCTGGAACAAGTATTTCACCACGTAAATGGGAGTTCTTGTTTAACATTGGTGCACCTTTCTAATATGAATACAGAACCTCGATTCCATATAGCATTAGCAGTTTTTTTTCTCCTGATTTTCCCCCGGACAGAGCTTTTTGCACAAAATCAAAAAACCGGGTATATCGATTCAGAATATATTTTATCTAAAATGCCCGATTATACAGGTATCGAGCAGCGGATGGCAACAATCGTCCAGGGATGGAATACTGAAATCAATGAAATGGACAAGAAAATTGATGAATTGACCAAAGATTTGATTGCCAAGGAAATTTTATACACAGAAGAAGTCCGAAAGCAAAAAAGAGAAGAAATCAGCACCCTAACCTCAGATAAAGATCGGTTTGTACAAGCCAAATTTGGCCCAGATGGTGAATATTACAAAACGCAGGAATCATTACTTGAACCGATTCAACAAAAAATTATGCTTGCCGTTAGAACAATTGCTGAAAGAGGTAATTTTGATTTTGTTTTTGACCGATCAGGCGATTTTTTATTTCTCTATACCAAATCAACTTGGAATTTAAGTGATCAAGTTCTCAAAGAACTTGGTATAGATGTAGAGCCCAAAGACCAATAGAAAAAAAAACCGTATTTTACGAAGCTATATATCAAACGCATCCCATATCCACCTAATCATTCCAAACAAAATGGCAAAACGCCTTCTTATTTTAATGGCTTTTATCGTGGCTGCTACATCTAGCACGCTATTAGCACAAGAAGTCAAAATTGGATATTTGAATCCTCAGGAAGTTCTCGAGCGTATGCCTGAAACGGCAACGATTGAAAATGAACTAACAACCCTTGCTAATAGTAAACAGGAATCGTTTACTGAAAGGGTTCAAAAATTTCAGGCAGATGTTCAGCGCTTTCAACAAAATGCATCTGTTATGTCGAATGATGCTCGAACCAAAGAAGAGCAGCGTCTAGTTGCAGAAGAACAAAGCTTGCAACAGTTACAATCTGAAATTCAACAGGAACTGGCCACGAAAAGAAACGAACTTTTACGACCCATTCTTGAAAAGATTGATAAAGCTATCAGCGACGTGGCAAAAGAAATGAATCTGACTTATGTGATTAATGAAGCCACCAGTCAGGGAGAGTCCATTCTACTTTTCGTATCCGAAGATGGTAAAACTCGTTTAAATATCACCGAAAAGGTGATTGAAAAACTCAAGTCCTAAACATTGAGCATCTATGAAAAAACGTTTTTTTCTACTTTTCGCATTCTTTGCTACACTTATAACAACGGTGCATGCTCAAGATCTGAAGATAGGTTATGTTGAGCCTCAGGAAATCTTGACAAAAATGCCTGAGTATGCCGCTGTTGAGCGTCGACTTCAAAATTTTGCTGAAAGAAAACGTGATGAATTCTCTACGCTTCAGTCAGATTTCGAGAAGAGAGTTCAAGAATATGAGCAAAAGGCAGGGGTGTTATCAGCAGAAGCACGAGCCAAGGAAGAATCTGATCTGGAAGCTATGAGAGAAAAGCTCATGACTTTTCAAGAACAATACCAACAGGATCTATTGAAAGAGCAACAGACCCAACTTGGCCCTCTGTTCGAAAAAATTGAAAAAGGTATCGCAGATGTCGCAAATGAAATGGGTTTAACCTTTGTATTAAATCCAAGAACGACCACTGGCGATATTATCTTACTCTATATATCCGACGAAGCTAAGGCCACGTTAAATATCACTCGTAAAGTGATACTTAAATTAGACTTGTAACGCAGAAGTTAACGAATCGACTTTCGACGGTTTCGGATATAATCCTCAAAAATATACCCTCCCAAGGCATCAAGACTGGCATAATAAGCCTTTCCTTGATTTGCCTGAGTGAGTTCTCGAACAAAACCTTGGAGATAGGGATCGCTTGCAATCATAAACGTTGTGATTTGTATGCGTTCCCTTCTGCATTTTACAGCTTCTTGAAGAACCTTATTTACAATCTTACGATCAAGACCGAAGCTGTTTTTGTACAGACGACCATTCTCTAGCATCGCCGAAGGCTTACCGTCTGTGATCATAAAGATCTGCTTATTTACCCCTTTTTTACGTTGAAGTATATTACGGGCAAGTTCTAAGCCAGCCAGCGTATTTGTATGATATGGTCCAACCTTTAAATAAGGCAGATCTTTAATAGTTACCGGCCAGGCCTTATCTCCGAAAGCAATAATATCCAGAGAATCTTTTTCATACTGATTCATGATCAGTTCTGAAAAAGCTAAAGCGACCTTCTTAGCTGGTGTAATACGATCTTCACCATACAGAATCATACTATGGCTCAGGTCGATCATCAAAACGGTAGCTACTGATGAATGATGGTCGGTATTGTAAACAACCAGATCCTGCTCACGTAAATTCAGAGCATCTATAGAGCTGTGCTGAAATGCGTTTAGAAGGGAATTTGGTGTATCGATATGGTGAACATCATCCCCAAAAGTCCATGCTCTTGTTTCTGCTTCTGGTTCTAATCCACGCCCCGTTTCATTTGTTTTATGAGTACCCAGATCGGACTTTTTAAGATTTCGAAAGATTTCCTCAAGTGATTTTGTTCTCAGACTTCGCTCAGACTTAGAAGTCATAACCATTGCGTTCACATCATCATTATATTCAATGAGTCCTCTTTCCTCCAGCTCTCTTAAAAAATCTCCAACCGAATAATTATCACCTTTATTGGTGATCGCATATTCTTTATCCAGTTGAGTTAACCATCGTAGAGCTTGGCCAACATCACCACTGGCGATAAGTAATAATTGTTGAAACAAGTCCCATAATCGTTCGAAGGGTTTGTTATGAGCTCCTGGATCAAAATTTTGCCATGCTTTGTAGATAAATCGCATATCTTCTCAAACCCGGTTAAGACTAGAATCATTCAGCAAACGAAACGATACTGATGTCTAAAGGTAAAGATATACAAGATGATTGTGGAATCGATCGCCTTAAGGTAGAGCGATCACTCTGGGGAATGGGATTTCAGAGAGTGATGGGTTTGGATGAAGTGGGCAGGGGTTGCCTTGCAGGACCCGTTGTTGCGGCGGGTGTTATTTTAGATCAGAATCAGACGCATCCAGCTCTAAGAGATAGTAAAAAAATAGGGGGATTAGAAAGGATTTATCTGGCGGATTGGATTGTTCACAATGCAATCTACTATCACATTTCTATTCAAGAAACACATGTAATTGATGAGATGAATATCCTTAATGCATCGTTAAAGGCTATGCTTGAGTGTGCAGAGCGAGAAGAGGCGATGCCAGATTATTTACTTGTTGATGGTAATCGATTCCCATCGTGTTTGATACCACACAAATGTATTATAAAAGGAGATGATCATTCTGCAAGTATCGCTGCGGCCTCAATTTTGGCGAAAACCTATCGTGATACCCTTATGAAAGAGCTTCATCACGATTTTCCAATGTATGGCTGGGAAAAGAATGTTGGTTACCCAACAGTTCAACATTATCAAGCACTGGAGAAATACGGTTCCTGCGTCCATCACCGGCAGTCGTTCTCATTGAGAACAAACAAGAAATATCAACCTGCGTAAATACTCATCTCTCTATGATGATGCCACATATTTAGACACACGGCAAGCATCAGGGTATTTGCGATATATGAACTGCCTCCATATGATACAAAGGGTAAGGGGATACCAATTACTGGAAGAAGTCCCAGGGCACTTCCAAGATTAATCACAATGTGTATTAAATAGATTCCAACGACACCTACTGTCACCATTTGGGCAAAAGGATGCTTATGCATTCCAGCTACATTTAGTAGCCGCAGTAATAATAAGGTAAATAGTATCACAACGAGAGAAGAACCAACCAGTCCAAATTCTTCACCAATCACGGTAAAAATAAAATCAGTCCACTGCTCAGGGATAAATCTTAACTGAGTCTGAGTTCCCTCAAGGAAGCCCTTTCCGAAGAACCCGCCGGACCCAATTGCTGTACGCGATTGGAGCACATTCCAGCCTGCACCAAGGGGATCAGATTCGGGGTTAATAAAAACATTTATCCTAGCACGTTGGTGGGGTTGAAGTACATTGAACAAGATAAATTGGATGGAGCTGACAACGGCTAAACCAATAACTGCACTGCCAGCGGTAAGTATAAACCGTCGTTGAACCAAAAATATGAGCACTACAAATAATATGGCTATAATAGCTCCGAAATACCATGCTATGATTGTAAAATATCCAATGACTACTGGTGAAATAATGAGCAGGGCTATTCCATATTGAATACCTGACCAGAATAGCATGATTGGTATTAGACCGACAAGAACGAGCGCTGTACCTAAGTCATTCTGAAATAAAATAATCGCAGCTGGAAACAAAATGATGGCGACTACTACGAGTGCTGGACCTATTTTATCACCAATGATATCTCGCTGACCCGATAAAAAGGCCGAAACTGCCATTACAGTAGCAAGTTTCGTTAATTCACTAAGCTGAAAATTTATACCTCCCACTCTAATCCATGATTTAGCCCCATTTACCTCGACACCGATAAACAAGGTTGAAATGGTCAGAAGAATACAAAAAAGGTAAAATGCGTAGGATGATGATTGAAAAATTCGAGGCTGCATGAATAAAATCACAAAAAACATGACAAGAGAAGCTGCCACGAAAATGGATTGTTTAAAAAAATTGTCTTGAATTCCACTTGGTAAAAATTCAGATCCCGGACCCTGCGTTGCGCTGTAGATAGCTACAAGTCCAACAAGAGTTAGCAGGATCCAGATCCCTATGATAACCCATTCTATATTTCGAGATCTATCCATATTATTTCGTCATTACGGGTCTGTAATTGACAACATAATCTATCAAGTGCTGGCGTTTAACCCGTCCATATAGATATTGCTCCATGAGCAGACCCGCAATTGGAGATGCCGATGGTGAGCCATACCCTCCATTTTCGTAAATAACAGCGACCACAATTTGGGGATTATCGAAAGGTGCAAAGCCTACAAACCAACCATGATCATTACCATGAGGATTTTGAGCTGTACCTGTTTTACCTGCAACTAAAAAAGAGTCAAGTTTGGCGAAGTGTCTTCCACCACCTTCTTGAACCATCCTTAACATTCCGTTGCGCACGATATCAAGGTGCTCTTTTTTAATCCAATCTATTTTTCTCTTTTGAGGATTCGTTTCGATAACAGTTCCATCAACATTTTTGACGCTTTTCACAATATGAGGTTGAACCCAGTAGCCACCATTGGCAATTTCAGCAATTGCTAAACTTACATGTAAAGGCGACATAGAGATAACGCCTTGACCAACACCTAGGTTTATGATATCTCCAATTCCCCATCTTTTTGTGCCAAAAGCGCGATCAAAGTAGGCACTATCGGGAATAATTCCGGAGGCTTCTTGTGGAATGTCAATACCGTTTGATACACCCAAGCCCATATCATTTGCGTGCCTTTTCCAATCTAAAAACAGTCTACGGGTTCCAATCTTGTCCATCATATCAAAGAAGTATGTATTGCACGAATGCAAAATAGCCTCTTCCAAATTCACCGAGCCATGCTTTCCCGTACAACGATATAGTCTGCCTTTAACAAAGCCACCACCACAGAAAACCCTCGTCTCGGGAGTGATGATACCTAAGTCTAAGCCAATTAAACCCATCACTGGTTTAAATGTAGAACCAGGTGGTTGTCGTGTCGATATTGCTCGATTAAATAAGGGGCGGCTGCTGTCAGAGTTAATCTCAGCCCAATATTTCTTATCCAACCTACCTGACAGTTTGTTGAGATCAAATTGAGGAGCGCTAACTAAGGCTAATATTTCGCCATTTTGAGGATTCATGGCTACTAGTCCACCGCTCTTATTTTGCATTAGGGTTTCTGCCAATGATTGTAGATCCATATCGATAGTAGTAACGATATCAGATCCTTTTATAGGTATCACATCATGATTACCGTTCTCATAGGCACCCATAGAACGACCCCTGGCCGTTACGCGTTGAAGGGATGTGCCTGTAACTCCTCTAAGTGATTTTTCATAGACTTGCTCAATACCACTTTTCCCTGAGAAATCACCGAGTCGATAAAAATCACGATTTGCCTCAAGTTCATCTCCGGTCACCTCTCTCAGATAACCAAACAGATGCGATCCCATCACGCCGTGATCATAACTACGTTTGCTATCGACTTGATAAGAGATCCCAGGTAACCGCCAAATGTTTTCCTGAAAACGCGAAAAGGTTGCAAAATCGACATCAGAGGCTATACGCGATGGTCTCAACCTGTTTTCTTTGGCAGATGCTTCGATGATACTTTTTAGTTCATCCTCTGAGATATTTAATAAATCTGATAAAATGGATAGGTTACTCCAATTGAAATCTGCTGGTGTTACAGTTATGGAATAAATAGGAGTATTTGAAACCATGATACGTCCCTTCCTATCAAGGATGAGACCCCTGGCTGCATCTAAATATTCAATCCTAAGCGCATTTCGTTCAGACTGAGGATTGTGCTTCCCGTACTCAAAAATTTGCATTTTGATCAGAGTAAAGACAAAGATCACACCAATCCCAATAATGATACCTTGAAGTACTCTTATGGACGTTTGTATGTGAATTTTCTTTGCATCAAACATTACTTCTGACCTCAGACTTTCTTAAATAATTGTAACGTGGTTGCAACCGTTGCTGTATAGATACTACTTCCTAATAATAAACGCCAAAAAATGACACTTGCGGAATAACTTTCACTAAAGTATGCCAATGACAAAAATATCATATTATGCAGGAAGGATGATACAAGCACAGATGCGAATACTTGAATGGCAGGCATACGTACCTCCTCAGTGGTTCGGATAATGTAAGAAAGAACGTATGCGGTCAATGTTTTTGAAAAGATATTCATTCCCCAAACATCTAGAAAGGCATCTTGCAGAAGACCAAAACCAGCACTTAATAATATTGCACTTGTTCTATTGCGCTTATTTATTTGGTAGAGACAGTAGATCAGTACCAGGTCGGCTTGTATGCCAAAAATTTGTAAGTGACGAAATACAGCCAGCTGTATAAATAGCATCACAAGGCCCCAAAAAATATCGCGAAGCAATTCGTTTCTCATTGAAACTGCTCCATATATTGAGTCTGAATCTGGGTAACGGCTGTATCTGGCTTGAATTTGACTATAAAGCCTTGTGAAATCTCTAGTAAGTTCGCAAATGGAGTGATGTACAGCGTCTGTGTGTCTTTACCCGGGTCAGGTTCTGTTCGTGTAACAGATCCAATGGGAATGTTTGCCGGTAAATCGTTACTAAATCCAGATGTTTCTACTACCATACCCACATCAATCTGAATGGTTCGTGGAATGGATGTCATGATTAATTCATCGATACGTTTACCCTCCCAAGAAACGATACCACCGGTTTGAATACCTTGAATTTTGGCACTGATGCGGCTTCGAATGTCTGTATACGGCATTACAACAGAGTGTCGCTCGGTAGTAAGGATGACACGGCCAATTAGGCCCTGATCAGACACCAGAGGCATACCTATGTCTAATCCGGAATCTGATCCTGCATTTATGGTAATGATATTTGTTAAACCTGTAATTTCTCGTCCAACAATCATCACAGATTCCAGATTGTAGTAGCTTGAGTCACGATAACCCAGAAGATTACGAAGTTGTTCGTTTTCGAATCGTGCTGCTCTAAGCCGGCTAACCTCATCCAATAATTGAATATTTTGGCTTCGAAGTTCTTCATTTGTTTGAAGAGCTTTTCTGTATACACGCCACTGTGACAAAGGTTGTTCAATGTAACTAAAGGCAACGAGGGAGGCCTTTCGGACATTATTAAGCCCACCATTGGATCTAAAGACGATCAATACAATGGCAGCGATCAGAATTATTGCAGTTATAAAGTGATCGCGGGCATCTCCGATCTTTGCAATGAGTGCCTGCATACTTCAAATATCCACTTAATTAAGAAACAACGCTTTTGTAATAGTCAAAATTCTCGAGCACTGCACCCGTGCCACGCACTACAGCAGTAAGGGGATCTTCAGCAATATGAACAGGTAAATCTGTGGTCTCTGTAATGAGCTTATCGAGGTTTTTCAACAGAGCCCCGCCACCCGTTAACATAATTCCACGATCCAGGATGTCAGCACTCAACTCGGGAGGTGTCTGTTCCAGCGACTTTGCTATAGATTCAATGATGGTATTTACTGACTCCGAAATAGCTTCCCGAACATCTTTGGACGAAACCGTTCTTGTGCGAGGAGCGCCATTCACCAGGTCGCGACCTTTTGCTGTTATTTCAAGCTCTTCATCCAATGGAGCTGCTGAACCTATCATACATTTGACATGTTCAGCTGTTCGCTCACCAATCAAAAGATTATGATTTCTACGGAAATAATTGATGATATCTTCATTGAATTCATCACCACCCAGACGCACTGACTGAGAGTACACTATACCAGATAACGCAATTACGGCAATTTCTGTAGTACCGCCACCGATATCTACAATCATATTACCAACGGGTTCATGAACATCAAGCCCAATTCCAATGGCAGCTGCCATTGGTTCATCGATAATTGCAACTTCTTTAGCACCAGCATGCTCTGCACTATCTCTAACGGCTCTTCGTTCAACCTCGGTTATTCCACTTGGTACACAGACCACCATTTTGCGAGTAGTGGTATACCATTTGGTCTTTACCTTTTTGATCATCCCTTTGATCATCATCTCAGCAACTTCAAAGTCAGCGATAACGCCATCTCTGAGCGGACGAATGGTACGAATGTCACGGTGAGTTTTTTCGTGCATCAAGCGTGCTTCATGACCTATAGCGACAGCTTGATTCTGAGCATTTAAGGCAACTATGGATGGTTCATTTAGAACTATACCATGTCCACGCATGTAGATCAAGGTATTTGCCGTACCTAAATCAACGGCAATATCCGCATACATCCAATCGAAATAGCCAGATTTTCTGACGTTTTGTAAGTTTTCTAATGCTGAAGGAAGAGTCATCGGTAGAATCTGTGCGCTACAAAAATATGCTACAATTTACGATGAAGATATGGTATTAGCGAATTGAAAAAAATGAGTAAAGAAAGTAATTATTAGTGCCTGAAGTGACGTAATCCGGTAAAAATCATTGCCATTCCAAGACGATCAGCAGTTTCAATAACTTCCTTGTCTCGCACACTACCCCCAGGTTGAATCACTACTTTTGCACCAGCCGCCGCCGCCGCTTCTACACCATCCGAAAATGGGAAAAAAGCATCAGAAGCCACTGCACTTCCTTTAAGATCCAGACCTGCTTTCTGGGATTTCAATATCGCTATTTCTGTTGAGTCAACTCTTGAAGTTTGACCTGTTCCAATACCCAGAGTTTGACCGTTTCGCACGAAAACAATCGCATTTGATTTAATATGCTTCACTACTTTCCATGCAAAGATGAGATCATCCATCTCTTCCGGACTTGGTTTTCTTTTAGTTACGATCTCCCAGTGTGAAGGGTTTTCAGCCTTAAGATCAGGAGTCTGAACCAGTGTACCCCCAAAAATACTGCGTATACTGCCATTTGAATCAGAAACAGATTTGAGCTGACGTATCAATCGCCTGTTGGCTTTTTGACTCAATAGATGAAGAGCCTCCTTCGAAAAAGACGGAGCAATGATGATCTCTGTAAATATCTTGTCAATTGCCAAGGCTGTTTGTTCGTCAATTTCCCGATTAACGATAATTATTCCTCCAAAAGGGGATACGGTATCTGTTTCAAAAGCTCTTTGATACGCCTCAGATAAGGTGTTACCCGTTCCAACGCCACATGCAACGGTGTGCTTTATAATGGCACATGTTGGTTTCTCCCGGTCAAATTCACCCATCAAAGACATTGCTGCATCAACGTCTAAAAAATTATTGTAACTCAGTTCTTTTCCATGGAAACAGTCTATAAAACTGGACTGATTTCCATAAACAGC
>CAZXGO010000008.1:48295-50107 GCA_964640035.1 uncultured Chitinophagales bacterium
AGCGGGCTGATGCGGATTTTCACCATAACGCAAGGATTGGTGAAGCGCTTGAGAAACGTGAAGCCAAGGTCGATACTCCGCTGAACCATGCCCCATTAAATATTCTGCAATAGCAGTGTCGTAGGCAGCAATTCTGTTAAAAGCTTGAATCGAAAATTCAAGCCGATCGGCATACGATATGCTCCCTGATGCAAAAGATTTTAAAAACTTATCATATTGATTGGGATCACTCAACACACATACGTGACCAACATTTTTTGCTGCTGCCCGAATCATCGTTGGTCCACCTATGTCGATATGTTCTAAAGCACTCGCTAAATCTACATCAGCACTAGACACCGTTTCCTCAAAAGGATAAAGATTGACTACAACTAATTGAATAGGCTCATAGCTAAGACGACTCAATTCAGAACGATCATTTTCGATATCCATTCTTGCTAACAAGCCAGCATGAACAGCAGGATGAAGAGTTTTAACTCGGCCATCCAGACACTCCTGAAAGTGAGTAATTTCAGAGACGTCTTTTACTGGTATTGAAAAGCCTTCAATGGCTCGTTTTGTGCCACCTGTTGATAAAAGTTCAACACCAGCATGATGCAGTGATCTGACGAGTTGCTCAAGATTCGATTTATCTGAGACAGAGATCAGTGCTCGTTTGATGACAAGAGATTCCTTGTAAATAGGATATGCAGTTAAACCAGCCAAAATGATCGTTATTTAGATGTGAGTAGTCGTTGAATTACCTTCGGATAGATCTTGTGTTCTTGCTCAAGGATTCTAGCTTGTAGTTTCATAGGAGTGTCGTCGGGAAGTACGGGCACAATGACCTGCTCTATAATAGAACCATGATCATAGATCTCGTCAACATAGTGAACAGTACAGCCACTTTCCTGTTCGTTAGCCTGTAAAACCGCTTCGTGCACATGAATTCCATAACATCCTTTACCTCCAAATTTAGGAAGTAATGCAGGGTGTATATTGATTATTTTTCCAGCCCATTGGTGAACAAAATCGGATGGAACTTTGCTCAAATAACCAGCAAGAACGATAAGATCTGGTTGAAGAGCCTTAGCATCAGCTATGAGAGAGGAACAGTATTGTTCAAGATTATTGAAGTCTTTCCTGCGATGAATATATACAGGGATATTTACTGTTCTGGCTATATCAATTGCACCAATTTCATCTCTATCACATATTAAACCAACACATCTTGCCGACAGTGCACCTGTTTCGATGGCATCGAGTATAGATTTAAAATTTGAGCCGGACCCAGAGGCAAAAACAAGAATTCGCTTCAAAAATCGTACAAAGATTTAGGATTGAACATAGAAGAATTGGCACCCAAAGATACACAGATTGGCAAACCCAAGGGAATGGCTAGTTTATCTTTGATATGGCCGTATCGAGTATTTGTAGCCAATGGCTTTTGGATCCCATCAAATATCCTATTGATGACCGCATCAAAACTCGGAACCTCAGGATAGGGCTCCTTTTCTACCCGGTTGAACGTTCCCAAAACTACGCCGGCAGCATCGTCAAGATACCCTGCCATTCGAAACTGACCGAGATATCCATCAATTTTGTGCATAGGTTCATCTACATCCTCAAGTATCAGAAGGGTGTCCTTGAGAGAAGGGAACCAATGCGTTCCAATAAGTTTTGCTGCAACGGCAAGCGTTCCTGGAAGAGCTGTACCTGTGAGTGTTTTTTCAAAAGGCTCAGACTCAGATAATTGCACAGTGCACTTGCCCGAATCAAGGACTTCCCAAAATTGTTGCTCGAAATTAGTATTAATAGGCTCATTTGCCATGT
>CAZXGO010000009.1:0-2402 GCA_964640035.1 uncultured Chitinophagales bacterium
GCAACCGGATCAAATTGATAGAGCACGTTCGTTGATGCCAAGAACACAGGAAACCAAAGATTCCCTTTGTCATCGACATCCATACCTGGTATCACCGTAAAGCCACTTGTAAAACTAGGATTATAATTAGCTCCATACGCTGGATTGTATACTGAGGTTTGACCGGTAGCCACGTCATGCATCACGAATCCGGCACCCCAGGATCCAAAAAAGTACTGTTTTGATGAGCCTGCAGATACATACAAACTATTGCTGTTAAACTGCTTTAGAACATCATTTGTCGCAGTATTTCGGTTGTCCCAATCCAAGCCTTTTCTGATCATATATCCGGTATTGGACACATTACTCGCTCTTTTTCCCGGCAAGGGAGAGGTTGCAGAAACAAAAACTCCATCTATGACCCGCATCCCACTAAAAAAGTTGAGAAAAGGTCCAGGCGGCACAATGGCTTTGGGGTTGGCATCCGTACGATTTGCGAAAAGATACAAGCCACTATTGGTACCCAGCAGAATCTGTTCACCGCTGCGATCATCCAGATAAAAATCACGAGCAAATGTAGCTGTAGGGAGGTTAATGGAACCAAGGGCGCCAGTATTCTCTATGATGCGCAGATAGGAATCGGATATGGCTATCAATCGATTCCCGGAGCGACTCAGTCGAAAGCGACGTACGTACTCTGATGGCAGTTCGCTGGCAGCTTGCCAACTGGTACCATTGTACCGATAATTGGTGCTTCCGATCCCAGCATATAGGGTGTTTCTGAAAAATGCCAGGCTCCTGACAATACGGGATGTTCCATCTGTGTGAGATGTCGTCGTCCAACTTGCCGGATTGACCAGATCACCAGAGCTGCTGTTGCCGATGGCTACTCCGACGTCGGTGCCTGCATAGATCGTTGATCCTTGAATAAAGAGTGCATTGACATTGATGGCGGATGGAAATGAGCCCAGATTGGAATAGGTTTCTAAAACGATATTTCGTTGTGGATCGTAAACAACTACCCCAAATCCTGTTCCAATGTAGATTTTGTCGTTTTGGGTTTGAATCGTGTTGATGATTCTACGACTAAATTGCGTTGCTCTAAAGATGGAAGCTTCCTGCTGAAAGAGTTCGGTTGAAGGATCAAACCGCTGAATCATACCGTCTTCGAAACCGATCCAAAGGGTATTGGTTCCCTCGTGATACGTCATCGCACTAGCGTTCAGTCCATACAGGCCTTCTGTTCGCGTGTAAATCGCATCTATTTCTCCGTTGATGACACAGTAGAGTCCACCTTCGGTCATAACCCAAATGCGACCAGTGGCATCTTCATCAATGAAGGTAACTGGGCGTAGGGAGGAATAAGACTGCCACGTACCCAGATCTTGAGCCTGAACTGTTCCATAGGAAAGGAGCAGACTCGAAAGAAAAAGTAGCAAAAACGAAACGATACGATGCATGAGAAAGAAAGGTTAAAAATAACGTGCAATTCCAAATCCCAGATTGTAACCGGGTGCATCCAGGCGCTTGGTTAAGTTAACACGACCAAGGCTAAAAATACCATTTAAAGAGATGCCTATTTCATGATGAAAGGAATCGAAGTAGGAAAGCGTGTAATCGGAGCGTTGCATGAGTTGTTGGTATCGATCGCGATCTATGAAGGTACGCGCATGACTACCGTAGACTACAAATCCCCATCCTTTTCGGGCGAACCATTGAAGATCCATCATTTCGAAGGGGATCGATCTAAAATTATGTTCCCAGTGTAGCGCAAGATGATGCTCTCCTTCATAGGGATGAGCATTTTGGGTTTTCAGAGCTCCAAAAGCTGCGTAGGAGCTCGTTGTGGCATCAACGATTCCAAAGCGTTGCAAAGGCAAGGATCCTGTGGAAGTGGCAGCATCCACACGTATATCAAGCGTATTTGGTAAAAAGCGACGCTTATAGAAGGTGGGAATACGGCGATCCAGCCTAAGGCTATATCTTATGAAGGAGTACTCACTGCTAAGAAGGGCTTCATCCGATACTTCGACACTGGCCTCAAGTCGATTCTGGCCCACGATAGAAAATGGAATAAGCGCATCACCACGGGTGTACGAAAAGATGACGGAACGCATCATTCCTTCTTCGATGGATGGATTTGGACGCTGTATCAGCTCTTTCTTTAAAAGGGAGTAATCCGTTGCTTTTTCCAGTGAGGAATGTAATGCATTCAAATAGCTTACTCCAAGTACCCCTCGATTCCGTGTCAGGCGATACTCAGCTTTTAGCTCAAGCTGGTCGGCCCGATAATAATCAAAATAATCGGGTCTGTTCGAGATGAAATAGGAGCTCGAGATGATAGATGAATGAACCTGTGAGTCATAACGCTTGAAGGTTCCCGAATGGAAGTCGATAAAATACGCCATCCTTGGCGTTTTGGT
>CAZXGO010000009.1:2412-23402 GCA_964640035.1 uncultured Chitinophagales bacterium
CAGCCTGGTAATCAAGACGCTCTGAGCTGAAACTGTAACCGAGTCCACTGGTAAGACGGTATCGACGACCATAGGTGGTTGTAAGTAAACCACCCAGATAGGGACCGTCGACACGTGTAAAACGATATTCTGGGGCAAAGGAGTTTCTTAAACGAGCCGATGAAGACGATTGTGCAGAGCTTCCAGACTGGGTTCTACCGTTTGATTCATCCCGGCTAGTGTTCACAAATCGGGCCAGGATCCCTTTCGGTTCGAAGGCCTTATCCAATGTTTTAGTGCTGTCGATGTCGTCGTAGGCTTTCACTTCGATGGCTGTAAGGGGCACGACCATCGGACTTTTGAGAAACAGACTGTCCATCTTCACCGAAACAGTGTCGACCCGCAAGCGACGCCGCTGAGCGGGGTCATAAAGAGAATCGGGTAGAACAACATTTACCTTGTAATCGGTAAGGCGCGATAACTGCTGGATGCCAATTTCCGGAAACTGCAGACCGATAATTCCAAACTTGATATCACCCCGTATGCGAACGTCGACCGGTAGCCAGAAATCACCTCCAAAATTACTGAACTGCTGGGTATACCAAAGGTCAAATTTTTGGATGGGTGGAGGGAAGATGAGGGCGTCATTGGGTTTGAGATCGATTTCGATGAGGGCGTAGGCTGAATCAACCACCGCTATCATTCCCTCAAAAGTGGGTTGTAATTTACGTTTTGAGCTCACTTTAATATCGAATACATCGAGATTATCCAATGATCGGATGCCTATTAGCTCAAAATTATAATAGTTAAATGCATTCGGATGGGTAGGACCCACCATATCAAAACCGCTGATACTGATGTTGTCATCGTAGAAGTTGGGGATAAAACTCGCCGCTGCGAAGTTTTCCTCCATACCTATGTTGGCGGTCTGTCGTTTCGATGTGATGACCTCTCGCGAGCCTTTGATTTTATCCCAGAAGACTTCCGACAAGGTTTCGGTGATAGAAGCGATCTTAGAATCACTTTCGAGGCGTTGACGCGTGTAGGCTTGGGCGGTATAGGATTGAAGCTCAGCTCGCCATATTTGCTTACGACGGATAACTTCACGCATGATTTCGAGCGCTGGATCACCACCGGTTACCACCACTTCACCAAGTTCACGCACATTAGGCTGCATGCGTATGATGATGGGTTCATGTTGGATCTGATCAATACGCAGTTCTTGGGAGAAATAGCCGATGTAGCGAACGATAATGGTTGTTGGTAGGACTGACAATTTAAGCTCGAATTGCCCGTCCAGATTTGAGATGGTGCCGGTATAACTGTCTTTGATGATAATATTAGCTGCCGGAAGAGGCTCACCGGAATTAGCATCTTGAATACTACCTTTTAAGAGTAGTTCTTGTGCATAAGATCTTTGGTGCACAAAGAGCATAAAAAAGAGCGTTGCTACGAAGTAGACAGGGAAAAAAGAGTATAGTTTCAAGTAATTGATCCCTTAGATGACGGAAATCCCAGGTGTACGAAACGATCAAGATTAAGTTAAGGTATTCGATGTAGTATGAGAAATATCACGTACGTAGCATACCATTGTAGCATACCATGATGAAAGATTTCATCCATCCATTTGATCATGGTTGGATCATTTATTATTTATGTTTCCTTTCGATTTTGGGAGTGAAGCAGTTCTATATATATTTTTTATATTAGCTCTGTGAAGAGTCGCTCAGAAGTGTCTTTCTTTCGCTTGAGAACCTCTGCCTATACTTTTCCCTTTCGAAACAGACTTCACTCATTCCCACAAGCCAATCTATGGAAAATAAGTCAACAACTGATGTTCAGGAGGCTATACCGCCGACACATAAACGTTGGTCCTTAGCTTGGTTCAACAATGCCATTATGACTCGAAAGAGGGGTATGTTGATATCGGTGTTGATTTTCATCCTGGTATTTTTATTCTTTGCCGAGCGCATAGTCATTTTTGTGAATGCCGGGGAGTCAGCCGTTCTTTTCAAGCGTTTCCAGGGTGGTACACAACTTAACAGAACATATGGGGAGGGTCTGCATATTATTTTGCCCTGGGATCAAATGCAGGTGTATAATGTTCGCATCCAACATGAGCAGAAACAGTTTGAAGTTCTTAGTGCAAATGGTCTAAAGATCAAAGTTGATGCTTCCATTAGATATCGTCCCATTTTGGAAAACTTACCGTATTTACATCAAAATGTTGGACCAGATTACGCAGATCGTATTGTGTTTCCAGAGGTAGAAGCCGTAGTGCGTCAAATTTTTGGCCAATATCTTCCTGAGGATATCTATTCATCGCAAAAGTTCATCATTCAGAATACAGTTCAAAATGCCATTTTTGAAGTAAGTGAACGCTTTGTTGATTTGGACGAACTTCTGATTACCCGGATAACCTTACCGGATATGATTGTAACGGCCATTGAAGAGAAACTTGAGAAAGAGCAAGTTGCTCAAGGCTACAAATTCCGGCTTGATTCAGAACGTCTTGAAGCTGAACGCAAGCGTATCGAAGCAGAGGGTATTCGAGATTTCCAGACGATTGTTAGTTCCGGTTTAACAGAAAATTACCTTCGATTTAAAGGAATAGAGGCTACCTTAAAATTATCGGAATCAAACAATTCAAAGATTGTTGTGATTGGTGGGGGTAAAGATGGTCTTCCGATAATTTTAGATGGATCGGGGGAAAAAGCACGAGTGGCAAACTAACATTCGGCGTGGCCCCACAGTTTAGTGTAGCATTATCCGATTATTTGATCGCTTTTTACCGTCTTTTTCGGTGGTGTAGCGCTCAAACTCTTCTAATACTTTCTCCCAATGTTGTTCATAGATTGTGTCAACGCTATCCAGGCTTCGGATGTAGTATATGTTAGAACTTAGAAATGGATTGATGTAGGATGGCCCCTTTAGTATGATGCGGTCTACATAACGTCGGGATTCTGTAATAGAATTGGGATAAAAGTTAGAATTGGTCAAACTAGCTGCGTTATGTGGATCCAAAAGAAAGTCAATAAAGGAATGTGCAAGTTCCTGTTTTGTACTAGTTGATGGGATACAGAGATTATCCACAAAAAATATGCTGCCCTCTGATGGCAAGGAAAATCGTATGTCAGAATCTTGATTCGATAAAAGAGCTGAGTTCCCACTCCAATTCATGGCTAAGTTTAGGGATCCGCTTTGTAGTTCACTCCCCAGATTATCATTGTGGATCCCCGTTAAATACGGAACTAGTTGGAGTAGGCGGTCGGTAGCGGCGGAAATCTCTTCCTGATTTGTAGTATTTGGACTGTAGCCTAAAGAAATGAGAGATAATCCAATCGACATCCTGGGGTCATTGAGTAATGAAAGATTATAACGCATTCGAACAATTTCGGCCGAATCAAAAACGGCAGACCAACGAAGTGGGGGATTGAACACAAATTTAGTGTCATAGACTAAGCCAACGGCTCCCCAAAAGTAGGGGATGGAGTAGAAATTTCCGTAATCGTAATCCATTTCAGTAAATCGGGCATCAATAAGTGCGTAATTCGATAATAGATTTCGATCGATTTGGATGATATGTCCTTCATTCACAAGTCGAGTAACCATATAGTCGGTAGGTACGACCAAATCATATGATTTACCAGCATTTAAAGCTTCATGTAATTCTTCATTCGAGGTGTAGTAGTCAAAAAGAACTTTAACTTTTTGGCTTTTTTCAAACTCTTCAATAATGGTAGCATCTTCGAAATATTCAGTCCAGGTATAAACTCTGAGGGTGTCTTCGTATAGCTCATCTGGATTAATCCCTTGAGTGTATAGAACTACTCGTTCAATTTTGTCTGGGAAAACTACCAAAAGAGTTGTAATAACCAGAATCAATAGAAATGAGATCATAACAAGGGGTGTCTCAATAACCCATTTCAAAAATTTCATTGTATCGTGAGCAAGTGTTGAATAACTCTTCGAAGGAATAAAGGAATATACATTCTTTTCATAAAATGGGGATAGTTATCTCTTTAAAAGGGGATTTGATGTAGGAGATAAGCTATGTTTTATGGGTCAAAGTAGATAACTTAATTAAGCCATAGCTCTTGTTGGTTAGTAGAGCTTTGTTTTGTTTTATATGCTCTTCAGCTCATCACCATATATGCTTTGATCATGAATTTTATTGATCTGATTTATGCCGAAACTAAAGATGTGCGTAATAAACTTGTGCTGTATATGTTTCTATCCGGCATGTCGAACGCATTTATTTTATTTATCATAAATGGAGCTGCCGCAACGGTAACATACAGCGAAATAAACACGCGTTTGTTCTTGATGTTTATTGTGGTGATATCCATCTATATCCTGACACAACAGTTTATTTTTAAAAGTGCCGGCTACATCATAGATCAGATTATTCAAAAAATTCGACTACGATTGGCTGAGAAAATTATTCAGAGAGCAGAATTAGTGGAGTTAGATGCTATTGGCAATTCGAGGATATACAATCACATGACCCATCAGATCAGTGAGGTATCTAATTCCTCTAATGAGATTACAGCAGCCGTTCAATCGTTTATTATGGTGTTATTCTCCATCATGTATTTGGGGACGCTATCTATTCAAGCTTTAATTGTGACCGTTGCTGTGGTTGCCATAGGAATGATTGTTTATTTGGGGATGGAGAAGAAGATTATCCCCTTTATAAATAAGCATAATGAGAGTGAAATTCGCCTGTTTTCCTCCTTATCTCACCTGTTGGATGGCTTCAAAGAGATAAAATTGAGTCATGATAGAGGTTCTGATATCAGGGATGATATTGATGCAATTTCAAAAGAAGCACGAGACAATAGTATCACAACAAAAGTGATGTACTCGAATGCTTATATCTTTGCGCAGTCCTTTTTTTATGTGTTGATTGCGATTATGGTATTCATTTTACCTCGTTTTTTTGAAATATATACGGAGAGTGTCATTCAAATTACGGCGGTAATTCTTTTTATCATCGGACCCTTGTCGAGTGTTGTTGCGGGGATACCGGCATATACAAGATCTAACATTGCTATAAAAAATATTATGACGTTGGAGTCGGAGCTTGATCGGTTAAAAGAAGAGCCTCCTACGTTTAATCCTCAAACTCACTCGAAATTTCTCGAATTTAAACGCATACAATTCAGAGGATTAGAGTTTGATTATTATGATCGCAACAATGAGAAAGTATTTAGTGTAGGTCCGATAGATTTAGAACTTAAAAAAGGGGAAACACTCTTTTTGATTGGTGGGAATGGCTCAGGTAAATCGACATTATTGAAACTTATAACTGGGCTATATCGTCCGGCTCAAGGTGAAATTTTAGTTGATGAACACGTGATACATGGAGAATCGCTTCAAGAGTACCGGGAATTGTACTCCGTTATTTTTGCTGATTTCCACTTGTTTGAAAAGTTATACGGTATACGCAATTGGGAATCGGATGTTGTTGCAGATTTAATCAGAGAAATGCAATTAACGGATAAAACGGCCTTTGAAAACGGGCAATTCACGAATATTAATCTTTCGACCGGTCAAAGGAAGCGTATTGCTATGATCGTAGCAAAATTAGAGCATAGAGAGATCTATGTATTTGATGAGTGGGCTGCAGACCAAGATCCTCAATTCAGAGAGTACTACTATTATCAGATCTTACCTGAGTTAAAAAAGGCAGGCAAGACTGTTATTGTGGTATCTCACGATGATAGCAAGTATTTTGCGACAGCTGATCGTATTCTTAAAATGGATATGGGTAAACTGAGTGATATCCGTTTGAATAAACCTTAAAAACTATACTATTGTTGGCTCATTTTTGGTCATTAAGCTAATCCAAGATAACCTCGATACCATTGAGTATGAATGAAAAAGAGAAAACTCTATTAATTAGAATTTCCCAGGAACTCTCGGACGACATTAGTCAATGGTCAGAAAAAGTAGGTAAGAACAAATCCTCTTTTGTCCGAAGTGCCATCGATCATTACATAAAATTGCTGGATAGTGAGAATCCCGAAGTACTTGAGTTGATCAAAGGAATTATCATTACCAAAATCGATAAAATTCAAAGCTCATATAACGAGGGTACCCTGATTGCCTTTACCAGTATTACACGGGTGAGTACCATGCTGAGTTGTAGTCTGTGTAAAGATGAGCAAGGATTAGAATACTTGGTGTATAATATTCCTCAACGGCATGGTGAGACAGTACTAGATGCGATTCAAAACTACGCGAGAAAGCTCTATGATATGTGGCGTGGTTTGCCTGAAGCTGAGAAGAAACACTTCTTAGTGGACTTACAAATGAGTCACGTTTATTTCAGTATTCAAGTTGAACCCTGAGCGTTGTTGCAACAAGTAATACTAAACGGTATTCCTGGAGACGGAGAAACTGATTGATTAGTTAACAGTGTGTACTTAGAAATTCAAAACAACGCCTACGGTTAGGGCTGTGTTCATTTTTTCATAATATGGGGCTAGATCTGGAATGAGAGGCTCTTCTTCATATTTGATCTGGTATTGAACCATACCGCTTATGTGAGCATTAAATTGGTACATTGCTTTAAGATCCAGATCTACCCTGTAGATATGAGATTGATCAATACCATGAATAAAAATGAGGGTTTCGCTCAAATTGACTTTGGGAATAGAGGTCAGATTAAAGCGTTGTTGTGCGTACACAATTGGATTTCCGAATTTTTCAGTACCAAGATCTTCAGGCAACTGGGTGGTAGAAACCTGTTCGTATCCGAAAGCTACAAAGAGAAGCTTACCCAGATTTTTATGCTCCAGGTTATTGTAAATCAATCCAGTGTAATAGGCAGATCTAAGTTTCAGATATTGAGCATCATTTTTCTCAGCTAAGACTCCACCTTCCCACTGTAGACTGGGATTGAGATCGTAAATGAGCTTAGGGTTGAAGGAAAAGGATCGGGTTCGTGATGCTGGATTTGATTGAACTCGTACTTTTTGATACGAAAGAGTACCGAAAGCACTCAATTGGGCACGACCATCACGGATGAAGACCATTGGAGTACTTTTATGAAAATAAGTATCTACCTGGCCAGTGGCTATATAGGTACTGTACTCACCCTGAGCTTGAATACGAGTTCCCTTATGTTTCTCCGTTAGTTTAAGACTATTTGTCATCCACCATGCTGGTGTTGCATTTTGAGAAAAAGAATCAAATGGGATTGAAAGTGTGGCAATACATGCCAGAACGATGAGGTAGCGTTTCATACAAATAAAGATACAGCGGTAGTTAAAACACTCTGTCTACACTACCCCTATATAAAGGCGTAGTGTGGACGAGTAAAGATAGTGGGATCAGTTGTCTGCTGGTTTTTCGACTTCTGTTTTAAGATCTTTCGCAGCTTTTTCACCACGGCTAAACATCATCTTAAAATTTTCGGTGAATTTAGCAGGATCGAGATCGAGAAAGCTACCACCGTTTTCGAAGTGGTTGATGAAGACATTACCCAATGCATACGCTGATGCCGATGCAAAAAAGGGCATAGTAATTGTACCTACAAGAGTACCGATCAGGGGTAGTGATTTAATACTACTTCCAAGAGTACCCTGAGCAAGAGTATTTGCCGTTACGCCTGAGAGAGCAGCAGAAATAGTATTTTTTGCAGTGTTTTCAGAAAATTTTACGCCGTACGCATCTGAAATTTCTGACACCATTTTCATTTGAACTCCGACAATGGTAGCCAGATCAATAAGTGGGAATGGTATTAATCCGGCGCCACCAGACCATAACATGTAGCGTCGGGTGATGGCCATAGCCTGTTTTTCTTTGTCACTTGCTGGACGAGAAGCAGTTGCTGTTTTTTTAGTGGACATGGTACAATAGGGTTAGAACTCGAGGTTGGTGTAGCAATTCGTATAAACGTTATGATTACTTGGTTTGCTTGGTTAGCGCCAAAATCAAGAACATGATCAGTGGTGTGGTCACAATGGCTCCTACAAAAGAGCCCAAAAAACCAAATCGCCTTTCGCTACCGTATACTCCTACTAAAATGCAGGCGACTCCGTAAGCAATGTACCAAAGAATCATTGAAGCGTTCCTAACTAATTACTGGGGTTTTCTGTTGATTGGGATCGAGCAGACACTAGAAACGTGAAGTTTCAGCTTCGAGAATATACTATAATATTTGAATAGCAAGATTAATTCCTGATGAATAATTACACTTTTTTTTGTCTAATTTTACTTTTTAAAAACAATTTGTATATATAAATATCCTATTTGTATAGTGTTTTTCAATAGTGATATCACTTATTTATTAACATTATTTCTTTCATGAGTGGAATATTATTTGTTCGATTCGGCATGCACCAGGAAACAGCGTAGCTCATATTTTGATACCTTAATTGTTGATAAGAGCCAGTCCAGCAAACACCGTCTAAAATAAGTTCCCAGTTTGATGGATGATCATGAGGGAACTGAATTTCAAAATGCCGAGGGTCAAGCGACAAACCTAGTCCAGTTGCTTTTAAGGCTGCTTCTTTTGCAGACCACATCATAAAAAAAGCCTCTGTCTCGGTACAATAATCTTTTGAAACCCAGGCTGTGATCTGACCGATCTCATAGGGAGTATATAAACTTTTGAAATCGATCAGTGATCGGTTGTGATGAAGCTCAATGTCGATACCGCATGGTTCATCTCCGTGTATAAGTGCTATCAAATCGCCTGAATGGCTCCAATTAAACTCAAACGAACATTGCTTGAGACTTGGTTTGCCATTCGAGTTGTACTCAAATTCTAATGGTTTCTCCAGGTACGTTCTAGACCCGGTTTCGCGCGTAATCAGCTAATGCCAAAGCAGAATACGAGCAGCGATAAACCGGTCTGCATCCTGCTTATGATAAAAACGAGACGCTTTTTGAAGATCTTCAGCACTCAACATTTGAGAAACCAACTCGGCCGATGTCTGCTCAAGTATCTGTGTATAGGGCTGTACGATGAGTGCATTCATGGATAAAGCTGGTCTGTCGGTTTATATTTTACTGTTTTGAGTGGTCAAGATAACGCATCAGATTGAGCACAAACTTCCAATTGTGTGTAGCCATCTCGCTGTTCATTCCCATTCTTGTAGAACCATCGGCAGCGATTTGGGCTGTAAACATACCTGCCTCACCAAACATAGCCACTTTCCCATTTCCATGTTCGACTAAAGCTGCTTGTAGTTTTTGGGTAGCATCTACCACAGGAACAACAAAAGCTGGTAATTCTTTCGTCGAAAGGAGAGACACCATTGTTTGTTGGTTTGAACTGTTAGAATCTTTACCAAAATAGGCATCCTGAGCTTCTGTGAGTACCGTAAAGGGTCCATCACCAAAGCGTAAAAGGGGATGCAATTTCATCCCAGGCAATTCTTCGGCGCTGAAACTATGACCTGTAAACGTTGTGACATATGGGATGGTGGTATCATTCTGAGTTCCGGCATCACCCTTCAAAAAATCATTGATTTTGAGAGTTCCATCACCCTTTTGATATCCAGCTTCGGCCTGAGGATTGGGAGAGTTCCAAAAGCGTAAGGTATTAATTTCAGCTCCTAAGGCTACAAAGAGACCGCTCGCTTGGCTTACAATCTGTTGATTAACGCTTGCATTATTTGGATCCGCTTTACCTTGCATAATTTGATCAACTACAGGAAGTTGAAAAAAGCGTTCTTTTAAGATGGTATAATATTCAGGGTCAAAATTGTATCCATTATCAAGAGAGAATCCGAATCGAGCGGCTAAATCTGCCGTTGCACCTGGAAATGGATAATGATCGGCAATAAGTAAAAGAGATCCTCCCTTACCCACCCATTCAACGATAGCATCAATTTCTTCGCTGGTAAATGCACTTAAAATGGGGCTCACCCATTTTGGTTCTGGATGATTCGCATCATTAGCAGGATTTGATATTACTAAAACCTTAACATCTTGCAGATTCTCGCGGGTAAATTTCTCAGTAAATGATTCAACCTTGAAGCCATCGTTTCGTAGCAGATCAGCGAATGGTTTAAAACGTTGATCTTTCGTATGAAAATTGTTGTGGGCTGCATCAATATAAATGACTGTTTCGCTCGAATAGGGCTTATATGGAACGGGAGGCACATAGTTTTGGTCATACGATTGAACCTCAAGAGCCGGTGGTTTTGCACCCTGTGATTGTTGGGCAATGCTTGTCTGACTAAAAAGAAATGCTAGTAGGTAAAAAAGTATGATCACATTTTTCATGGTGAGTTTTAGCTTGTGGTTGAGGATGCGATTCGGATGGGTAGTTCTTTTTTTCCGTTTTCGAGCTCCGTCCGGAACATTTTTCTGAGGGTACTGTTATCCTTGCTCAAAAATGTTCCACCTGTTTCGAAGTGGTGTTTAAAGAGTTTGCCGACAACGTAGACAGACAAGGCTCCTGTGATGGAATAAATACTCGATGCAACAAAATGTCCTACGAAGGGAATGCTGGAGAGCGATGATTTAGATTTTAAAGCCAGATATACAGGTCCCAAACTTCCTACCAGTGAAATAAACGCCTTGGCTGCGGCTAATTTCGTTGGAAAGGGGAAAGAATAATTCTTGGCAAGTTCATCAATCATTGCTAACTCGAGTACCGCAACACCGACCGAGTTAACCGTGGGTGATGGTATGAGTCCAATACCAGCAGCAATTAGGGTATAACGCCATACAATGGCCTCACCCGATGCAATCGGATCTGTACTTTGATCTATATTCTTGGATTCATTCATTTAGCGTTGATGATTTATCCAAAATAGTTAAATACAATAGCGGACATTTATCAAAGGAAAATAGTACACTTTTTTATCTAATTATTTTAGCAATGTTTTTCGGATGATAGTGCCAACATGATTGATTTCATCAAAAAAGGCAAAATGACCCCCTTTTTGTGGATTAAACTCTATAGAGTACTTTGTTTCATTTTGCCATGGAATTAATGCATGAATGGGGGTTTCCACATCCAAGGTACCATAAAAGACAGTGATGGGAATATCAAGGGGTTCGGATGGATTCTGGTAGCGATAGCATTCCAAGGCTTGAATGTCAGCTCGAACAATAGGCTCAAAGAAATTCATCAATTCTTGATGTTCCTTAAGTTCAGGTGGAAGCGCTCCAAGACTTTCTATGTAGGCCCAGAAATCCTCCGTAGCGGCTTTGTAGTGTGGAATATCAAGATGTGCCACTTTTGGCACTGATGGTGCACCATGAGCACTACAGAATATGTGCTCAACCCTGCCGGGCGTATCTGACTCCGACAAACGAGTGATCAGATAGGCAAGTAACGCTCCCATGCTATGACCAAGTAAAGCAAATGATCGTTCGTTAGCATAGTGTTTAATTTGTTCATACATATCTAAAGCTATGGATTCAATATCCGTTAGCAGTGGGTCTTTCAATCGTTTTCCTCGCCCAGGTGGTTCCAAGGCTACAAGGTCAATCTCATCACCCAAAAGCGGCTTAAGATTTCTGTAGACTAGAGAATTACCGCCTGCATAGGGTATAGCAAACAGTACTTTTGGATCATTTATCGTCATAAAACCTTCACTGAATCAATCGTTAGATATAATTTGGGCAATGATGTCTGCAAGCTGAGAAACATGGGGTTCATTAAGCATGGTGAGGTGATCACCTGGTGTGTGATGAATATGAAGGTGGTGTTGAATCCATTCAGACCATCCTAAATCAGGAGTGGAACGGAGTTCATGTACCCTTGAATCATTCAGATGTTCAGGCTGTAATTCAAAGGAGCGTATCAGATGAATATCCAGGTTTTCTAATTTCGCATGTGGATGGTATTCCATCTGAAGATTACTCCGATATACCTGGATAAAGCCTTCCAATTGAATGAGCGGTGTTTCAGGTGGAAAGATTTCAGCCTTAATTAGAGCCTCCAGTAACTTTTGAGTAGGACTAGATCCTTGATCTAATTGTTCATCATCGATATTGACCCACTTTCCAAATTGATGTGAGGCAATTTCGGCAATTTGACGTGTCCATTTTTCCATGGACCAGTCTTTACCCGTTGGTTCAAACCAATGAGGTGCTGACGAATCCAATATGATAGCCTTGTGTTTCAAGTGCACATCTTGAGCAGAAGTGCGTTCAAGTTGACGTGCCATTTCATATGCTAGGAGTCCGCCGAATGAATGACCGACAAGAATCAAGCTGCTGTTGGGTATTGCATCACTAATGGCATCCAGATAGTGACTGGCAAGCTGATCCATGGTAGTACATACGGCAGTTTTTCCATCAAGACCTGGAGGCTGTACACCATAAACTGGAATATCTAGACCTAGTGTTGATGCAAGTGCTTGCATATAGAGAATATTTCCACCGGCACCAGGAATAAGTACGATGGCTTTTTCGTCGACGGTTCCTTTTCGAAGCGGAATAATCGTCGGCCAGGCCGTAGAACCCTCGGATGACGTTCTAAGATTTCGGGTAAAACTTTCAAGAGTGGGATAATGGAATAAACTGACGAGTGGAAGCTGGATTCCAAACTCAGCATGCACCAATGCCATCATCCGAACAGCTAAAAGGGAGTGTCCGCCAAGCTCAAAAAAATGATGTTGAGGGCTAATGTGATTGACACCCAAAACTGCTTTCCAAATGGATGCCATCCTGTATTCGAAAATATCTCGGGCTTCCAGTCGGTCAGCATGTGCATGTTCGGTAAGATTAAGCTTTCTATTACTTAATGCTTTTCGATCCAACTTCCCGTTGGGTGTCATTGGGAAAGAGTCCACTATAATAAAATGAGCTGGAATCATGTACTCAGGAAGAAGAGGCCTGAGATAGGTTGCCAACGTTTTCCCTTCAACAGTCTTTTTTGATCCAGGGATAATGTATGCCACCAATTTTCCCTCTGATCCACTCCCATAAAGAACAACAGCTGATAATGATATTCCTGGATGATTACTTAAATGGTATTCTATTTCACCCAATTCTATTCTAAATCCACGTAATTTTACCTGTTGATCACTTCTTCCCAGATACATGATCGATCCATCGGGTCGAAACTGGGCTAAATCGCCGGTATTGTACATTTTGGGACTCGCTACTTCTCCTTTCGAGCTCAGACCATTGATATCTGAGATCGGCTTGCTGTAGGGGTCTGAGATAAATCGCTCCTGAGTTAGATCATCCCGGTTCAAGTATCCATCCGCAACCCCTATTCCACCGATATATAAGGTACCAGTTATTCCAGCTGGTAGTGCCTGGAGTTGATCATCGAGAACATATACAAACGTATTGTCGATGGGGCGACCAATTAAAACAGGAGATGATGCGTCAAGAGTATGTTTATCAATACGTGAGATCGTTGAGTAAACCGTAGTTTCAGTGGGCCCATATAAGTTCCAAACGGAGGCACTTTTTGAAACAAGCTCTTTTGCCAAGTGGTACGAAAGTGCCTCTCCTCCAGTGAAAATCTTCAGCTTGTCGTTTCCATGCCAGGATTGTTCTACCATCATATTCCAGGTGGCTGGAGTGGCCTGCATGATGGTGATATCACCTTTTAAAATACGCTCCATGAGGGCTTGCGGGTCTTTTGCTACTGTTTCTGGAGCCAACTCAAGGATTCCACCACAACTGAGGATACCCCAAATTTCCAGCACAGCAATATCAAATGATATCGTTGTCAAGGCCAGGAGTTTATCATTATGATCCATCCCAGGTTCACGATGGATAGATTGGATAAAGTTCAAGACGCCTCGATGAGGTATAATGACCCCTTTGGGTCGACCAGTACTCCCAGAAGTGAAGATGACATATGCTATATCGCTTGGCCGAATAGGAATGTTCGATTCCTCAGCATTGAGACTTTCCGGATCGATTTCAATGTTATCTACAAGTACCTGGGCCGAGGTAGAAGGTATGCGATCAGCTAAGGTTGACTCTGTAAGGACCAATTCGATCTCGGCATCTTCAAAAATCATTTCTATCCGTTGCGATGGATAATTCGGGTCAAGAGGGACATAGGCATGGCCTGCTTTCCAAATTCCAAGCATGGAGCTTATCAAATAAGACTTCCTCTCCAGTGCAACCGCGATAAGTGATCCAGGCTTTAGCTTTAGGTTTCGAATGAAAGAAGCAATTTTATTGGATTCGTCCCTCAATTCAGCATAGGTCATTCGCCGATTTATGGCATTTAATGCAATGTGATCGCCTCGTACGTGTGCCTGATTATCGATCAAATCTACCAAAGACACCGCATCATCCAGTGGCCTGGAGGTTTGGTTCCAATTTGCCAATGTCATCATGGCATGGTCTTCACTCTGAAGAGCAATATGATCGATTGTTCGACGATCATCCCATGAAAGTTCTGAAAGAATATGCTTGAACTGTTCTGACATCTGATGGATACGCCATTCTTGAAATAAGTCGGTGCTGTACTCCAAATATCCAGCAAGAGTATCTCCTTCTTCTGCAAAAAGAAGAGACAGATCATATTTAGAGATGGTGTTTTTATGTTCAAGAAGATCAGAATCAAGACCCTGAAATGATGGTGGGTTCATGCGTTGTGTTTGCATGCTTAGCATCACCTGAAATAAAGGCGAGTATGCCGTATTTCGTTCTGGTTGCAAGATTTCAACAAGTTGTTCAAACGATATGTCCTGATGGCCATACGCCTCAAGGGCTGTGGCCTTTATTTGTTTTAAATATTGGACAACGCTTTGCTTAGGATCAAGATTAAGTCGTAACACTTGTGTATTGACAAAAAAACCAATGAGTGGCTCAAAAGCGGCCTTTTTTCTATTTGCAAATGGCGCTCCAATGACGATATCCTCTTGACCAGAATACTTATGAAGCATGATCCCAAAAACGGCAGTAAGTATCATGAACGGGGTCATCTTGGATACCTCTGCGAGTTTTTGCACTTTTTGACTTAGATCCTGCCCCAGTTCAAAACGATGTGTAGCACCTTGATACGTTTTTACAGGAGGACGCTGAAAATCGGTAGGTAATTCCAGCAAAGCAGGAATATTGGCCAGTTTATCTTTCCAATATTCAGCTTGTCGCTGAATTTCTCCAGTGTTGATCAACTCATCTTGCCATTTCGCATAATCTGCGTATTGGCTTTCAAGTACTGGTAGACCATGATCCTCACCATCGATGAACGCTTGATAGAAATATTCCAATTCCCGGGAAATGAGTCCAAGTGACCACCCATCCGACACAATATGGTGCATGTTAATGGTAAACAGGTACACATCATCCTCAAGTCGGACAACTGCTGACCGAAAAAGTGGTCCTGAACGCAAATCAAAAGGTGTATTACTCAGATTCTGAATCCATAATTCAAGATGCTCCTGTTTGGTTGAATCCTTCAGCAATCGAATATCAACCACACTGAGTGGGTTGGAGTGTGGAGTAATCTTTGTTTGTAGCTCAGCATCGACTGATACGATCGTGCTTCGAAGCACCTCATGACGTTGTTGTAAACGATCGACGGCATACTTAAGGGCATCCAGGTTAAGCTCACCATACATTTTGATGGTGATAGGCATATTATAGGTTGGTTTACCGCCATCAAGTTGTTCGAAAAACCACAGTCGCTTCTGCGCTAAGGACAGAGGTCTAGTGTTGCTTGATTCGTAGCCTGTTGAGATCGGGTGTGTCTGACTTGGCCGAACTTGGTCATTAACCGTATTTGAAGAGATGACCCCTGGTTTGCTTGTTGAAGCATTGGAACCCGATGAGTCAAAAGCATATCCCAGTTGACGTGCTACATCGACTGTGAGATCACCTAATATGTCGACCGAATAATGCTCTTTCCAACGATCTGAAGTATTAGCATCTATTTTTTTATGCGAATGAAATTTAACATCTCCTAACATTCGGGATTCGGCATAAAGGCCATCCGTCATGCGACGTTTTTTCTCCTGATCATTAAACAATGCAAGCATTTCTGCATCAAAGGGTATGCCAATATGTGCGCACAAACGCTCCATCTCTTTTTTCGGATGATTCGTCATATCCTCAAAAGAGATACTGGTTTGTCTATTTTGGGGAATAGTTGATAAAAAATGAGTGATATTTTCGTGACTTTGAAACCAAATAAGTTCAGCCAGCTCACGTGATTGAAACGTGTGAGGATATCTAAAGAAGATCTGCTGCAATTTGGCTTCAACAAAGGAATGGATCATTCCCAATGGATGGCGATGCAGGTGGATGTAGAACGCATCCTCAAAATTGTTTTCTATTCTTTCCAAGATGGATGGATGAAGAACATACGATGGTGATTTGTCGACCAGGATTTGTTCATCAACCGATTTCTGGAGTTCATTGTAGAATTCTTTTACGCTGAGATGAGCCTCTTCATACCGATTCATCGCCAATTTGGCTTCCTCAGCATTCAGATCTTTAGCTTCCATGAGAGCCCGGATGGTCCCCTCTAACCAAAAGCTATCCCGACCGGTATAGGTATCTGCACGTTCCTTCAGGGTATTAAAAGGCATTAACTCTAGTTCGGGTGGAGCAAAGAGCATCGGATGCCCACCTAATAATACCCTAAGTAAGGTAGTACCAGAACGTGGAGGTGCGAGCACAAAAATGGCACGTTTATTTTTGGACTGTACCTTCTCCTTATATGATGATAGACCTGGTATGAGATCTTTGAATGTTGAGATATCATTTGGAGATATACGTGTTATCTCTTTCTTTGAAGAAGAGCCTAAATCATCAAATTGAGCATAAATTTCAGGATAATGCTCTGTGATATAGATCGCTAGTTCTGCTATCGTTGGAGCTTCGAACAAGGCAACGACATAGAAAATACACCCAAAGTGTTCTTGAATCCGGTTTGAGAAGATGGCCGCTTTGATGGAGTCGCCACCCAGTTCGAAAAAGTTATCATGAATACTTAGCTTCGGAAGTCGCAGAAGTTCGGACCAGAGATTGGCTATATATTCTTCAAGTGTATTTCTGGGTTCTACTAGGGGAGTGACTGAAGAATGACTTTCTCTATCTGGGTCAGGTAAAGCCTTTAGGTCAACCTTACCATTATGCGTTAATGGCATTTCTGATAGAGTGACCATAGCTGAGGGCACCATATACTCAGGCAGTTTGATACTAAGATGTTCTCTTAGCGCTTTAAGCCTTTCGTTCGGATTCACTTCGGGTTGAAAGACAAGATATCCTGCAAGTTCATTACCTGAAGTGGATTGTATAACTTTCACCACGGCAGTGCTTACACCGTTGAAGGATTTTATTAGGCTTTCAATTTCCCCGATTTCGATACGAAATCCTCGAATCTTGACTTGTTGGTCAATACGTCCAAGGTACTGTAGTCTACCATCCAATCGTCTTCTGGCTAAATCTCCACTACGGTAATATCTGGCTATAGGAAGTCCGGCAGACATCTGCGTTGAGATGAACCGTTGCTCATTGAGCTCGGGGCGTTTCAAATATCCCTTTGCTACTCCGGCACCTCCAACAACAATCTCGCCCGGAATACCAAAAGGGACTAATTGGCCATAGTCATCACACAAATCCAAGCTTAGGTCCGGAATAGGATTTCCGATGATGCTGCTGCCATTTCGGACATCCTGCTCGGTGATTTCATGCCAGGTAACATGAACCGTAGTTTCAGTAATGCCATACATGTTTACCAATCGAGGTGAGGAATACCCATGACGTTGAAACCATCCATCCAGACTTTTTATATCAAGCGCCTCCCCTCCGAAAATAACCCATCTGAGCATGGATAATGAATTTCCTGAGCGTCGATCCACTTCAGCTAATTGGGCAAAAGCTGAAGGAGTTTGGTTGAGTACCGATACGTTCTCTTCAACCAATAGCTTGTAAAATGCATCTGTTTGACGTGCTATTTCTTTTGGTACCAAAACCAAGGTACCCCCATATAGGAGTGCGCCAAATATCTCCCAAACGGAAAAATCAAAGGCATACGAGTGGAAAAGCGTCCAAATATCAGTATGGTCAAATCTATAATACGATTCAGTACATCGAAACAATCGGATGACATTAGCATGTGACACCTCTACACCCTTAGGCAAACCTGTTGACCCAGAGGTATAAATGATGTAGGCTGTGTCTTCCGGAATCCCCACATTAATGGCTGGTTGGATCCTGTTATCGTGCTCACTAAGTTCATTTAGAATCTCAGGGACGCAGATATTAGTTTGTCCGCTAGAGGGTAATCCTGATCTGGATACCTCGTCAGTGAGTACGATCTTCAGCTCCGCGTCTTCGATCATAAAGGACAACCGATCAATAGGATAGACAGGATCCAGTGGAACATAGGAAGCTCCAACCTTTAAAATGGCCCATATCGAAGCAACTAAATCGGGACTACGCTCCATGAATACCCCAACCCGATGCTGCCTTCCTATTCCATGATGGCTTAAAACTTCAGCCAGGATAGTTGAGCGTTGATGCAACCATTGGTAGGTGTAGGAATTTCCATCGTAGCGCAGCGCAGTGTGTTGTGAATACTTTTCTGCAGCATGCGCTAAGAGCTCTTGTAATGTTTCATTAACTGGGTAGGTTTGTCCAGCACCTCTGAGTGATAGCAGTTCCTGAAGCTCTAATTTAGTGGTGAAGGGAATCTGGTGAACCGGTACTTCAGGTTGGGAGATGAGTCCTTTTAGTAAAGCAATAAAATGACCCGACATTCGCTGAATCGTTTCTCGATCAAAAAGTTCAGTGTTATATCGAAACCTTCCGTGAATTTGTGATCCAGACTCCTCCATAGATAAGACTAGATCGAAGGGAGCTTTGCTGTTTTCGGGCTCCATCTCTATAAGTTCAAGGCCACCTGAGCGAAACTCAGATGATGGGGCATTTTGCAATGCAAATAAGACCTGAAACAACGGAGTATGAGTGAGCGATCTGGTAACATTTAGAGCCTGAAGAAGCTCATCAAAAGGCACTTCTCCATGTTCAAAAGCTTGAATCGACATCGCCCGTACACGTTGTAAAAGCTGAAGAAAATCGGGTGATTCGGTTAAATCAACCCTCATGGGAAGAGTGTTTAGAAAGAGTCCAACAAGTGGCTCCGTATCAGGATGGGGTCGTACAGAAATGGGAGAGCCAATGAGTATATCATCCTGACGGCTGTAGCGAGATAGTAGTACGGCAAACACAGACAAGAGCACCATGTAAGGTGTCGTAGAAGTTTTAGAAGCCAACAACCGTAGGGTTTTAGTCTCTGATGCCTCAAGAGTAAAAGCACACGTATTCCCGTGAAAAGACTGCATTCGAGGTCTGGGTCGATCAGTAGGCAACTCCAGAAAGTGTGGCGCGCCTGATAGAACTCTTTTCCAGTGATGAATGCTACGCTGAATACGGTATGCATCCATATAACAGCGCTCCCATAGAGCAAACTGACCATAATGAATATCGATGGGCTTCAATGGGTTTGATTTACCCGTCATCTTTTCCTCGTACAGCGTAGATACCTCCGCTACGAGATTTCCCAGTGACCATCCATCCGCACAAATATGATGAAGGGTTAAAATGAGTATATGCCGAAGATCGCTACATCGGATCACACCTACCCGAATGAGTGGATCTCCCTTTGTAAGATTAAAGGGCCGCTCCCCCTCTTCCAGAATAATCGTTTGGATACGCTTGGAATCTTCACCAGATTCAGACAGCTCATAGATGGAGAATGGGACTTCACCACCTTGATCAGGCCATTGTCTGGGTTCGTTATTTTTAAGCCCAAATTTTGTTGAAAGTCCGGTATGGCGATGAATTAAATCCTGAAAAACCGCCCTCAACACCTCCAGATTCAATGAACCCTTGGCTTCAAAAACAATTGGTAACATGTTGTATATCGGCGAGTTACCACCTGCCAATTGATCCAAAAACCAAAAACGCTGTTGAGCAAAACTTAAGGGGTATCCATCTTGATCTCTATGATGATCAGGATACAAGGTATTAAGCGACCTAAAAATGGGCTGTTCAAGGAGGTCCTGAGATTTTTTTTCGTGTTGAAGAATCCTTATAAGCTCTGCTTTATGACGTCTCATCGCGTCAACTAAAGCCTCATCCATACTTCCTTTAGGAGCAGAATACCTTAGTTGATCATCTTCTAGGTAGAGCCTTATGCCTTTGGCTTGAACCTCAAAGAGAAGATCTAGTGCATTGGAATCGAATGCTTGGTAGCTTTCATTCAACATGAGACGTATTGAGCTTAAATGAATCCTTCATCTCGATCTTCACTTTGATTAGCGTTAGATAAGCTATCAATGTCAACCGCCATTTCGGCCACTGTTGGTTGTTCAAACAAACGGGAAAGCGTCAAATCGGCTTTAAAATGTCGGCGAATCAGCGCCACAAGTTGTGTGAGTAATAAAGAATTGCCTCCGAGTTCAAAGAAGCTGTCGTGAATACCAATTCCCTGAATTCCGAGGAGCTGCTCCCACAATTCTGTAAGTTTCTTTTGAGTAGTATTGGATGGCGCCGTATACAATCCTAAATGTTCGGGGCGGGGATGTGCATCCAGAACTTGAATTTGTAGCTCGGCCTGTTTCGATTTGCTCACCCACTGGGCTATGCGTGCATTGAGATCACCACTGGATATCACCAATCGTTCTACAGAAGGCATTTTTAGCAGATATTCAAAGGCCTGTATACCTTCAGAGGGCGTCATTCCCAATTCGGCTGCAGATGAGTTCGTATTGCCAGCTAAGGCATCAAGATCATCAAATATCCAGCCTTCCCAGTTGATCGAGATCCATTTACCGGGTTGTTGCTGATTTAATATGGAAATTTTTGCATCGACAAGCGCATTCGTTGCAGCATATGCCGAAAAACCCAGTCCACCCAAAATGGGTGACAAGGAAGAGCAAACCAAGCAAAAGTCGAAGTCTATCTGAGCAAGTGCTTTTTCGATAACATCAAGGCCCTGAACTTTAGGGATAAACTGCCGGGAATTTTTCTCTTGTCCGTGCTCAGTCAAAGACTCGCTGATCGTGACAAAGGAATCCTCACCCACGATCAGCGAGTCTTTGACTGAG
>CAZXGO010000009.1:23412-25291 GCA_964640035.1 uncultured Chitinophagales bacterium
TGCATGAATAATACCATTCAGCTTACCGTGGAGGCGAACGGCATCATGAACCACTTTTTTCATGATCTCTTCATCACTCACATCAGCGCTATGCACTTCTATGGATGCTCCCTTTTTTTCAAGCTCAAGCAAACGAGTGAGTCTACGTCCCATTGGGTCTTTATTTGTTGCTAAGCTCTCCCACATTTCCCTTTTTGGAAGTGCAGATCGAGTCGTAAGGATAAGCTTTGCCTTGTATTGGTCCCATAGGTATGCTGCCATACTCAGACTAATTTCTCCAAGGCCGCCTGTGATGAGGTATAGACCTTCGTGACGAATAATGGATTCACCACTTTTAGGTAGCGGTTGAGGTAAGGGGGTATAACTGAGCCACCGAAGACTGTTTCCCCGAAGTATTGCAGAAGATCCTGAAGGGGTAGAAGAAATTGCAGAGATAACATTGGTTATCGTAGCCGAATCATCAGCATCAATAAACCTGGTGCTGATGTTAGGGCATTCTTGAGGCAAGACCTTGAGTGGACCCAAAACAACTGAATGTGTCGCGACGTGTGAGATGAACTGTTCGTGATGTTCATCATCGATTAAATTAGAGCTGTTTTTATTCGTCCCCTGTGATAAGTACTCAAGCAAATGACGTGCAAGTACGATGACTTCCATCTCTTCACTGAAGTACTTCTTTTGGAGGGCTGACGAGAATGAAATCGATCTTTCAAACAACTGCATATAGCTGTTTTCTTTTGAAACGGGATTCATTCCTGCGATCAGGATTTTTTCAGGAGTCCAGGAGCCCAGCTCTTGGAATACCGAAGACCAATCTGGATTTTCCTTAAACAGTGTTTGTTGAATGAGCTTTATATCCGCTCCGTAGGATCTCAACTCATTTGTGAGCTGCTTTGAGACCTGGCTTCCATCATCAAAAATCAGCCATCTCGATTTAAGAGCTTCTGTATCTAAATTAGGAAGACCAGATTGCCAGGATGGCAGATAAAACCATGATTGGACATCCTTAATTTTCACCACCTGATTTGTGGAAATGGTACTGTGGCCAGACTCCGTGCGCTGAACATGATCCTTTGAGGCGGGCGGATCAATCCAATATCGTAAACGAAGAAAAGGATGTCCTGGCAAGGCCACTTTTTTTGCTTTTGGTGCTAGTTTAGTCCAGTCAGGTTCGGTTCCTGCTAACCATTCCTTCGATGCATCCAAAAGGACTTTATGCTGGATCAACTGCATTCGTTCGAGAGAAAGACTGACAAGTTGCTGACGAATATTTCCTCCCTGAGTATCCTGAGCTTGGCTTTGTTTGATACTCTTTGAAATAGCACTTAATCCAGCTAGAAATTCAGCTCTATCATCTTCTGACGCCGCGATGATCACCCGGTAGTCAAATCGGCTTCGCCCTCGCTGTAAGATATAGGCCACATCACAAAGAGAACGTGTTGGATCTGCACTTAAATGGTCATTGAGTTCATCTAATAGCAGTGCTAAGGCCTTTGGCGACTTCGCCGAAAGTGGAAACAGGTACAAAGGGCGACCCGAATTACCCGCGGTAAATACAGCTTGGGCGCTATCAGGCACATCGCGTAATGTCGGTGGAGCTTCTTCTACGATGAGATGAGCATTTGTCCCACCGATACCAAATGAGCTGACACCTGCTCGGCGTGGTTTATCATTTGATGATTTCCAGACGAGAGTCTTGTTATTTATCCTAAAATGAGAGGATTCAAGGTCGAGGAGAGGATTAGGTTCATTAAAATGACATGTTGGTGGAATTTTTTGGTGTTGTAATGCTAATACTGTCTTTATCAACCCTGCTGTTCCGGCGGCTGTATCAAGATGGCCAATATTGCTTTTCACTGATCCCAGGTAGCAAACCCCT
>CAZXGO010000009.1:25395-32387 GCA_964640035.1 uncultured Chitinophagales bacterium
GCTTGACCTGCCACACCTGGAGCCGTATACCCTACTTTAACGGATCCATCGTTATTGATTGCAAAACCAGTTATCAGCGCATAAATCGTGTCACAATCCCTAAGGGCGTCCTGATATCGTTTCATAACAACCGTCGCAGTTCCATTTCCATCGACCGTTCCTCCTCCCTTGGCATCAAATGGTCGACATGTCCCATCTGCTGATAAGGTTCCACCGGGTACGTGCATATAACCAGCATCCTGAGGAATATTTAGGGAACATCCTCCGGCAATGGCCGTGTCACATTGATAATTGAGCAATGCTGATGCTGCCATCGCTGTTGCCACCAACGAAGTTGAACATGCGGTATTGATGGATATCGCTGGACCCTGAAGATTGAGTTTGTAGGCGATGCGTGTTGGAGCAAAATCTTTGTCGTTGCTAATACTTAACTGCCAGGCACCTGATTGCTCAATGACGCTCGGATTAGGTAGGATGTTATGAATCAAATATCCATTGAAACCGACTCCAGCATAAAGACCAATTCTATCCGGATATCTGTATGGATCAATCCCAGCATGTTCAAGAGCACGCCAAACTCCTTCGAGTAAGATTCGATGTTGGGGATCCAAGATTTCAACCTCCCGAGGGGTCATATCGAAAAACGAGGCATCAAATAGCTCCAGATCTTCTAACCTGGCTGAGGCTTTAACATAGTCTGGATGATGAATGAGGTGCTCTTCGATCCCTGCTTTTCTGAGCTCCTCATCAGAAAAGAAGTGAATGGAATGCTTGCCCTGTTCTAGATTCTGCCAAAAAGCTTCCAAGCCTTCTGCTCCAGGCACACGAACATGCATGCCAATAATGGCTATGGCATGATCAAGATTTCTTTGGTTGATGTGCTCAGGACTCATACGTTAGGCTTCAGGATGGTTTAGACAGGGGTTTGAACGATGCAGTGTTTCGATTTTTTCGTTCCGAGGTAGCTGATGTAGTAGTCATAGATTTCGCAGGCGGGGAATCAGATAACCATTTCCCGAGTAGTGCTATACTTGGATATCGGAAAATATCCACTGGCGTTACTGTTCTTGAAAAGAGCTCACTCAGACGCTCCTTCAATGGTAGCACTAACATGGAATGACCACCTACCTCAAAGAAATTGGAGGAACTTGAAAATTGCTGATGACCTAAGAGCTCCGACCAGATGGCTGCAATCTTTGCCTCATTAGAGTTAAATGATTGCGTTTGCGCAGCCGATGTTTGTTCTTGCTTGACATGTTTTACTCTGTCAAGCAAAGAATTCATATCCATTTTACCATGCTGATTTAAGGGTATCTGATCCAGCAACACGATATGAGTAGGAACCATATAACTTGGTAGTGACTCATGGAGCTGTGTACGAATCTTCGATTCCATTAGGGTCATACCACTACTTTCCACTGCGGCAACTAAGTTTTCTTGTTCAGCAACATTCATTGTAAATACGGCTGCTTGACGCACTCCTTCAATGCTTCTGATCCTTGCTTCAATCTCTCCAGGCTCAATACGATAACCACGTAATTTAATTTGTTGGTCGATCCGTCCTAGGAAAACAAGTTGACCATCGGCTTGCATTCGTACCCGATCACCAGTTCGATAGATAGGCACCGCGTCTTTTTTTGGTGAAATTTCATGTAAACGAAGGTCTGATGTTGTTTTAAATCGCTCGGCAGTAAGATCTTCACGATTCCAATAACCAAGACCTACACCTAATCCTGCCACATAAAGTTCGCCTTCAAGCCCTGGAGCAAGAGGACGACCATCGTGATCGAGAACATACAGTTGGGTATTCCAAATAGGGCGACCGATCGGAATAGGACCATCAGCATCCGTTGAGGACTTGGGTTCATAGATACAACAACCAACAACCGTTTCTGTTGGACCATATTCATTAATGATTCGAGTGTTGGGTGCATGTTCAAGCCAAGGCTTAATGTTGTGGCTAAAAAGTGCTTCCCCACCTAAGACAAAACATCGGGTAATTTTGCTCTTTGCGACATCAGGAATCATAGCAGTGAGTAAATCCAAATGCGAGGTGGTGACTTTAAGTAGAGACCAGTCGCGTGCATACTCACCCGTCAGATACTTCAACAATACTTCGATAGCATTATCAGATTCAGGAACAATACATACCAAGTTACCGGATAATAGGGGGCAAAATAGGGATGTAAGCGTGGCATCAAAGGCAACAGGCGAATGTAACAGAATACCCTCACCTTCATGGGTTTTATAGTACTCTGTTGCCCAGTGCAGATAGTTAGAAAGTCCTTTATGTCGAATGAGAACACCCTTAGGTACTCCCGTTGAACCGGAAGTATAAATCATATATGCAGGGTCATCCCCGTCGATTGTGACTTTTTTGGCTTTACCCTTTCTGGTGCTCACTTCATCTGAGATCTCATCAACAGAAATAATAAGGGCCTTATTCTTCGTTCTTTTCCCAAATCGAGCTGTTAAATGTGAGTGGGTGACCAACATTTTT
Source organism: uncultured Chitinophagales bacterium (assembly GCA_964640035.1). GTDB lineage: Bacteria > Bacteroidota > Rhodothermia > Balneolales > CAYWCV01 > CAYWCV01. Next base: position 27,896 of record CAZXGO010000009.1, read on the forward strand.
GCTTGGCAATCTTCCGTCATAAACTGAAGTCGCTCAGCAGGGTATGAAGGATCCATTGGTACAAATACAGCTCCTGCTTGCATAGAAGCCAGGATAAGGATCACCAATTCAGGACTACGATCCAGACAAATTGCTATGCGATCTCCTTTATTTATCCCCTTTTTTTGTAGAAAAGCTGTAAAACCATCTACCTTTTGCCCCAGATCGGCATACTTCATCGACTCCTGAATCCCATTATGGGTCCATTCCAGGGCTATTTTATCATCATGAGAAAGAAAACTGCTCCGTAACCACGCAAGGATTGTTTCTCCATGTTCCAGTCTATGATGGGTATACTCATCCTGTGTAAAATACTTATCTAGCTCATTGGTTCCGGTCATCGGGATCTCGGTAACAGAAGATGGATCCTGATCCGAGACAGCGGTAGCCAAAGCGATGAAGGCATCCAGATATTGTTCAATTCGATCACGATTGAATCGATCGATGGAATAGTCACATTCGAGTGTTAGACGATCCCCTACTTCTGTCAAATTCATGACAATATCAAAGGCCGTGTGGAAGATTGGCTGTGAGGTCCATTCAACGTCAAGTCCTTTAAAAGCAGGTACTTCTCCGGGGCGATCAAGGTTAAAAACCGCTCGAACGAGGTTTCCGGATGAGCTATGTGTCTTATTTTTCAGATGCTCGAGGAGTCTCGAAAAAGGATAATCCTGATGCTCATATCCCCGTAACAACTGACCTCGCATTCGTCTTAAGTACTCAGGGAATGATTCGGATGTACTGTGCAGAGTAGATCGGATAGGAATTAGGTGGGTGAAATAACCGACGGCATCATCAGAACCGTTCATACTCCTGCCGGCAACCGGCATACCTACAACAACTTCCTCCTGATTACTCAAACGATGCAACCAAAGAGCATATACTGCAAACCAGGTCATAAAGTGTGTCGCTTGGTTTGCAGTACTATATTTTTTGATCGAAGTTGCCAAACGCTCGTCGATTTCCCTTGTAATTCGACCACCTCGATATGATTTAATAAGAGGTTCTGGTCGATCGGAGGGGAGTGCTAATACAGGGTACTGTCCATCAAACTGTTTGTGCCAATAGGATTCCTGTTTTTCGAAGCTTTGATTTTCGAGCCAACGATTGTGTTCCAGGCAAGAGAGGGGTTGCGAGAGCGACGATTCAGCATTGCTGAGGGCTGCATTATACAACACAGCCAGTTCGTGCACGATAAGATTCAATGATAGTCCGTCGAGAATCATGTGATGCCCTCTGATCCAAAGCAGCGATGAAGACGCATCCATTCGTACAAGATTCACACGAAACAGGGGTCCAGTATGGATTTCAAATGGGATATGAGCTTGTTCTTCATGCCACTTTTTAAAGGCTAAAACAGGGTCTTTCTGAGTAGAAAAATCCACCCAGCTAAAATAACCACTCAAATGTGGCTGAATATGGATGGTATCTGTACCCTCAATGGTGGATCTAAGTGCATCATGTCTGGAAACGATCTGATCCATTGCTTTCGATAAAGCCGGAATGTCGACTTCCCCTTTTAAGTCAAGTGTCGTACTGATATGATATGCTTTTGATCCCTCGGGTTGGATCTGGGATAGCGTGGCCAGTTGCTTTTGAGCTAAACTTAGCGATGCGGACGTTCCACGGTTCAATCCCTCACCCGTTGAAACGTCCGTCGGCTTTGGGGGAATAAATCCTCCTTCACGCATGGCTAGTACTGACTCTTTCACAACCTGAATGACCCTATCAAGATCTTCCTGAGTATGGGCAGTTGATAAGAAACAGTTTCTCCACTCCCATACAAAAACCCCCCTCAGATTCATATGATAAAAGAGGAGTTCAAAATTACTGCTGAATTCAAATCGGAAAAGTGAACCAAACCAAGCAATTTGGATAGGCACCTGCTCTTGTGTAAACCAAGCATTAAGTGTTTCTGCAAATCGGGCTGTTTTTGTATTCAGATCATTTTGTAAGGATTGGCCTTGGGCCTTAAGATATTTAAGCGTTGCCAGTGAAGCTGTCATAGCTAATGGATGCTGGCAGAAGGTGCCACCAAAAACGACCCTGTTTATTAAGGGGTAACTGGTGTCGCCATAATCCCACATTCCTCCATCAATAGGATCCATAAGATCTGCTCGACCAGCAACAACTCCTATGGGCAGGCCCCCACCAATTACTTTTCCATAGGTTGCCATATCTGCCTTGATCCCAAACCATCCTTGAGCACCTTGAGGATGTGTTCTGAATCCTGTAATCATTTCATCAAAAAGAAGAAGGGAACCCGATTCAGAGGTAATGCGTCTCAACTCATGAAGGAACTCTTTGGGTTGTACTTTTGGATTTCGACTTTGAACTGGTTCAACCATGACGGCTGCTATCGACGATGCGTGTCGACGTATGAAATCTAATGATGCCGGATCATTGAAGGGCAAGACCCACTGATCTGCGACGGCTCCGGCTGGTGTCCCAGGGGAAACTGGCTTGGTTGTGGGAACACCATCGATCTCTTCAACACGCATACCCATAACAGAATCGGCGTGTCCATGCCAAGCACCCTCAAAACTGACAATCTTATCCCGTTTTGTTGCAGCTCTTGCTAAGCGCATGGCTGCCATAACGGCTTCGGTTCCACTATTGGTGAAGGTAACTCTGTCAAACCCAGTCATTTCACAGATCAGTTCTGCAACCTCTCCCACGGTATCGGGACGAGGACCCATCTCTACACCAGTTTCGACCATCTTCTTCAATTCCGACTCGATAAATTCGGGATGATGCCCAAACATACTCACACCTTGTCCCATCGAAATATCGATGTACTCATTCCCATCGATATCCCATATTCTGGCTCCGCGAGAGCGATTCGATACAATGGGATAAAGCATTTCTTTAGTCGTAAATCGAAAACCGATTGCAGCTCTGCTATCGGCTAAGACCGGCCGATATTGCTGAGTATGATGTTTCGACGAAATCGTCTTTTTATTGTAGTTCTTAATTAAATCTTCAAGATGAGCTTGCTGTGTAGGACTAAGCCCTCGAGCTCGTGTTTCCAAGGCAGAGAGCATCTTTTGAGGCTGTATTGCGCTTACTGGTCGATCAGCTGAAGCGGGAGTCGATGTAGGTTCTTTCTGCTCTTGCTGTACGTTTGATTGAGGTGGCTTTTGGGAAGTAGGAGCACCATTACTTGTTGATGGTGCTTGAGTTCTCGTACCCGAAACCCAAGCAAGCTGTTGTTGTATGAGATCATTAAGAGCACGGGAAGTTGCTTCAAGCTGTGCAGAAAAAATAGCCTCGATTTCGGATGAAGTGACCTTATGTTGGATACCCAAGCTGGTCGGAGCCTGAAATGATTTTAGAGAGTGATTACTCGTGTGCTCAGAAACCAACTGTCTCATCTGCACAGGCATATCAGGCTTTATCACTTCGATCTCTTGGGCTTGCTCCTGGGCTTTTTCTTTCGGGGTATGCTGATCAATGTAGTGCACCAGAATGTCGATATTCGTTAGTTCTTCAAAAAACTGCCCGATGGCAATCTCAATCCCAAACTCCGATTTTATGGTGCGCTGAACATCCATGAGTACCAATGAATTGGCTCCCATCTCCAAGAATGGTAAATGTGGGTCAATGCCATTCTCGGAACCAGGGATAGCCTCTGAGATCAAACCGTTAATGCGATCCAGGATAAGTTGGTGGCGTTTTGTAGTGGATGTAGCTGAGCTCATAGGGCATCCTTTATAGGACTAGATAGTATTTGGAAAGGCGCGTGGTCTAACTCAATGGTACACACAAGGCCTGAGTGACCATGGGTTGTCGTTTCATAGGGCGATAAGATCATTGTATCACCCGATATGCAGGATCCGATAAAGCCCTTACTCTGAGGATGGTATTCCGTTGTGTCGAGTATGGACCATGCCTGTATTGAATCAAAGGGCATTTTACGATTGTATCTTACAAGGGTACCATGATAGATCCCCTCCTCTTTGCAATGCGGTAAGAAGTAGATGTACTCCTTATGATGTACCGCTCCGAAGAAGCCACGGAGATCCTTATGTATATGGGTAAGATCAAAAAACTTCCAGCTGGACGGATCGGAAAGCTCTTTATCATATTCATACTGAAGGACGAGTCCATGACGCTCTCTGCCATTATAATATGGTGCGAAATAGATATAACACCCATCCTGACAGGCACCAACATATCCTTTAGCATCGGGGTGAATTGAACTCAGATCGAAGTGTTCCCACGAATCGACGGATTCAAACCCTGCAGGATGATTGTGTTGAAGGCGTATCAAATGGCCGTGATAGAGCCTGTTCTCGAGTACGTAAGGTATAAACAGGGTATGATTTGGAGTACTAACTGAGCTATGAAATCCTCTAGCTTGAGGATGGAGCTGAGGTGCATCAAAATGGCTCCAGGAATCAGCACTTGAAAAGGAGGCTTGTGTGTCATAACGGAGTACATGCCCATGGTG
>CAZXGO010000009.1:32397-45317 GCA_964640035.1 uncultured Chitinophagales bacterium
TGGTGGGTAGTCCAATCAGATTGATACGGTGCCAGGTATATGAAACGACCATCAAAACTACCGCTAACAAAACCCTTTGCTTCAGGATGAACCAATTGCTGAAGATCTACTGCATCCCAGGAACTACGACCATGAAAATCGCCAAAAGAATCATAACGAACCAAAGTACCATGGTGCTTTGTATTATGATAAGGAACCAGGTAGACATATCTCCCATCACTTAGGATGCCGACAAAGCCCGATGCACCATCAAACCATTGGGATACATCGCAGTAATCAATGCGATTTGATTCTCCTTGAATCCATCGTGTAACCAATCCATGAGCGGTTCCGGGTCCATTCATTAATGGTGCAAAAAGGATGTCCTGACCCACCTTGAGACATCCCGAGAAACCCCGAAGATGCTCATTTACCTGGCTGAGATCGATATAGTGTATGGCGCTATGTTCCTTGGGTATACTCATACCAAATCTGTTTTTAGGCGCATATATATCGGGTAAGGGGGGATAGTGGTTAAATCATTTTCAAGTAATGACCAAGCGTCTTTCTTCTCTATTTCCTTGAACTGATTAAACTTATATGTCATGTACATCATCCGATTGCGGTCGTTGGAAACAAATTCAGCAACTAATCGAACCTGGTTTTGAGCGGCTAACTTTCGGATGTAACTGATGATGACGGTACCCACACCGCGCGACATCACTCTACATGACATCAGTAATAATTTTATGCTCCACAGATCCTGTTTTTTTTCGATTAAGACTAATCCAATCTTACCATAGGTTCCGTACTTATCTGTGAGCCCGGCTACAAGTAAAAGATGATCAGGGGAGGTACTAAAAAAATCTAATTCATCATAGTCGTAGGTGTACGCCGTTGTGTTGAGCTGATTGGTTCGTTGAGTCAATTCCTCGGCACGACGTAGGTCCTCCGTTTTAGCTTTGCTTATCGTAAGTTCCATATCCAGAGTCACCAGGAATTCATCCTGAGCTCCAGTATAAGAATCTTCGATCTCTTTGCGTCTGATATCGCTTTGATACATCTGCCGGCGTATCCGGGAGTCGTCGGTAATAAAGCGTGGAATCATTTCAGGCATATCTGCCACTGAAGAGATCTGGGCCGTATCGATGGTCAATACTTCCGGGTGATGAAAATTGACTTCTTCACGCTCAAAGGCCTGGTCATCGATAAAAGCGATGGTATCGATCCCAATATTAATTTCCTTAGCGATGGTTTGAATCGATCCTGATTTAGGGTCCCAATGAATTTGAGGATATAAAAAGTACTCTTCCAAGCCAAATTCAGCCAATTTTTTCATAGCCAAATCGGCATCGTTTTTACTGGCAATAGATTGTAGGATGCCTCGTTCATCCAATGTTTTGATGAGTTCAACCGCGATGGGATCCAGAGAGACCTGTTTATCTTCGATAAGTGTCCCTTTCCAAAGGGTATTATCGAGATCCCATACGAGACATTTTATCTGATGTTCTTTTGGCATGTTAATTTGCTTTTTGTTGGCGTTCCCGTTGGATCATTTGATGCGCCTGAAATCCATTTCGGGCAATAATCATCTGTTGCATCTGAGTGCTTCCCTCGATGATTTCCATCACCTTTGCATCCCTGAAATAGCGCTGCACAGGAAATTGGTCACTAAAACCATTTGCTCCATGAATTTGTACTGCATCGTTAGCAGATTCAACAGCTATCCTGGAAGCGTAATATTTTGATGCTGAGGTTTCCATGATGAGTGAGGGTTCTCCGCTCATTTTTAAACGAGCGGCATCCAGACATAACAGTCGAGCTGCTTTCGTTTTAACCATCATATCGGTGAGCATCTGTTGGATAAGTTGATGCTCTACTAGTGGTTTGCCAAATTGAACACGAGTACCTGCATATTCTAAGGAAGCTTCAAGAGATGCCCTGGATAGACCCACACAACCCCAGGCAATGCAATAACGTCCTTGATCCAAGGCCGTTGAAGCGATATGGGAAAAACCAAAACCTGGTTTTCCTACCATCTGCTCCGCTGGAACAATGACGCCATTCAGATGAAGATTTGCCAAATTGGCTGATCGAAATCCCATCATCCCCTGAATAGGCTCAACCGTGAAATTTGGTGACTTTGCCTCCACTAAAAATGCTGTAGCTTGATCCCCAACTTTGGCAAATAAGAGGTACACATCGGCCGATTGTCCGAAGGATATCCATTTTTTTTGGGCAACGAGGGTATAGGTTCCATCCTCATTACGTGTAGCTGTGCTTTCAATATTACGAGCATCGCTTCCAATTCCCGGCTCAGTGAGCGCGAAAGCACCGATAAGCTCCCCTGTAGCGAGTTTGGGTAACCATTTTTCTTTTTGTTGGGTGGTTCCCCATTTAAGCAGGGTTTGAATAACCATCGACTGAACAGTGAGCAAACTCAGAATGGAGGCACTTCCACGACCGATCTCCTCACACAGTAAACCCCAACTGAGCACATCCATACCTTTCCCACCATACTCAGAAGGCACAAGGCCTCCCAAATAATGGGCTTTTGCCAATGTTTGGATCATTTCAGGGGGTGTACGCTGCTCATGATCAAAGGTGTCAGCATACGGAACAAGATGACGATCTACCCATTCCCGGAAATGCTCCCGGGCAAGGGCATGTGATGTGCTGATATCTAAATCGCTCATAGATTTATTGACGGGTTTGAATAAAATCGGTGATGGCATTAACCGTGTTGAAGTTTTCGTAATCCAGATCTTCGTTTGCAACCTGAATTCCGTATTCTTTTTCTATAAAAAGAACCAATTGCATGGCATACAGTGAGCTAACCATGCCGGATGCAAACAAGTCCAAATCGCCATCCACGTCGGGATTGCTGATATATTTGCCTAAAAAAGTTCTGATATTCGTTTCGATTGTACTCATAGTTTGGGGATATTTTTTATGAAATATTTTTATGTGTAGGTAAAGAAACCTTGTCCACTCTTGCGTCCTAGCAAACCCGCATCGACCATTTTCTTCAATAAAGGGGCAGGTCGATATTTGCTGTCATTATAACTTTCATACAATACCTCTACGGAGTAAAGGATGGTGTCTAAACCGATCAAATCTCCAGTCTCAAGTGGACCCATTTTATGTCCAAAACATTTTTTGAAGATTTCATCCACTTGCTGTGGAGTAGCCACACCATCTTGTACCGTGTAAATAGCTTCGTTAATAGTGAGCATTAGAACTCTGTTAGAGACAAAACCTGGCATATCGTTCACAACGATTCCATCTTTTCCAAACGAGGCCAGAAAGGAGCGTCCGGTTTCTATAGTTTCATCACTAGTATGATGCCCACGAATGACTTCAACGGTTGGTTTCATAGGTACAGGATTCATAAAATGCATCCCAATAATACGATCGGCACGCTTCGTTAGCGATCCTAAACGTGTGATCGAAAAGCATGACGTATTAGCAGATACCACACAGGATGGGGGGGCATATTTATCAATGAGAGGGTAAACAGCTTTTTTAACCTCCCACTTCTCGGATGCATTTTCTACGACATAATCAACATCTGATAAGGCACTGAAATCCGTGGTAAAGTGGATACGATCCATAACCGTACCTGTATCTTCCAGAGCTGTTTTATCTTTGGCAAAAAAAGCGGAAAATCGAATCGCATTCTGAATCTCAATCTTTGCTTTTTCCAGGATTTCCATTGATATATCAATAAGAACCACCATTTTTTTGTGTTGAGCCAGATCCTGTGCCAGACCTCGACCCATTACTCCGGCACCAACTATACCAATTTTTTGAAATTCCATGATTTGCTTAGTCCTTTAGATTACGTGGATTGCAACCAGCTAAGATCAACTTAGCTTGTGTATTTAGAACAAATGGTTCATCGGCAGTACGCTCATACATTGTCTTAATCGAGGCGAGATTGATTTTATGAGGAACTTTTTTAGCATCTGGATGCTGAATCATGAAGCTTCCAAGACTTACTCCAGGTCCAACTTCAAGAAAGACTCTACGCGTTTTCTTTTGCAACTGATCCAGATCTAGGAGCTCAGACATCCCTTGGGCAAAACGCACGGATTGCCAAGTATGACGCGCCCAATAGGCTGGATCCGTAGCATCCTCGGGTTTCATCCAGGTTCCCGTAACCGTTGATACAATAGGAATAGAGGGTGCACGAAGATGAAATGAGCCGACCAACGCTCGAAGATCAGCATCCAGTTCCTTGAGCATTGGAGTGTGAAAAGCATGTGTTCCCTGAAGTTTTCTACAGACCACCTCCTGATCTTTTAATCGATCATCTAGCATATCTATTGAGGATGCATCGCCTCCAACAACGGTAAGGGTTGGGGTACTGTTGATGGCAACAAATAAATTCAAGTCCGATAGATGTGATCGAAGTGAATGCTCATCCAAAGGAACTGCTAACAAAGCACCTGGTGGTAGCTTTTCGATGAGCATAGCCCTGCGACTCACCAGCTCCAGGGCATCATCTAAGCTAATGACTCCTGCAAGGACGGCTGCAACATATTCGCCAATACTATAACCAATCAATGCATCTGGTTGGAATCCACGACCTTGCCAAAATCTGGCCATCGCATATTCGATGATGAATACCAAGGTTTGACTATGTCGAGTTAGATTCATTCGTTCCTTTTCCGGTTGAATACTAACATCTCTACCCAACATAGCTTTAAAGTTCATGCCGGTAGTAGAACCCTGTTTTTGTTCAGATCCCATCTTATTCGTCGTGCTTGGATATAGAATCTCGAGCAAAGGGGTTTCAAATAAATGATCCATTTTTGAACAACAGTACTCCACGACGGCACGAAAACCAGGATCACGTTCAAACAAGCCTTTTGCCATGTGTACATAGTGATCACCCACTCCGGGAAACATAAAAATGAGAGCCCCTGGATCCGTTGGAATGTCCGCAATAAAGATCCTCTTTCCTTTTTCATCACGTAAGGCTGCAATGGCATCACTTGGATCATTACAGCTGAGAGCAAGGATTTTTCCTGAAAGACCTGAAGCAGGTTTATCTTTGAGGTCTGAGCTGGTCCATTCAGGAGAAGCTTTCAAGGTTTCAATAAGCTGTTCTTTAACCTCAGTGTCTGAACGTTCTTTTTCAATGGAGGTACAAATGAGCGACCATGTACCGCATGTATCAATACGTGAAATGGATATGTGTGATTCTTGATTTATCGTTTGACCATCCGATTCAGTAGCAGTTATGGATAATCCGTTTCCGTTGAAATCTGTTGTATTCTGCCAATGTTGATGCAAACTGGAAAGCTGCATGGCTGAGACCTGATTTAAGGTTTTGGCCGCTAGTTCAAGCTGCATATTAAGAATGGATGCCAATGAGAAGTGCTCTGATGCTGATGTAGTGAGCTCCCTTTCTGTCCGTTCTGTTATGGAAGAATCGTTTTGAGGACTACCATTTGAAGATTTTTTTTCTGGACGGGCATATTCCTCCAGATCAGTCAACCAGTACCTATCCTCAGCAAATGGATACGTTGGAAGATCAAGAATAACCTTATCCTCGCTGTGATAGTATGTTTCCCAGTTGATGAGTCCACCTGATAAATACCATTCCCTTACTACTTCAAGATCAAACAAATCGTTTGTGAGTCCTTTTTTGAACTCTTTACGATCTGTGACTTGATAAGACCATCGTTGATCTTGTTTTCGAGAAAGGAAAAGCTGTAGTACCTCGGCAAGTTCATCTACAGAATGGGCGATAATACAACAGCGATGATCGAGGGCTGACCTGCCCGCATTCAAGGTGTAGCTATAATGATGTAGGGGTATTTCTGAGCCATGAGTTGAAAGGTACGACCAATGCTCATTGATCAAGCGATGCAGTGCTTGTTCGTTACGAGCGGAAAATGTGAAGATCTTGTTTACAGACGTCTGCTGAAAACTGTTCCCGGGATATGACTCAGATATGCTTTCACCATCTTTATCGACATCCGTTTTGGAGTCCTCGACCGGACGGGTCGTTTGATATTCTTCCAACAGTACATGTGCGTTTGTTCCACTCAAACCGAACGAACTAACGGAAGCCCTTCGTAGCTTTTCCTGGGTTTTAACCCATTCCTTTGTTGTTGTGGGAACAATTGCATTAAACCCATCCCAGTTAATCCTTGGATTGGGTACTTCGAAGTGTAAGTTTGGGACTATGATCTGATTTTTAAGCATCATCACCGTCTTGATAAGTCCAGCCATCCCGGCCGCAGCATTCAAGTGTCCAATATTTGTTTTCACCGAGCCCAAAAACAGTGGCTGAGCATCTGATCTGGATCCATATGCTGATCGAATGGCTCCTATTTCGATGGGATCACCCAAATTTGTTCCCGTTCCATGAGTCTCGATATAATCAATACTATCAGGATGAATCTGAGCTCTCTTAAGGGTCTGTTTGAGGAGTATTTCCTGAGCAGATTCACTCGGAACGGTGAGTCCAGGAGCTGCACCTCCATGATTGACTCCTGTGCCTCGTATCACGGCATGTATGGTTCGATGGTCAGCAATAGCATCACGTAGCTTCATTAGAACTACAACACCGATGCCTTCACCGAGAATAAAACCATTTGCCCGATGGTCGAAGGTATAACAACGCCCATCGGGAGAAAATGACTGCGTGCGGGAAAAAAACACCTGCATTGGAGGTGTGAGATTTAGTTGTACCCCAGCGGCCAAAGCGATTCGACTGTCTCCAACCCGAAGCGCTTGAACCGCCTGGTGAAGTGCAACCAATGAAGAGGAGCATGCCGTATCCGTTGTCATCGTCGGTCCCTGAAAACCATACTGGTAAGATATTCTGCCAGAGGCAAAACAATATCCATTTCCGGTTCCGCTGTAGGTAGTGATATCCTCCGACGCACCGTTAATCTGCAAACTACCGTAGTCATTCTGGCTCATACCCACAAAAAAACCGGTATCAGAACCCCTCAAGCTTAGTGCTGGTATACCAGCGTGTTCCAAAGCATGCCATACCTGTTGCAACATGATCCGTTGACCTGGATCCATACGTCGGGCTTCGGAAGCAGGTATACCAAAAAAGGAGGCATCAAAGGCATCTACATCATCAATGTACCCACCGTATTTAGTACTAATTTTGCCATCAACTGCTGGATTGGGATCGTACCACTGCTCCAAATCCCATCGTTCTTGAGGTGTTTCCTTAACGGCATTTCGACCTTCTACTAACAGTGACCAATACTCATTGAGGTTTTTTGACTCCGGGAAACGGCACGACATTCCTACAATAGCAATAGGCTCATTGATAGCCTGACGAGAAGTTTCAAGCTTAGATTGTAAGTCTTTAATGATGAGAGCTGCGCGTTGCAGAGGACTAAGCTCTTCACTTGAGAATCCGGGAGCCATTGCAATTGATCGGTTATTGCTCATGAATCTCCTCCCATCAGATCATTAAAAGCATCATCTATGAGGGATGACAACTCATCATCGCTCATCTTGGATAGATCTTTATCTGATCCAAGAACCTGATGTGAAATACGCTCTGGTTCGACACCATTGGTCTGAGAATGAGTTGATTGCTCGCTGGCACCAAAGAGTTCATCAGCTAAATAAGCAGCAAGTGCGACAACTGTCGGGTACTTGAAGATGAGTGTGGTCGGTAAGTTTAATTTTGTTGAAGCCTGAAGCGCATTTCGCAACTCCACTGAAGTCAATGAGTCCATACCCATGTCAAAAAAGCCAATCGTGGGATCAATACGATCTATACTGCTTCCTAATACTTTTGCCGTCTGAGCTCGGACCATTTCGACAAGTCCGTAAATCTGATCCTGCTTTGATAGGTCTTGTAACTGTGAAAGATAATCTCCAGTATTGGAAATTGGTTCATTATTTTCAATTGGCTCTGTCATAAAAGTGGATAATAAAGACATATTCGACAGATATTCGGTCGCTCTGCTCCAGTCGATAGGTACAGCGACCACCTGACCTTGACTTCCTAGTAATCGTTCAAAAGCCCCGTAACCTTCATCAGGATTGATGAATTGAATGCTATTCATCATTGAGGTAGTAGATTGACCTTGATCACGCTGGGCTAAACCCGTACCAGACCAAGGTCCCCAATTAATAGAGAGTCCCGGTAGGCCCAATCCTCGTCGATAGTGAATGAGCTGATCCATATAGGAGTTTGCTGAGGCATAATTAGCCTGACCAACAGGACCAAAAACAGCTCCTATCGATGAATAAACGATAAAAAAGTCGAGCTCTACATCAAGGCTTGCCTCATGTAACAGAGTGGTTCCCTTCACTTTTGAACGCATCACTTCATCAAAATGATGTTTTTCAACCGTATTAAGGGTTGCATCTGATAAGGTTCCTGCAGCATGGATGATACCACGAATCGGTGGATATGCACTCTCTTCAAAAAGACGGAGCAACAGATCAGGATCAGACACATCACCTGCTTTTTGTATGATCCTGACACCCTGCTCTTCCAATGATTGGATTTCTGCAAGGAGCTCTGGAGATTCAGGAATCGATCGACCCAAAAGTAGAATGTTTTTTGCTCCCCGATACGCAAGATATTTGGCCGAAAGCATTCCCATTCTGCCAAACCCACCGGTAATCAAGTATGTGGCCGACGGATCAATACCTAGCTCGTTCCTGAGCTCATCATCCGTGCGTATCGTATAAAGTCGTTGCACATATCGTTTGTTGTCTTTGTATACAATTAGATCTTCAGCAGTATCTGCTTCAATCTCCTGCTTGACAATTGATGATATGATATGATCATTCCCAGTGCCTGGATCTAAAAGGCTTGCTTTTAACTCCGGGTATTCAGACCGGATGGTTCGAATTAAACCAGGCAGAGACCAATAGACTGATGGCATCTTTTCTTTACCTGTATACATCGATCCTGGTGCAATTACCCATAAGCGAGGCTTGGTTCGAACGTTAGATTCTGAAATCGATTTAACGAGTCGAATGAGTGGTTCCAGATAATAAAATTGATCATCAAATGGATCTTGAGTACCTATTTCAGATGGATATTGAAAAACAACATCACGAATATCATCAGATAGAGAATCGACGGAAGACCCTTTAGAGCTTAGCTGATGATGTGTAATCCAGGATACTGATCGTAGATTATCAGCTTCTAGAGGCGCTTTTTGAGCAACGATAACCTGTTGTTGCAAGCTATCACGTACTACGGACTGGTTTTCTCCAAGTACCGCAGATGTCTTAAAGGAAGCCATCGAGAGGCAATTTTTCCATGTTGTAGCATCAAGGAGCGGGTAAGAATCCCTCCTGTCGTCATGGCCTTTAAATCTCCACCATCCATCCGTCATTCCAAATGTTAGATCCAACCAGCGTTGTTTAGGTGATGCCTCCAACAGAAACAGTAAACCACCAGGTGCTAGTCGCTCATAACAATGATCAAGTGTCTGGCCTATATTGCGGGTAGCATGGATCACATTAGCAGCAATAATGATATCAAAGGTATCCTGATGGATATCGCTCCGGTTTTCTTCGATATCTAGCGTTCCAAATTGTAAAAATGGATACTGCTCACCAAATTGTGTTGCTCCTAGTCGTAAGAAATGTGAGGACACATCGGTATACCAATACTCCGTTTGATCCATGGGTAAGATGGGCAGCACACTGGTAGTCGTGCCACCTGTACCCGCCCCAATTTCCAGGATTCGAAGCGTTCGGTGTGCAGGTAACTCGCTGATGGCATCTGCAAGTGCCGAAGCCAAAACTTCGTTGATAGCACGTGATCCTACCGAATGTTGATATAGCTTAGCTGCATCAGACACATCATCGTCGGGGAATAATAATTCAATTGGATCTTGAGAGCCTGTTAGCACATCTGATAAGCCCTCTAGACAGCGATATAAGAGAGAGATCTCAGGTTTGGCGTTTGGAAAACGAGCGATCATCTCCTCTTTTGAGGCGGGTCCATGTATCTTAATCGGCTTCAATACTTCAATCTTATGATCTTCTACGCGTATGTATTCAGCCTCAGACAGCATTTCAAGACATCTCAGAAAAAGTGCTTTGTATTCAGGCTTGATTCCGAGTTCTTTTTCCAACACATCAACAGGAACCTGGATCCCAAACTCTGGATTCCATCCAAGTTCTGAAAAAGATGCCAGGATGGCTTGCTCTATCTGAGTATCAAATGCCTCAAACAGATCCTTGTAAAACCCACAAGAGCTGGATAATTCATTGAGTGATTTCTGTGTAGTACCTGAGTTTTCCTTGGGGTAATGGATAGTGGGTGCCTGGGCTGTGGCTATGAAGCTTTGATCCCAGCCTAGTTGGTAAAACCAATCTTTTTTATCCGATTTATCAGGTCTGTTAGAACGTATAGAAGCCCTTTGAAACCTTAGTTGATCGATCGTTGCCAATACGTTTCCCTGATCATCTGTTAGGGTTAACTTAAAGGAGTATATCGTTTTGTGATGTGATCCATCATGCTCGGTACTATCAGCAACACAGTGTACCTTTGAGGGGAGTCGGCCGTAAACACAAACCTCGCCAGCACCCATGGGTAAGTATGGATATTCGGAATCTCTTAACGCAAAACTAGCTAATTGGTAGGCCGCATCGAGAAGAATAGGATGCAAGGTAAAGGTTGCATCCTGCGTTTCAAGAGCTTTTGATGGAAGTTCAAGGGTACCATATGTTGAATTCAAACCAGTTTTTAGGGTACGCAAAGCCATGAAGGTCTCACCGTGTTCAATTCCTAAGGCACGAGAGGCTTGATAGTAATTAGCGACAATATGCTCTTGTGGATTGGAGGCCATCACCTGTGCTAAATCAACTCTATCAGGAGCCTGTTCGGTTCGTATCGTTGCTGAAGCAGAGGTGTGTAGTTGCCAGCTCGATTGCTCATCTGATCTACTGTAGATTTCAACTTCTGCTCTTGATTCATCAACAACTCTGAGGATGGTTTGAATGGAAGTTGTACCCACTTCATGAAGTATCAAGGGGTGCATAATCAAAACATCTGAAAGACTTACAGGCTCATTCAAGATCTGTTTAGAAGCGGCATAGAGGATTTCTGTATGAGCTGCTGCTGGAAGATAAATTCTACCCCCCACACGATGATGGGCCAAAAAACCAAGCTCATCTGCCGACAAGTGCTGAAGGAATAAATGGGTGCCATTAGGCAGCGCTGGGCTATCAATAGCCTCACCTAACAGCGGATGCCCGGGGCGCTTTTGAGATCCATGTGTCTTCACTTCTTCCGGAAGCCAATACCGTTCCTTGATAAAAGCTTGAGTTGGAATATCCACGGGATAACGATCACCGCTATACATTCGCTTCAACGGATCTTCTAAACCCATCTCATACAGAAGCGCAATAAGGTGAAGGATTTGATCCCAGGAAGTAGTCTGCTTTCTTTGAGTAGCAATCCATCTGGGAGAATTCTTTGAGTTTGATTGCTCACTAATCTGTTGTCCCAACGCAGTAAGGATCGGTTTGGGACCTATTTCAATCACAAGATCGTATTGGTTGTTCAACACGTACTGAATGGAATCATGGTACTGCACTGGTCGTCTGAGGTGCTCGCACCAATAGTTGGGCGAGCACATTTTTTTTGAGTGTATCAGATTACCATACACATTCGATAGCATTGGAATACTAGCTTGCCCAAATTCTATCGAATTGAAGGCGCGTTCAAAGTCCGCCATCATGGGTTCAACCAGATGGGAATGAAAAGCGTGTGAGACCTGTAATATTTTATTCTCGATCTCCAAGGATGTCAGTAGCTCAGCAAAGGCCGCAATAGCCTGGTGATCACCGGCAAGGACAACCTGCGTATTCGTATTGACACTTGCTAACTCAATAGATCCCAAAAACTCAGGTTTTTCGAGGATAGGCTGGATGGATGCGAAGGACGCACTCACTGAAAGCATAGACCCTGTTGGGCAGCGTTCATCCATGAGTCGACCACGCTCACATACGATTTTTAGGGCATCTTCAAGCTTAAAAACGCCGGACAAGGTAGCCGCAACATATTCACCTAAACTATGGCCAAGCATGATCTCAGGCTCGATGCCGAGATCCATAATGACGCGTGCCAGGGCATATTCGAATGAAAAAAGGACCGGTTGCGTATATCTGGTAGCATGAATACGTTCAGAATCTTGACCACTTGCTTCGTCATAAAGCAGCGATACCAAACTCTGACCAAGAATAGGCTTACAGATCGTATCACATGCATCCATATGATGACGGAATACTTCATTTTCTTCATATAAATCCTTACCCATACCAAGGTACTGAGATCCCTGGCCAGTAAACTGAAAGGCTATTCGGGGGGTGTTTACTTTTTTGGAGCTAATTTCTACTGACCCCGATTCAAGCTGAGCGATAGCCTCATCGACGCTTGCTGCGATAAGCGTAGATCTAAACGAGTGATTGGTTCGACCACGGGCAGCTGAGGTACACCAATCTTGCCAATTCAGATCAAGGCCATTTCGCAGGGCTTCCAGGTAGTTCGCCTGAGTAGCAGCAAGATGCTGTATCGTTTTACCTGAAAGCGGAAGAATACAGGATTTTTGATGCTTAACAGTCTTTTGATTTTTTCTATTGGCAGAACGTGTCGTTTCATCGGATGAGGGTATCGGAGCTTCATAATTCGATACTACCACATGAGCATTTGTGCCGCTGAAACTAAAAGAACTTACACCACCAATACGTTTTGGGCTATTCCAGGAAATCGGCTTCAGTGGAATATGTCCGGGAAAGGCATCCCAATCAATATGAGGATTAGGGGATTTAAAATTCCTGTGAGGTGGAATCATTCCTTTCGATACCGATAATATCGTTTTAATCAAACCAGCTATGCCAGCTGCTGATTCCAAATGCCCGATATTTGTTTTAACAGAGCTCAGATACAGAGGTTTCTCTTTTTTGGAACGATTTAG
>CAZXGO010000010.1:0-1521 GCA_964640035.1 uncultured Chitinophagales bacterium
CATACCCATTGCTCCGTAATTAAAGCCACGGATGTTATCGGATAATTTCATCGTACGGGGTAACAGTGATCCATAGATATAGGTTGAATCGAAGATTCTACCATTGGTGAGGCGACCTGTGTAAAACATATCCACTGATGAGCGTAAGGATGTCGTATCCTCACCTTCACCTTCCTCAATGATATAATAGATCAACCCATTTGGTAGGGTTATTTTTTGCTTCCCGGCAATATCGAAGGGAGCGGGAACGGATCTATAGGGATCAAATGGATCATCGGTATCACAAGAAATCAGTGTGATGGCCATTAGGCCGACGATGAGAGCTGATAGTCGAATATGTTTCATCTTTACAAAATACGATTTCTTGCGGATACGAGTAAACGAAAGATGGAATCGCTTATTTTTTTATGACAATTTTAAGTTTTTCAGGGTCATTGACGGGCAGTGAGCAAACCCCATCGATACAATAATACGCAGTCGTTTTGCCATCAAGCAAGGTACGTCCGTCAAAAAGGGGTCCTTTTACAGGCTCATTAGCGAGTAGAATCTGAATCTGACCTTGATCTAAAGCTCTCCAAACATCTAAGAAAGGTTCAGGTTGGGGTCCAATGATCACCAACTGGGCTCTGCCCCGCAGATAATGTAGGCTTGTCGTTAACAGGGATCCAAAGGCTGTTCCATGCTCAGCCATCATCTGGGATAGGCGTTCGATGGCTGCATGGGCGATCATCGTATAATTACGGTCAGAGCTCAGGGATCCGGCGAGTAAAAAAGCTTCAATAGCTGAAGAGGTTGCCGAGGGGAGGGCATTGTCAAAGACGTCCCGCGTTTTGGTGAGGGGTTGGTCGTGTTCTTTAGCACTCAGCCAAAAAGCATCATTTGTGGGGTCATAAAACGCTGTTCGGATGGTCTCTAGTAAACCCAGGCCTAGATTCAGCCATTTTTGATCTGCGCTGATCCCATACCATTTGAAAAAAGCGACAGCTGTACAGGCATAATCATCTAAAAACCCATCCTGTTCCCAAATACCATCGTAACATAGACGCTGGATGCGGTTCCCCTCAATGGCCGATTCGAGTAGCGTGGCCAGGTCGCCGGCCATCATTTTAGCTTGATCTGACTGACAACGCAGGGCTACATCGATCAAAGCAGACATCAATAAGGCATTCCAGGCTGTGAGTACTTTTGTGTCGATACCGGGTTGATTTCGTTTCAATCGATGTTCGAATACTATCGACTGAATAGTGTCGAGTTCTGAGGGTAAGGCTTCCTGGGATAAACCGGTGGCATTCTGTAAGGCGAGGTCATCATAGGGACGAACCAGGATATGGCTTCCCTCCCAGTTTCCACCAAGCTGTAAGCCGAAGGCATGTCTGGCAGTGTCATACTGTTGAGGGCTCAACAAGGATCGAAGTTCTTCGTCTTTCCAAATGTATGTTAGTCCCTCGTGGCCGTCGGTATCTGCATCCAGGGCGCTATAGTACCCCCCAAGAGGGTGTTTCATGTCTCGTTCGAGAAATT
>CAZXGO010000010.1:1531-3380 GCA_964640035.1 uncultured Chitinophagales bacterium
GTTCAAACAAGGGTTCATGGTGCTGTGCCTGAGCAAGACTTAGCGCATCTAGCAGTGTAGCCTGATCGTAGAGCATTTTCTCAAAATGAGGTACTAGCCATTCCCGATCGGTGCTGTAACGATGAAGACCTCCACCGAGTTGATCCCAAATACCTCCGCGAAGCATCATGCGTAAGGTGACTAGTGCCATATTATGAGCTTCAGGCTCATGTGTACTCAATAAAAAACGCAAGCCCATGGCTTGCGGAAATTTGGGCGCTCCTGAAAAGCCTCCGCGTTCGGCATCGTATCGATGTTTATAATCGAGTACCCCTTTTTCGATGGTTTCCCGAGTAAGGGCTTGTGCGGGAAGGGAGGAATAAAGCTCGTGTTTGAGCGCTGATCTGAGTTTTTCTGTACGCTCGGCAACCAACGTTGGATCATTCGCCCGGATTTCCAATAAGCGTTGCAGGACAGTACGAAAAGCAGGACGTTGATGGGAGTCGACAGGCGGGAAGTACGTCCCGCCGTATACCGGTATCAGGTCTGGTGTTAGCCACACGCTCAGGGGCCATCCACCGTGACCGGCAATCATTTGAACGGCATCCATGTAGATGGCGTCGATATCAGGTCGCTCTTCACGGTCAACTTTGATTGAGATATAATGTTCGTTTAGGAAGGAAGCAAGGTCTGGGTCCTCAAACGATTCATGTTCCATCACATGGCACCAGTGGCAACTGGAATAACCGATGCTCAGGAAGATCCATTTATCCTCTTTCCGAGCTCGTTGCAGGGCTTCGGCTCCCCAAGGATACCAGTCTACCGGATTATTGGCATGTTGACGCAAGTAGGGTGATTTAGAAAATGCTAGCCTATTCATGGCATTAACTCATCATCACGCCGGATGTTTTCAGGGATTATTCCGCACTTGGTCCACTGGCATTTCCCCAGATTTCCTTATTTCGTCTTCTTTTAGCAATCCGAGAAATTAGAATACTAAATTGGTACAGTATTAAAAGAGGAATAGCGATCAGGATTTGGGATAGTGGGTCAGGAGGGGTAATAATTGCAGCAAGAACCAAAATAATCACGATGGAATGACGGCGATATTTGATCATAAACTCGGGTGTGAGTAGTCCAATTCTGGATAGGGCCCATGTGATCACAGGTAGTTGGAAGATGACTCCAGATGCGAGGATCCAGGTAGTCAGGGATCCGAAATAATCGTTGATATCGAAATCATTTCGTACAAAATCTGATATAGTAAATTGCATGAAAAACTGCAGCGCAAACGGGCTTAGGATCAGATATCCAAAAGCTACACCCATCATGAATTGAAAAGAAATGGAAAAAGCCATCATTCGTGTATGACGCACTGCATTATCACCTAATGCTGGTTCGATGAAGGCCCATAGTTGATAGAAAAAAACAGGAGACCCAGCGATAGCTCCCAAAGCGAGCATTGTTCCCCAGAATGTAAAAAACTGTCCGGGTAATCGACGGCTTTGAAGAACGATATCTATTGAATCGATCCCTAGAATTTTATACATGAAAAATTCTTTGCGAGTTGGACCCAGTAGCAGTACATCCATGACCCAATCAGAGAAGATAACCGCGGCAAGAACTCCGGCAAGAACCCCAATTAATCCTTTGATAATACGCCAACGAAGTTCTTCTAGGTGATCGAGGAAGGGCATGTCGACGTCACGAGGCTTTGCAGCCTGTGCCGGTGGTGGTACCGGACTCATAACGGATCGGTTATTCTGCTCGGCCATGGTGTCAGCTTAACCCACAGTCGAAAAATCGTACAGTGGAAATTGCATGCACAGATCCTCAACCTCACGGCTTAAGGTATTCAAATAAGATTCAT
>CAZXGO010000010.1:3390-8037 GCA_964640035.1 uncultured Chitinophagales bacterium
CCTGATGATGCTGCAAGGCTCGATCGATCATGTCAACGACCATTAAGAACTCCTGTTCCTTAAAACCACGGGTGGTCATTGCAGGGGCGCCAATACGGATTCCACTAGTCACCATAGGGCTTTCGGTATCGAAGGGCACCATGTTTTTATTCACTGTGATGCGTGCTTTATCGAGCGCTTGTTCAGCTTGAGTACCATTGATGCCTTTATTTCGCAGATCGAGCAGGATCAGGTGATTGTCGGTGCCACCACTAACCAGATGATATCCTTTTTGGAGGAAGGCATTCGCCATGGTTTTCGCATTAAGAATCACCTGCTTCTGATAGTCAACGAAAGATGGCTGAAGAGCTTCCAGGAAAGCGACTCCTTTTGCAGCGATTACATGCATGAGCGGCCCGCCTTGTGTACCAGGAAATACGGCTGAATCGAGAAGTTCACTCCAGCGTTTAACCCGTCCACTTTTGGGGGCTACTTTGCCTAAGGTATTTTCACCATCATTACCAACGAGTATCAAACCACCACGTGGTCCACGTAGAGTTTTGTGGGTTGTTGTTGTTACCACGTGGGCATGTGGTAAGGGATCGTTTAAAAGCTTGGCAGCGATTAATCCTGCCGTATGAGCCATATCCATCCATAACAGAGCACCGACCTCATCAGCAATAGAACGGAAGGCAACATAATCAAAATCTCTTGGATAGGCTGAAGCTCCGATGCTGATCATTTTAGGTTTTATTTTACGGGCAGTGTCGCGAATCTGATCCATGTCCAGACGGCCTGTTGCCTGATCAACACCATAAAAACGGGCATCATACAAAATTCCGGAAAAATTTACCGGAGAACCGTGGGTGAGGTGTCCACCATGAGATAGATCCAACCCCAAAAGGGTATCTCCAGGATTGAGTAAGCTCAAATAAACCGCGGCATTAGCAGTAGCACCACTATGCGGTTGCACATTTACCCAATCAGCACCAAATAGACGTTTTGCCCGGTCTCTAGCCACATCTTCGACCTTATCGACAACCTCACATCCACCGTAATATCGCTTGCCTGGTAAGCCCTCTGCATATTTGTTGGTAAGGGTCGAACCCATGGCCTCTATCACACTTCTGGAGGCAAAGTTTTCGCTGGCTATGAGCTCAATATTTTTGTTCTGTCGATCCGTTTCCTCAGTAATCAAATGGAACATGTCGGGATCGGTATGCTTCAGAGACATCATAATTCTTTGGAAGAAGTTTGTTGAGGATTGATCTGGGTCATTTTTTCCACGCGACGTATATGTCTGCCACCTTCAAAAGAGGTGTTCAGGAAGATATCAAGGATCTCTTCAGCCGTCTTTTCGTCAATGAAGCGACCCGGTAGACACAAAACATTCGCATCATTATGGGTTCTGCTGGTTATCGCTACGTCGGGTGTCCACACTAAACTAGCACGAACATGGGGGAATCGATTCGCGGTCATGCAAACGCCTTGGCCACTTCCGCAGATTAAAATGCCCATACTAAATTGGCTCTTTTCTATTGTTTCAGCAACCTTGATGGCATAATCGGGGTAATCAACAGATTCAGTCGAGTGGGTGCCCATATCGACGGCCTCATGCCCACGTGCCTCTAACATTTTAATCAGGGATTCTTTAAGGGCATAGCCCGCATGATCGCTGCCAATTGGTATCTTCATAGTGTTTCAAAGGTAAGGATATTCATCGAAAATGTGTGATCAACTGAACTCATGATCCTAATAATGCAACAGTCAAGATGTTTACACCCATTTGTAATGCCTTCTCCCGAATACTTTCGGGATTACCATGAGACGCTGCATCCGCCCAACCATCACCAAGATTGGATTCGTAGGTGTAAAATAGAACCAAACGTCCCTCTCTAAACACGCCAAAACCCTGAGGTGCTTTGTTGTCGTGCTCATGAATTTTGGGTAGACCACTCGAGAAGCTGAACACAGACGTGTAGATCGGATGACTTAATGGGATTTCAATCAAGTCTTCGGATGGATACAGCCGTTGAATGAATGTGCGTGCTGCTTCATCAAAGCCATAATCATCGTCAATGTATAAAAAACCACCGTTATCTAACCAGGAGCGAACATTTTCAAGTTCAGCTTCATTAAAAACGATGATTCCATGGCCAGTCATAAAAGCAAAGGGGTAACGATGCAAATCACGACTTCCCAATGCAACATCATCATACTGCTCTTTGATGCTGATGGGAATATGTCGACGACTGTAGGAAATGAGATTACGAAGGGCACTTGGATCATTATACCAATCACCTCCGCCTCGATAGCTTATTCTGGCAATGCTGACCCTAGTATCAGTCTGCGCCTTACTTTTTCCTGAGTCAAGAGTAAGAATGGTTAACAGTATTAACGCTATAAAAGCTAATCGTCTGTGCATACCCCTAAGATAATGAGAGCATAGTGATCTTAATATCTTTTTCTGAATTAAAGAGAATTTGATGAGACTTTTATCAAACCTAACGGAACAATTAAGTCAATATGTAGTATATTCATCCAAACAAGATGAGAACGCTCGTGAGTAAATGGGCTGCCTGGTAAGAACAAAAATCGACGAAGAGTCGGTAACTTACTGAACTGTGTGTCACACCAGGTGGCCCACTTTTTCACCTCACTTCTCAGCTTTAATTCTGTTCCAATAGAAATAAACAGATCCATGTTTATTTTGCTGTAACTGTTTTAGCTCGTCCACTGCACGATCAAATAATGAATTGCCGGCATATGTTGGATGTATCAAGGCAGATTTTGCACTTTCTACCAGACCAATCACATTTTGGATCCATCGTTGGTAACCTGCATCCCCAAAACCATACACTTCTGGATGGATGCTCAGTTTTGGGTACTTAAAGCCAGTTTCCAAGGCCATCGAAAATAATTTTTTGCCTACGTAAGCATCCCCACCCAAGTCGGTCTGAAGCTTTCCAAAGTGATCCCAAAGCTCGAGAAAGGTTGGGCAATCTGGCCATGTTTGATGGATTTCAATATTATTTTCCTGGGCGTAGAAACGACCTCCAGGTTTAAGTACTCTGAACGCTTCCGACATCACTTGGAGTGGATCAGCAACGTGTTCCAGGATATATCGACAGTAGACCACGTCGAAGAGTGCGTCTACAAATGGTAAGTGATGGGCATCGGCTTGTATCCAGGTCACCGGGCTATTTAGCCGACGTGCCTGGATCAATTGTTCCTCACTACGTTCTACACCCGTTACATCAGCTCCGGTTTCAAGTGCAATTTGATGGGCAAGTATTCCAAGTCCAGAGCCAATCTCTAAGACCTTATCGTTCGCATTAACACTCAGAAATGCCATAAAATCTGCATTCGACAGATGATTCAAGGCTGCCAGTCGCTCCTGCTCTTCGGGTTCTGTACCATGGATATACGTCGCTTTTTTCATGGGTATTTCATGAAGTAGGTACAGCTTGAAGGTCACTGTCCTGATTGCCTAAAAACAAAGAACTTAAAACATAGGTGCCGATCGATAAACCCAGAGAGACGATATAGGCATATTCAAGCTCGATCACATAGGTTAGGGTTAGCCAGCTCGTCATTGCGACCAGTAGTGTTATCATCGCAGTACGGCTATCACCCAGTTTTGTGAACAAACCAAATACGACAACGGTAAAGATGCCTGCGGTTCCAAATGCGGATGCGTCAACAACAAGATCATAGATACCATCGGCATACACAGCTATGGTGTATGCAATCAGGCCAAAAGCAATTACGCCAATCCGCGCGGTTTTCACTTTCTTTGCTTCAGTCATATCAGGCTTAATACGTTGAACGACATTGTGAGATACCAGCGAAGAAGCAACAAGAAGTGCGGAATCCACTGTTGAGAGAATAGCAGATACCAAAGCCCCAGCAAAGATAACATACAACACGGATGGAAGATATTTTTGGGCCATTGATGGAAGGATTTGTTCCGGTACGGATAAATCCGGGATAAGGTAGAAGCCAATTAATCCTATCAATGCAGGAATCATTCCAACGGAAAGATAGAGGGTGCCTGCCTGAATCGAAGCCCGTTGAGCAACCTGAGGAGATTTGGTAGCAATCACTCGTGCAACAAGCTCCTGTGCAACCACACTTCCGCAAAGCGGGATGGCCCATGTATCCAATTTTATCCAAATCGACTCATCGGATGGCCCCCATAGATTCCATCGCTCTGCTGGAATATTGGCAACGATGGTAGGAAGTTCTGGTTCAGATAGGTAGACAAAGACGGCTAAAGCGATCAAGCCGATAATTAAAATAGTTCCTTGCAACGCATCGGTGATAGCATCAGCCAGAAGTCCACCAGATACGGTGTAGATTACCACGATCAAAGCCGCGATGGTGATCGCCAGGGTTACATCAAGCTCTGAGGATGCAGATAGTACTTGGCCAAATGCCCGGATCTGAGCGGCTGCCCACATAACTGTTGTGGGAATCATAAAAAGAACTGCGAGTTTTTCAACCCTACCGGAATATCGCTCCCGAAATAAATCGGCAAGCGTAGTCATATTACGTTTCCAAAGTGGTCGGGCAAAAAATAAACCCATTAAAATGAGACATAATCCGAATCCAAAGGGATCTGCAGATCCTCCTGAAAGTCCGCCGCTATAAATGGCTCCTGCCGAG
>CAZXGO010000010.1:8047-20308 GCA_964640035.1 uncultured Chitinophagales bacterium
GCCGAGCCAATGCAACTTTCGGCACCAAACCAGGTAGCAAAGATGGTAAAAGTGCCAAGCATCAGTCCGAGCTGACGCCCTGCAAGTAGATAATCTTGTTCGGTTTGAATATAACGGGATACCCAAAAGCCGATTGTAAGCTGAGCTCCAATGTAGGCCAGGATGCCCGCAAAAATCCAATTCATGTGGTTATGCTACCCTTATTTTTAAATGAAAATGCTCCCATTTTCACGCTTATATAAACACTTATGAAGTTCATCTTTATTTACACTTTTCGAAATCTGAGGCCTATTAAAATTCGCCTTCCTAAAATAGGACCGTACACGTATGACGTATCGAAGCTGTCGCCAAAAGGATTTATCGAATCTATGATTGGGTCTTTTTGGGTATAATTAAATATGTTTTTAACAGACAGATAGACATCAAGCTCTCTAGTTGGTCTTATGGTTAACTGCATATTATGCTCGGAAAACCAAGGTGATTCACTTGCACGTTCAAATGGTGGCTCATATTCAGGTAACTTCATTGGTCCAACAAATCTGGCTGTCCAATCCAGACTCGGGCGCCATTTTATTTCTGATGTATATGAGCCGTTGAATACGCCAAGGAACGATGAGGCAAATTCTATATCCTCTTTTTCTCCATTTTCATTTCTTTTAAAAACATCTTGAAACGTGCCTCCAAGAGATAATGTTAAAGGAAAATCAAAGTTTTGAGTTACACTTAGTCCAACTCCTCTACTCACTGAGTAATCATTTGAATTATTGTATATGATTTGATTTTGCCCTTCTATACTCGTGTAGATCGGGATGATTTGATTTAAGAAACGAGTTATATAAACATCCAGATCTATTGTAGTAGCTAAATGACCATTATTCAATAATTGATTTACATTCAATGAAATATTTCTGGAACGCTCAGGCTTTAACTCATCATCAACTATAATTTTTCTTACCCCTGTGATAACTTGATGTTCTTCTGTAAACAAATTTATTACCCTAAATCCAGTTCCAGAATTTACTCGTATCGTCGATCCAGCGAAGGGATTAAATCTTATGCTCAAACGTGGAGAAAAAATCAAACCATGTTGATTGTAATGATCTAGACGACCACCCCCAAGTAAGATTAACTTCTTATCTGGGCTGTGCTCTGCTTGAAAATATAAACCGGGAATAAATCTTTGATCTCTACCATCAAAGTCTTCATTTTCGGAGAAGTTTTGCTCCAGGTCTTCGTATCTGATATTAAATCCTGATTGCAGAACGGATTTTTCACTGAGCACATAATCAATACTAAAATTAGAAAAGAGATTATACTGGTTTGCCTCGTATCCATAATCTCCGTAGAAACTATCCTGGTAGTGATAGCTACCGGAGGCCTGAAATCGTTTAACAATAGCAGAACTTCTCCATGTCCCAGTAACCGAACCTTCAAATCGATGTGTGAAGATCGACTCTCCGTAGATCTCATTATTACCTCTAATTGCATTGGTGTAAGCTTCAGTGCCACCTAATCGGTTTTCGTAGAAGTATTTCAAATTAGCATTCCATTCTACAGGAGTTAGATTTCCGATATTCCACTTGTTGAAAATGGTAAATCTGGTAGCATTCGGTAAATCAGTGAATCCATCACTATTTTGGTCAGTAAAAGTGTTATAGTGATACAAACTTCCACTAATAATACTTCTGTTGTTCCCAAGCTTCGGTGAGAAAATAAAGTCGATATTTTTTTCATTTAACTCTGAATAGTTAAGATCAAAGGAATATCGAGGTGAAAATTTTGGATTTAACGTGCGAACATTAACAACGCCTCCCATTGCCTCCGAACCGTATGCCGTAGATGATGGTCCCCGCACAATTTCAATTTGATCAATTATTACAGGATTTATGCCACTTAAGCCATATACTGATGCAAGCGACCCCATTATAGGACTTCCATCAATCAAGAAAGTTGTATATGGCCCTTCCATACCATTGATTCGGATACTATTTGTTCCACAAATGGCACAGCTAACTTGGTTAAACAAGCCATTTACAGACTGTAATACCTCCGATACATTATTGGATGGATTCATCCGAAATAATTTTGGATTTACTACCTCCACTTTCACAGGGGAGGTACTAACAGAAGTCTCAGCCATTGACCCAGTTACTACAACCTGATCAAGGTCAAACGTTAATCTTGTCAATTCTAACGAGACCTGACTCGATTTGGATTCACTTACTTCTATTTGGGTTTCTAATCGGCGATAACCAATAGCTGATACCAAGAGTGTATAGGTTCCGGGTTGTAAACCCTTTATTTGAAATGTACCTTTTTCATCAGTTGTGGTACCTCTGGTAGTACCCTTTATCGCAATATTGGCTTGTATTACCGGACCCTCTGAGTCAAATATTTTACCATTGATCTCACTTTGTGCAAACACGGAATGTGCCGTTGTGAACGAAAAAAGTAAAGCTGAAAAGAGGATGACAAATAAGCTATACATTTCAGTTGAGGCCTAATCAATTATACCAGTAAAAGGAGAACTTGAAGAATCAAAAAATAGACTCCCATTGGTTCTATTCAAAGCTTTTGTTGATCAAAAAATAACCAAATAACAGAGATTACTGATCAGAAGTATTCTTGAGCTTAATTTTGGTACGAAATGTATTATTTAATGGCTTTTGTTATGCAATACTATGAAGCGTAACTTTCACCAGTTATAGACCCAAGAACAGATCCATAAAAAATTTTGGTTGTGTGATCTATGGTTTTAATTCTAGATGTTATCGATTATGTCAACACCTGAAAACAAATCCATTCCCTTACCCGAAGTTGAAATTAACCTTGTTAAAGTCAAAAGCCCGGTTGAAGCTACTATCAAAGAGAGCTGGATTGCCACCGATGGCTCCAGTCCCAATTATATTCGCCACATCACCTTCGACGTTTCCGGCACGGAGTTAGAGGGGAAATTTGTAGCCGGTCAAAGTATTGGTGTTCTGGCTCCGGGTGAGGATGAACATGGAAAGGCACATAAGCTCAGGTTATATTCCGTAAGTTCGCCCACCGGGGGCGAAGGTGGCCAGCCACACCTGGTATCTACAACGGTAAAACGGGTTATTGACGAGCATTGGGAGACCCAGCAACTTTTTACTGGGGTATGCTCTAATTATTTGTGTTCTCTCAAGCCGGGTGATAAGGTGATGGTGACCGGACCTAGTGGAAAAAGTTTTGTGTTACCTGAGAATCCCGAGAAATATCATTATGTGTTTTTTGCTACCGGTACCGGGGTTGCTCCCTTCAGGGCCATGGTTTTGGACTTGCTGAAACAAAAGGTGAAATCAAAGATCGCCTTGGTATTTGGATGCCCTTATCGCACTGATCTCCTCTATTACAAAGATTTTGTCAGGCTGGACAAAGAGCACGATAACTTTCATTATATCACAGCCATTTCAAGGGAGGGTGCTCGTGCAGATGGTACCAAACCCTATGTTCAGACCACCATCGATGACCACCAGGACGTTCTTCACCCCATTTTATCACAATCTAATACATTGATCTATATCTGTGGGCTTAAAGGCATGGAAACAGGCATTTACACAAGCCTTCTAAAGCACGGTTTTAAAGACTATTGTAAATTGAACCCAGAACTGGAAGCTAAAGATCCGGGTAGTTGGACACGTGAGGAGATTCACTCGGGAATCAAAGCCAGTTATCGCACCTTTGAAGAGGTGTATTGATCAGGTTTACTGTTCGGATCTAAATTTAGAGCAAAAAAAAAGGGCTGGGCCCTTCCGAGCGCAACCCTTTTGGAGGATTTGTATATGTTGCTCTATGTAACATACATGCTTACTTAAGCGTTCCCGCAACCATTAAAAACCATAAAAAATGACTGAGGAACGGTTCTACAACGCGCAACGAAAACAGTTTATTGCGTTGATACAATAATCTATTTAAAAGATTTCAAGAAGGTAATTCCATGGTTGCAAATCGCTTAGCTTCGACCTGGCGATTTTTGAGCTGCATGTATACCTGTATACATTCGGCTCCCAGAAAAATGACCTGAGCATTGTAATACACCCATATAAGAAGCACTACAAAGGTACCTGCTGCTCCAAACACGTCATAGCTCACAAAACTGGCTAGATACCATCCAATGATCCACTTGCCAAGCATGAAGAGTACCGTTGTGATCAAGGCCCCAAAGGCGACTTCTTTCCATGGGATACTTACATCAGGCAACATTTTAAAAATCACATAAAACAGGACATAGGTAGATGTCCATAGCAGAATCTCATTTAAAACTGCAGTTACACCTACATTGAAAGGGAGTTCGCTTTCAAATAAAGGCGTAACGGTATACAGAAGGGCATCAATCGTTACAGATGCGGCTAAAATCAAGGTGATACTCAGAACGAGTGCAAGACTCAATGCTCGGTCGATAATAAACTGCCACACCCCTTTGCCTTCTTTCGTTTTAACCTTCCAAATACTATTTAAGGTTGATTTTAGCTGGGCGATGGCGGTGGTTGATGCAAACACTAAGGTGATACCCCCAATGATAGGCATGGTGAGTCCTGGATGAATATCAATCTCTTCCAGTATGGCGATCACTGTGGTAGCCAGTTCTGGATTGAGATAATTTTCAACGAGTTGACGAAGCTGAGTCATGGCGGTATAGTCGTCATAGACCCAGGCAATACTACTTAAGGCGATGAACAAAATGGGTGCCAGCGAGAAGATGGTGTAAAAGGCTAGGGCAGCTCCATGCATGGGGATGTCGTCGGAGAACCACTTCTTCAGACTTCCTAAAAGTACTTTTTTAACAAGTTCTTGAGTTTTCAAAGCGCAATCATTGGTGAAAAGATACCTGAATACAAGCTACTCATTCAGCAGGTATGATGCACCACATTCTCAAAATCCATCCCATGTTGCTCATAGTTAACGGATCTCTCAACCCACAACCTCGTTAGAATTGTGCTCTGATTGCGTATATTACACAGTTTTGTACCTCCAGTAAGAAATCATCACCGACTTCCCATTATCATCTTTCGAATCTATGCAATTTCGTAGTTCTGAGCAGATCCGTAACGACTTTCTCGAATTCTTCCGCAGCAAAGCCCACGCTATTGTGCCTAGTGCGCCGGTCGTACCCCTTGATGATCCAACATTGATGTTTACAAATGCGGGGATGAACCAGTTTAAACCCATCTTTTTAGGAGAGCAGGCGGGATATTCTGAGCGTGGTCAGGTATGGCAGCGTGCAGCTGATACGCAAAAATGTATTCGTGTGAGTGGTAAACACAATGATCTCGAGGAAGTTGGTCATGATACCTACCATCACACCCTTTTTGAAATGCTCGGTAACTGGAGCTTTGGTGATTATTTCAAGGAAAATGCCATCCGCTGGGCATGGGAGCTATTGGTTGATGTTTGGGGCTTAGACCCAAACCGTTTGTATGTTACTGTTTTTGGTGGGGATTCTGAAGATGGACTCCCTGCCGATGAAGAGGCGGAAGAGCTCTGGAAAAAAATCACAAAGATTAAACCTGAACATGTGCTCCGCTTTGGCAAAAAAGACAATTTTTGGGAGATGGGAGATACGGGTCCTTGTGGACCCTGTTCCGAAATCCATGTTGATTTACGCAGTGATCAGGAACGGGCAGTCCA
The DNA here is from genome assembly GCA_964640035.1 of uncultured Chitinophagales bacterium. Lineage (GTDB taxonomy): Bacteria > Bacteroidota > Rhodothermia > Balneolales > CAYWCV01 > CAYWCV01. The sequence goes on from CAZXGO010000010.1 coordinate 13,700, forward strand.
ACCCGGCAGTGAGCTTGTGAATGCCGACGACCCTCGCGTTATGGAGATCTGGAATCTGGTGTTTATCCAGTTCAATCGTCAGAGTGATGGGTCTTTAAAGCAACTACCCGCTAAGCACGTTGACACGGGCATGGGTTTTGAGCGTATTTGTGCCGTAATCCAGGGAAAATCGTCTAATTACGATTCGGATGTCTTCACTCCACTGATTTCACACATTTCGAAGATGGCTGCCATCCCATACGGTCAAGATGCACAGGCCGATATTGCCATGAGAGTGATTGCAGACCACATTCGGGCCGTAGCCTTCTCCATTGCTGATGGTGCATCACCTTCGAATGACGGTCGCGGCTATGTGATTCGTCGAATTCTGCGTCGTGCGATCCGATACGGTTGGGATCGCCTTGGCTTCAATCAACCCTTCATGTTTGAATTAGTTACTACGCTGGCAAAACAGTTTTCTGGAGTATTCCCCGAGTTACAAGCGCAGATAGGCTATGTTCAAGGGGTCATTGAAGCAGAAGAAAAAGGATTCTTACGCACCTTGGGCCAGGGGATTGAGCTCTTTAATAAAATGACTGAAGGTAAGTCATCGATCAGTGGTGATGATGCCTTTATGCTCCATGATACCTATGGTTTTCCGATCGACTTGACCTCTTTGATGGCCAGAGAAAAAAATCTGACGGTTGACGAGGCTGGCTTTGCTACTCGTATGCAAGAGCAAAAAGAACGTGCCCGATCTGCTGGAAAATTCAAAGTTGACCTTTCAGATACAAATAAATGGGTCGAGGTGCATTCTGGTGAGGACTCCGACTTTGTCGGCTACGATTACACCGAGACGCATTCACGTATTATGATGCTTCGTAAGGAGGGTGAAAGGATTGCCTTAGTACTCGACAAGACTCCTTTCTACGCAGAAAGTGGTGGTCAGGTGGCCGATCAGGGGATTCTAACCAATGGCGATGAACACTTGCGCGTTGTGGATGTGCAAAAAGCTATGGGTAAAATAGTTCACTATGTTGAAACCATGCCGGAAGACCTGCAAGGAGAATGGCATGCACGCGTGGATGCCGTACGTCGCCTGGAAATCAGTAAACATCACTCTGCGACACACTTATTACATGCTGCTCTACGCGAAGTTCTCGGCACCCACGTTGCTCAAAAGGGCTCCCTAGTCGATGAAGCACGACTTCGCTTTGATTTCTCTCATTTTAAATCGATAGAGCCATCTGAATTGGATGAAATCGAAATGATTGTAAATCGTAAGATTCAGGAGAATATCGCCCTTCAGGAGGAGCGAAATGTCCCAATAGAAACCGCACGTGAGCGTGGAGCAATGATGCTTTTCGGGGAAAAATATGGAGATCATGTCCGAATGATCACCTTTGATCCGAATTACTCGGTGGAACTCTGTGGTGGAACCCATGTCGACGCTACGGGTAGAATCGGTTACTTCCGCTTTGTGAGTGAAGGCTCTGTGGCTTCAGGTGTGCGTCGTATTGAAGCTGTTGCAGGTCTTGGTGCCGACAAAATGATCCGCGAGGAAAAGAAAGCCTACCAACAATTGCTTGCCCAATTGGGACAAACCTCGGATCCGGTCCAAACCTTACAGGGAATCATCGAAGACCGTAAGCGCATGGAAAAAGAGCTTGAAATGGCTCGTTTACAACGATCTTTATCCGAATTGACTAGCCTTATTGAAGCTTCTGCTGAATATCAAGGAATACAAGTGATAACAGGTGAGATCATGCATGCTGATACTGAAATCCTGAAACAATTAGGCTATGAATCTCTTAAACGAGTACCTAAAAAAGCAGTTACTGTGTTAGGATCTCGTGATCAGGATGCCGGTAAAGTGTATCTGGTTGCAACCGTTTCTGACGACCTTATTGCTGAGGGAAAACTTAAAGCCGGAACCTTGGTTGGAGCTCTCGCTCGTGAATTGGGCGGCGGAGGTGGCGGCCAAGCGAATCTTGCAACTGCTGGTGGACGTTTACCGGAGAAACTCACAGAAGTTCTTGCTTCTGTATCTTCGAAGTTAAATGCCTGATTTTTGTTTCCAAATAGCAGCAATAATGGCTATATTTCTAAGCTGTAGCCAATCTTAAAGGATTACAGACAGGTTTTTATTCGAGTTCCTTACACGTACTTAAGCGTTAATTTCAACTTAAATCATGGCAAAAAAAGCTGAGATGGTCGGCTTTACCCCGACTGGGTCTGTGCTCAAGAGCACAGTTTTACCCAAAGCGACAACAAAAACTCACAAGCAACTTGGTCTTGAGGATGCTGATGTAGTTAAGATGTATGAGTCGATGCAATTACAGCGTCGATTTGAAGAACGTGCCGCTCAAATGTATCAAAAAGGTAAATTTGGTGGTTTCTTGCATCTCTATATCGGCCAGGAAGCTGTTTCTACGGGAACTGTTACTGCGCTCAACGACAACGACGACCTTATTACTGCTTATCGTGATCACGGTCACGCTCTGGCTCGTGGGGCTTCTGCCAACGAAAGTATGGCTGAGTTGTTTGGAAAAGCGACCGGCATGAGCAAGGGTAAAGGTGGGTCAATGCACTACTTCAAAGTTGAAAAGCACATGTGGGGTGGACACGGAATTGTAGGCGGACATATCCCTCTTGCCGCCGGAATGGCCATGGCGAATAAGTACAATAACAATGGTCGCGTAGTCGTCTGCTTCTTTGGTGATGGTGCTATCGATCAGGGCTCTGTCAATGAGACCTTTAACATGGCTCAGTTATGGAAACTTCCGGTCATCTTCGTCGTTGAAAATAACGGTTACTCCATGGGTACTGCTGTAGCACGTCACTCTGCTACTGATCTTTACAAGCGTGCTTGCGGGTACGATATGAAGAGCGATATCGTTAATGGTATGGATGCTTTTAGTGTCTATGAAAAATTCAAAGAAGTAGCCAAAGACGTTCGTGAGAATAACACGCCATGGTTTCTGGAAGTCAGAACCTATCGCTACCGTGGTCACTCCATGAGTGATCCGCAAAATTACCGTACCAAAGAAGAAATGGATGATTTTAAATCGTTTGACCCAATTGAGCGATTGAAGGATTACATCATCAAGAAGAAATTGGCAACTGCAGCCGACATTGAAGCGATCGATGAGCGAATCGAAAAAGAAGTCCTCGATAGTATCGATTTTGCTGAGAACAGTCCGTTCCCGGATTTGGGAGATCTGTATAAACACGTCTACGTGGAAGATGATTTTCCATGGACAACCTGATCAACCCATCCCTAACTATTTAAATCCGGAGAAATAACAATGGCTGTTCTACAATATCGTGAAGCAATCCGCGAGGCAATGTCTGAGGAAATGCGTAATGACCCTTCCATCATTATCATGGGAGAAGAGGTTGCAGAGTACGATGGTGCCTACAAAGTAACCCAGGGCATGCTCGCGGAGTTTGGTCCAAAGCGAGTTATCGATACCCCTATTTCCGAGCTTGGCTTTGCAGGAATTGGAGTCGGTGCTGCCATGAATGGTTTGCGCCCGATCGTTGAGTTTATGACCTTCAACTTTGCTGTTGTGGGTATCGATCAGATTCTTAACAATGCTGCTAAGCTTCGTTACATGAGTGGTGGACAAATTACCATGCCGATGGTATTTCGTGGTCCAAATGCCTCAGCAGGTCAATTGGGTGCTACCCACTCGGTAGCTTTCGAGAGCTTATACGCTCACTTTCCAGGTCTTAAAGTAATATATCCGTCTGAACCTGTTGATGCCAAAGGCTTGCTCAAATCGGCTATACGTGATGATAACCCCATTATCTTCCTGGAATCCGAGCAAATGTATGGAATGAAAGGTGAGGTGCCCGATGGAGAGTACACCATTCCGATCGGGGTTGGCAAGATCAAACGCGAAGGTTCTGACGTGACCCTGGTTGCGCACGGTAAAATGTATCATGTGGCTGTACAAGCAGCTAATGAATTGGCAAAAGATGGTATCGAATGTGAAATCATCGATCCCAGAACGATCAAACCTTTTGATTTTGAAATGGTTTTCAACTCAGTGAGAAAAACCAATCGCTGCGTGATTGTTGACGAATCGCACCCCTTTGGTGGCGTTGCCGCTGAGGTTGGATTTCAGATTCAACGTGATAGTTTTGACTATCTGGATTCACCCATTCAGCGTGTAACCTTGCCAGATGTTCCAGCACCTTTCGCCAAAAACCTTTTTGATGCATGGTTGCCAGGACCAAAACAAGTGATTGATGCTGTAAAAGCTGTATGTTACCGTTAACGATTTTAGAATAAGACGAGCACCATGGCTATAAAAATTGATATGCCCAAACTCAGCGACACCATGCAAGAAGGGGTGATCGCAAAATGGAATGTAAAAGAAGGTGATACGGTAAAATCAGGTGATATCATCGCTGAAGTGGAAACCGACAAAGCCACTATGGATGTGGAAGTCTTCGACTCCGGCACCATCCTCAAGATTTTCGCAAAAGAGGGGGAATCCGTTCCACTTGGTGGACTATTAACCATCATTGGTAAGCCGGGCGAAGATATTAGTCAGTTTACAGGCGGTTCCGCTCCCACAGCCAGTACTCCTGCTCCTGCAAAAGCTGCTGCTCCTGAGCAAGCTTCTGTACCTGTTAAACAGGAAGCCACTTTCGACCCGATTTTAGGGGACCTGGCATCCTCAAGTTCAGATGCTCGCATCAAAGCATCACCCTTAGCACGTAAAATGGCTGCAGAACAGGGTATCGATCTGGGTAAAGTTAAAGGTAGTGGCCCCGAAGGACGTATAGTCCGTAAGGATGTTGAAACGGCTCCTGCCGGTGGATCAGCTCCATCTGTTACTCCCGCGGTGCAAGCTCCCGTATTTATTCCTGCGCCTACTGGTGCCGACGAAGAGGTACGCATCACGCAAATGCGTAAAACAATCGCGCGTCGTTTAGCAGAAAGCAAGTTTACAAGCCCGCATTTCTACGAGACGATTGATATCGATATGAAGCATGCAGTGGCTGCCCGGGAACAGCTCAACACGATCAGTGACGTCAAACTCAGTTTTAATGATCTTGTGGTAAAAGCTTGTGCCGTGGCCTTACGTCGCCATCCGAAAATGAATTCATCCTGGTTGGGTGATATCATCCGTATTAACGGCGGCGTACATGTAGCAGTAGCCGTAGCCGTTGAAGATGGACTTCTCACTCCAGTGATTCGCAATGCAGATCAAAAAGGCCTGCGTCAAATCTCCCTCGAAACAAAAGACCTGGCCACTCGTGCCCGTGACAAAAAGCTTCAGCCAGAAGAGTGGGAAGGCAGCACCTTCACCATCTCGAATCTGGGGATGTACGGCATCGAAGAGTTTACAGCCATCATCAATCCACCTAATGCAGCCATCCTGGCTGTTGGGTCTATTCGTGATGTTCCTGTCGTAGAAAATAACCAGGTAGTTCCTGGCAAACGCATGAAAGTAACGCTCTCCAGTGATCACCGCGTCGTAGATGGTGCCTCAGCCGCAGAATTTTTATCCACCTTAAGACATCTATTGGAAAACCCCAGCAGCATGCTCTTGTAAAACAAACCAACTATGAAAGGCATCGTTCTTGCCGGTGGTACCGGATCCCGTTTGTATCCCCTCACGAAAGTGACCAACAAACATTTGCTTCCCGTTGGAAGTAAACCCATGATCTACTATCCCATCGAAAAATTAATCGGTGCAGGGATCGATGAAATCCTTATCGTAACTGGCACAGAGCATATGGGGGATGTGGTTGGTCTACTGGGATCCGGTCATGAATTTGGATGCCGATTTACCTACAAGGTGCAAGATCAGGCCGGTGGGATTGCCCAGGCGTTAGGCCTGGCTGAAAATTTCTGCGGAAATGATTCCATGATGGTCATTCTTGGTGATAACATCTTTGAAGCCTCCCTGAAAGATGGTGCGCAATCCTGGAATGAAAAAGGTGCAAAGGTTTTTATTAAAGAGGTGCACGATCCCCAACGCTACGGGGTGGCCGAGCTTGCAGGTGATCGCATCATCGGTATCGAGGAAAAGCCTAAAAATCCCAAAAGTAACTACTGTGTAACCGGTATTTACATGTACGATGCAGGGGTTTTTGAAATCATCAAGACCCTGAAACCATCCGGCCGTGGTGAGTTAGAGATCACAGATGTGAATAATCATTACATCACCAAAGGAGAAATGGGTTTTGCGATGTTGGATGGCTGGTGGACCGATGCCGGAACGCCTGAGTCTTATCGACTGGCGAATGAACTAGCGGCTAACATGGACTAAGAGGGCATGGATCACCGATTTCTCATTTTAGGCGCCGGTGGTCAGTTGGGTCGTGAGTGGGTTCAGCAACTGGTGATGCGTGATGAGCACGTTTACGCTTACACCTACGAAGACCTTGATGTTTCCAATAGTGATGCTCTCGATCGGGTTCTCGATCATGTAAAGCCCAGTATTGTGGTCAATTGCGCAGCCTATACGAAGGTGGATCAGGCCGAATCGGAATCAGAACAGGCTAGACGTTTAAATGCGATTGTTCCCGGTCGTATTGCATCTAAGTGTGCTCAACGAAATATATTGCTAGTTCATTACTCAACAGATTATGTTTTCGGAGGGTCAG
>CAZXGO010000010.1:20318-21281 GCA_964640035.1 uncultured Chitinophagales bacterium
GCCGATGATCGTAAGACATTTCCAATGGGTTTTGTTGAGGATCATCCTGTACACCCAATAAATGTATATGGAGAAACTAAATGGGTCGGTGAACAACAGATACAAGCCTCAGGATGTCGTCATCTTATTATTCGAACCTCATGGCTGTGCGGTCGATATGGACACAATTTCGTCAAGACAATGATGAGGCTTTCTATAGATAAAGATCACGTCCGGGTTGTTGATGATCAGTTTGGAGCCCCATCTTTTGCTGATCGGGTAGTGATGAATACCTTGGCCTTGATCCAATCCAAGCAAAACGGTATTTATCATCTTTCTTCGCTAGGAATCTGCTCTTGGTCAGAATTTGCCACAGAAATTTTCAGGCAAACAGGCTCAAGGACTCTTGTTGAACGTGTTTCCTCTACTGAATATGTTACCGAGGCCAGAAGACCAGCCTATTCTCTGCTTAATTGTGATAAAGCATCTAAGGTGGAGGGAGTCTATCTTGAGTCCTGGGAAGATGGTCTTCAGCGTTTATTAGAGCAATTACAAGTAGAACAAGTGTAACATCAGCTCAAAATACATGAACAAGGATTTGATGTGTAGGATGTGATATGGAATTTATCCCAACAACGATTTCCGGGGTGGTGAGGATCGTCCCTCGCGTATTTTCCGACCATAGGGGTACGTTCAGAGAACAGTATCGGCAGAATGTTTTTGCATCGGCTGGTATCACTGAAAATTTTGTTCAGGACAATATCTCTACATCCAAACGTGGAGTTCTTAGAGGCTTACATTATCAGATTGAACAAGCACAAAGTAAGTTAGTAACTGTTCTGCAAGGTTCGATTGTAGATGTGGCTGTTGATCTGCGTAAAGATTCTGCTACATTCGGTAAATATGTCAGCGTACTTCTCAGTGAGCAAAATAAACAGTTATTGTATATCCCCGAAGGTTTCGCCCATGGCTTTCAAGCACTTG
>CAZXGO010000010.1:21291-28359 GCA_964640035.1 uncultured Chitinophagales bacterium
TCCTATAAATGTTCGGACTACTATCTGCAATCTGGGGAGCGGTCATTACGCTGGAATGATCCACAAGTAGGGATCAATTGGCCACTTCTCGATGTTCATCTATCGGATAAGGACAAGGTAGCTCCCTTGCTAAAAGATATTCCCGAATCCGATTTGTTTAATAGTTCAAATCCGTACCTTGAGCAATATTAAACCTTAGGACTATGCGAATAATTATTACCGGTGGTAGCGGATTTATCGGATCAAATCTAATCCTTTATCTGCATGGACGATATCCGGATATGCAGATCATGAATTTAGATAAACTCACCTATGCTTCCGATCCAAGTAACTTAGCTGAGCTTAAAAGTAGCAGTCGATACTATTTTAAAAAGTTAGACCTGGTGCATCGCGACGCTGTGCAGGATGCCGTCCAAACCTTTAAGCCTGATGGAGTCATCCACCTTGCAGCTGAATCGCATGTCGATAATTCGATCAAAGGTCCTGAGCCTTTCGTGCAGTCGAATGTCGTGGGTACCTTTAACATTCTGGATGAGTGTCGTCGATTCTGGATGGACTCAAAAGAGGGCTTGGCCCACTACCGTTTTCATCATGTATCGACCGATGAAGTGTACGGTAGCCTCGGTGCGGAAGGTTATTTCACTGAGGAGACTCCTTTTGCGCCCAATTCACCCTATAGTGCCACTAAAGCAGGCTCCGATATGTTGGTTCGCGCCTATTTTCATACCTATGGGATGAATGTAGTCACTACGAATTGCTCCAACAATTATGGTCGTTTTCAGCACGATGAGAAACTTATTCCAACGGTTATTCGCAATGCGTACAGAAAGAGTCCGATACCTGTGTACGGGAAAGGGGAGAACATCAGAGACTGGCTTCATGTGAGTGATCATTGCTCGGCCATTGATCTGGTGTATCGCAATGGAAAAGCAGGTGAGACCTACAATGTAGGCGGACACAATGAGTGGAAGAATCTGGATCTCGTACATGCGATATGTTCCATTATGAATGATGTTGTAGGTGATGGCCCTGATGGCGATTATACCAACCTAATTCAGTTTGTTACGGATCGTCCAGGACATGATTTACGCTATGCCATCGACCCCACAAAAATTGAGCGTGACTTAGGATGGCGCCATCAAGGCAGTTTTGAACAGCATCTGCGAGAAACAATACTCTGGTACGTAGATAAGTACCGTTCTCAGGAAGAAGCATTGAACCAAGATGGCAACTAAAGAACCACGCCAATATTGGTTGATGAAAACGGAGCCCGATGTGTTTAGCATCGATGATTTGTTTAAAGCTGAAAATAAGACCACCATGTGGGAAGGGGTTCGAAATTTCGAGGCTCGAAATTTCATGAGAGATCAGATGAAGGTGGGAGATGGAGTGTTGATCTACCATTCTAATTCAAAGCCTCCGCATATCGCCGGAACGGCGGTTGTGGCATCTAAAAGTTATCCTGATCCGACTCAATTCGACCCGAAATCAGAATATTTTGACAAAAAGTCGATTGAATCTCAGCCTATTTGGTATCTGGTCGATGTAAAGCATGAGGTAACATTTAAGGAACCTCTTGAAAGAAATCGCCTCCAAGATTGCCCCATTTGTTCCGAGATGACCCTTTTCAAACGGAATCGTCTTTCCATTACCCCAGTAAGTTCCGAGCAATGGCTGGCCGTACACCAATTACTCGGTATTAAGTCTAAACGATAAGTATCATGATGGATGGATTACTAAAAGCCCCTGGAATTCTCCCCGTACAGCGCATTCGCCAGTTTGTGGAATGTGGTATTATTGGATCTGATCCGGAGCATCCCATTGTTGCCGATCAATATCAGCCGAATTCTTTGGATTTGCGCCTGGGAACAGTGGCTCACCGGGTTCGCTGTAGTTTCTTGCCGGAAAATGAGCGGGTATCCGAAAAGCTACAGAAGCTCACACAGCACTCGTTCTCCATCGAGCAGGGGGCCATATTGGAGCCTAATTGCACGTACATCATTCCATTGTTGGAGACGATTCATTTACCTTCAGCCGGTGCTGAACCCTGGAATGGGCGCTCTATTCAGTTGGATGTGCCCTTTTTTACAGAACAACCTTTGACAGCTCGCACGAATCCAAAGTCATCAACGGGCAGATTAGATATTTTTACCCGGGTGATTACCGATTATTCACATCGTTTTGAAGAGATATCAGCGGGCTATTCGGGTCCACTGTACCTTGAAGTGGTACCGAAATCTTTTCCGGTTCGGGTGCGGACAGGCAATCGTCTGAATCAGCTCAGGGTGCGTCATGGTCAGCAGTTTATAACGGACCAGGAGCTTCTGGGTATCCATCGTGTAGATCCTATCCTGTTTGACGAAAAGGGTCCGATAGCCTCTGATAAGCTCAAAACTGGGAATGGGCTGTTTATGAGTGTGAGTATGGCCGCCGAAGAGGGCGCGATCATTGGGTATAAGGCGCGCAAGAATCGGGATATTGTTGATTTGGATAAGATCGGCCACTACCAGGTGGCTGATTTCTGGGATACCTTATATGCCCGCAAAGATGATTTCATGATTCTGGAGCCGGAAGCATTTTATATTTTTGCCTCGCGCGAGCGGGTACGCATCCCCGGTTCCCTGGCCGCCGAGATGGTGCCCTACGATACGGGTTCGGGCGAGTTGAGGACCCACTACGCCGGTTTCTTCGACAGTGGTTTTGGTGGAGCGATTACCGATGGAGGCGCGAAGGCTGTACTCGAGGTACGTATCCATGATGTACCCTTCCTTGTTGAAGACGGTCAGACGGTATTCCGGATGGTCTTTGAACCCAATACGGAAATCCCCGAATCGCTATACGGGCAAGGTATACGCAGCAATTACCAGGGACAAGAACTCAAGTTGAGCAAGCATTTTGCTGATGGTTGATCAGGATCCTCTCAAGACGGTTACGCATTGCGTGTGCCATTGGCGTACTTTCACAGAAATCCTGGAATATGCCAAGGCAAATGACTTTGATACCCTGGATGAACTGATCCAGATGCGCTTCTGCGGTTGCAGTTGCCGCACGTGTCACCCGTATGTCGAGAAGGCCCTGCGCACCGGTGAGACGGCATTTCGACCAGGGGATGTGCATTGAACGTATTTTATGCCCCATCTGACCACGTTGTAGGCGACCTGATTCGTCTTCCTGAAGACGAGGCACGTCACGCGACTCAGGTTCTACGAATCAAGCCTGGGGAGATCGTGTGGGTTACCGATGGATGCGGAAATCGCTATGAATCTCATGTTTTATATATTGGGAAGCGATCGCTTGAACTAAAGATCATAAACAGGCACTTCTCTTCCCGAGAGCCGCTGCCCGTTCTGGCCGTCGGTATGATCAAGAGCCGCGAGCGCTTGGAGTGGCTCGTCGAGAAGTCGGTTGAGCTGGGGGTGTTGAAACTTATCCTGATGCAGACCGAGCGGAGCGAGCGTACGCACGTGCGCGAGGACCGTCTGCATGCCATCCAGGTAAGCGCGATGAAGCAGTGTCTGACCAGCTGGCTGCCTGAGCTAGCGACGGGCGTGTCACTCGAGGCTGTGCTTGAAGAGGGTAAATTCGCGAATCGGCCCATGTTCATCGCCCATGAAAAGGCGGCACCTGAAAGCAGGATGCCTCATACCGATACACCTGCCTCACCATTGCTTTTGGTGGGTCCCGAAGGAGGCTTCAGTGACCGCGAAGTGCAACTCGCCCTCGATGCCGGAGCCACGATGGTGTCGTTAGGACCGAGACGCCTTAGGGCCGAAACAGCGGCCTTGGCGGTTTTGAGTAAAGCGAGGAGTTGAAGGTTGAGGAGTTGAAGGTTGAAGAGTTGAGGAGTTGAGGAGTTGAAGAGTTGACTGTTGAAGAGGTTGGTACTGAAGCACCTGCTAACCGCCACCTATCAACCCTTAATCACCACTCACTACTCACTACTCACCACTCACTCCTGCACAATCTGCGAATATTCGCTCCAAAGACCCTTGCTTCGAACAATCATCTGATCGTAGCCCATACTGGCAGCGCGCCAATAGCCGGAAGTTCCCCATATCATGCGGGCTACTTCGGCATAGAGATATTCCTGAATAAAGGTAAAGTTTTGATCAAACTCCTGTTGTGCCATTAACAGCTGTTGCTCCCCCTCCTCGGAAACCTCCCCATTAGTTCGATTCCCCACAAACCGGGAAGCAAGCATCGCTTTAAACCTGAGCAAATCATCATCATTTAGAATTAGCTCCGGTCTTGGAGTGCTCGAATCCGACATCATTCGCATGCGAACCTGGTCCTCACCCATGTTACTCAACAGCCCAAAGAGGAAAGGATAGTGTAAGCGCTCACGTCTTACGACATCCAATAAAGGGATCTGTAGCGTATCGACCAAAATGTGATCCGGAATAATTCCCCCGCCACCATACACGGGTCGGCCTGATGTAGTCCTGAAAATAAGCGAGTCAGGTATTTGTTGTACATAATTCCTGATGTCGGAACTGGCGTCAGCATTACGGGTGCGGATTTCGCTGGCGTAGGCTTCGCGTCCGTTGATGTACGGTTTCTGGATGAGCCTACCCGATGGCGTGTAATAACGTGAGGTGGTCACACGGATAATGCTCCGGTCGTTAAGCAAAAACTGCTGTTGCACAAGCCCCTTTCCGAAGGTGCGTCGACCTACAACCAAGGCACGATCGTAGTCCTGCAGAGCGCCTGCTACAATTTCGGATGCTGATGCCGAACTTTGATTCACCAGAATCATGATGGGCATATCGTGCAATCGGCCATCACGAGAAGAATGGTAGGTATTATTGAATTGACGATGACGACTTTTAGTACTCAATACACGTTGACGACCATCCAAGAATTCATCTACGATCATCAGCGCCTGTTGCAGATATCCACCTCCGTTGTTACGAAGATCCAGAACCATGCGCTGCATTCCCTGTGCCTGTAACGCGGTCGTCGCCTCGATAAATTCAGTGCGGGTAGTGGCTGCAAAGCGGTTCATGCGAAGATATCCCGTTTGATCATCCAACATGAAGTGAGCTTCCACGGATTTCGTAGGTATCGTTGATCGTTGGATACTTAGGGTATCGGCACGCAACGCTCCGAATGGTAAACGAACAAGACGCAGCGTGCTATGTTCAGGTCCGCGTATCAACTCGCGTATTCGATCTGTGGTCGTTTTTACGATGGTCGTCGAATCCAGACCGATGAGCCGATCCCCAGGAAATACACCAGCGTTGAAAGCAGGTCCACCAGGAATTACATGCAAAACTACCGCTGTGTCGCGAACAATCTCGTAGCTCAAGCCAATCCCACTGAAATGCCCCTGAAAATCTTCCATCACGCGGGCACTAGCTCTGGAATTGATATACACTGAATGAGGGTCCAGGTTTTGAAGCATGCCACGAATGGTACGCTCAATCAGGGAATCTGGGTTGGCTCCCGGTTTTGTCGTTATGGCCCATTTCCAGGCTTGGGAAAAAGCGTCGTTGAGCTCTTTTGTCGAGCCGACAGAGGGAATTTTGATAGTATCAAGAGGACTTCCAACCAGAGCGAGTGTAGAATCACCCAGACTTTTCGCCAGACCCGTTAAACTACCCCGAAGTAACACATTCAAATCGGGCTCATCCACGTAGTTATCAACGACCCGATCAACTGCCTGTTGATATTTATTTAGTGCTGCAGCCGGACGATCGGTATGTAACCATGCTCCTACGACCAGGAGAAAAACGAGAACGAATCCAGCTGACAAATATCGGGTCACGCCTCTGTACTCTATGGTTTATTTCGAAGAACCCCTTTTTGAGTGGTATTCCGACGGGCATTCGTTTGCAGATCAGATACCTCTGGCCATAATTTCATGGTCTCTTTCAGGGTGAGATCAAAAATGTCGTTCCAAACAATATAATATTGCGAGGATCCAAAGATCTGTTGAGCCAGCTCAGCCTTAAGTGCACCCTCAATCACCCACATTTCCTTAGCATAGGTTTTGGGGTTGATATATAAGGTATCACCCGTCATTGTAAAGCGAGCAGTTGCGGTGGTATCCGTGAAAAAGAGTCCACTGGAAGTGATACGTTTTTTGAAGGCATCTTTATCTGTCTGATTCCAGCTGAAATTCGTGCGATACTCTTCAAAGCGACTTTTCCAGTTATTTCGATACTCATCGCCCTTTTTAGCAAGGTGATCCATCACAAATTCGGTAGAAATCCGCTTGCGACGCATAAAGCCCAAGGTAAAACTTCCCGTTGTGTCACCCTGTATGATATGATCGGGTACGATTCCACCACCGGCATAGACCAAGCGACCCGCATTGGTTTTATACACAAGCGAGTCGGGTACATTCTGGATAAAGCGTACCGCATCGGTTGATGGATCCCGCTCACGTTTGATCAGCTCATAAGCATATTCTTCACGACCATTAGCATATGGCTTTTGGATTAAGCGTCCAGAAGGGGTGTAGTATTTCGAGGTGGTCAGAATGATACTGCTGCTATCAGGAAGTGGATATTGTAGCATTACGTGACCCTTACCAAAAGTACGCGATCCTACTACCAAACCACGATCCCAGTCCTGAACAGCGCCCGAAACGATCTCACTAGCGGATGCGGAACCCTCATTAACGAGGACGATCAATGGTTGATCTTTAAATATTCCATTCTCAGTAGAAGAGTAGGAAGAATTCATCTGAGGGATTCTTCCCTTTGTTGATACGATCGTTTTACCGGCATCAAAAAACTCGTCCAGCATCATGATGGCTTGCTGCATATAACCACCACCATTGTTGCGAAGATCAAGCACAAGGCGATTCATGCCCTTCGATTGTAATTGCAACATCGCATTCATGAATTCTTCGTAGGTAGTGGCACCAAAGCGGTTGATTTTGATATAACCGGTCTGATTATCCAACATATACGAGGTATCGACCGTGAACAGGCTGATATCATCACGGGTAATCACGAAATTGAGCAGAGAACTGGCGCCTGGTCTGAGAATCGTGACCTTGACCTGAGTATCTTTAGGTCCACGAAGACGTTTGAACACCTGATCGTTGTTGAAGCCGAT